>CANSTU010000029.1 GCA_947650005.1 uncultured Lachnospiraceae bacterium
AGGATTCCATAGCTCCCGCCTTCCCCGCCGAAGCCTGTCGTTTGTGCCAACAGCCTGGGAAGTGCACAGCCGGGACGACCATGGCCTTGCGCTGACCACACTGTACACTAGTCCAAATTAAGCTGTTTATTCATCATATATTCCGTCAGGATATAGGCGCCGACGGCAGCCAGGAGGGAGCCCAGCAAGGCGACAAGAAGGGTGCCGCGTATGAAAACGCCCATAAATTCCGGGACGCCAGCCGTACTTCTGGCCAGTTCGCCGGATACCCTCTCTGTGAGGATCATCTTCGTCAGATAGGGCGTCATGGCAAAGGAAGTAACGGTTTGGATCAGCATGGAAAAACCGATATAGCATAAAATAGAGGCCATAACCTTGTGTTTGCTAAAAAGCTGTCCCAGGGAAACCGCGCCGTACAGGATCAGGGCATTGCTGAAGGCGGATACCGCGGAAATGAGCAGATAATACACGAGAAAGGCGGGCAATGACATGCCGAACAGCGAGTTCGAGTTAGCCATAAGCCAGTCGAGGGTAAGTTCCGGGCCATCCAGGGCAATCACTGGCAGGCAGAATGAGAAGATAATGATCACGAACCATACGGTCAGGAGGGAGCAGATAAAATACCATAGAGAGGCCACCAACGTTTTGGATAAAATGAGTTGTCTTGGAGTGACCGGGAGGGTATGCATCAGATAGCCTTCGTCCGTATACAGGTTCCGATAAAAACGGATTCCGAAATAGATTAGGATCAGGATGGTGGCACAGGAAACCATCATACTGTAAAGGGTCGTTAACAACAGAGCCCCCATATTGATGGCATTTTCTACAGCAGGCGGTTCCATCCGCATCAGGCACAGGGCGCAGATACAGGTGACAACTATGAGCACAAGGCAGGAAAGGCTGGGGATTTTCCAAGTTTCCTTCCATTCATGTTTTATCAATTTGTTCAACATGCGAACACCTCCCTGAAATAGCCGTCCACGGACTTTCCGTGTTCGCGGCGGATATCTTCCACACAGGATTGGAGCAGGACCCGTCCCTCCCGCATGAAGATCACATCATCCAGAATATTTTCAATATCCGAAATTAGATGGGTGGACAGCAGGATGGTAGAATTCTCATTGTACTCTTGGATGATCGTGCGCAGGATGAAATCCCTGGCAGCGGGATCCACCCCGGCGATGGGTTCGTCCAGGATGTAGAGATCGGCGTTCCGGCTCATGACGAACACGAGCTGGACTTTCTCTTTTGTACCCTTGGATAAGGATTTCATGGAGGCTTGGCGGTCGATCTTCAGGGCCTGCAGCAGGCCGATTGCCCGATCCTCATCAAAATCCTCGTAGAAATCGCTGAAAATATCCAACAGATCGGAAACTTTCCTGTTGCTGGTTAAATAGGTGCGTTCCGGAAGATAGGAAATCTTTTTCTTGGTTTCCACGCCTGGGGAAGAGCCCTCGATCAAAATCTGGCCGCTGGTGGGAACGAGCAGTCCATTGATGAGCTTGATCAGAGTGGTCTTTCCGCTGCCGTTAGGGCCCAGCAGGCCGATAATGCGTCCCCTGGGAATCGTTAGGGCTGTGGGATACAGGGCAGTATATCGGCCGTAGATTTTGGAAACGTCCGATAGGGATACGAGTTCGGCAGAAGCATCTGCCCGCCTCGGCTGTCCGTCTGCCGAACCGGCCGGGATAGTGGTTCTGGTTTGAGAGGGATCCATATTAATCACCATGCCTTTCCGTAACCTGCGAATTTGGGCTGCAGGCACAAATTTGCGTGTGAAAAATTTATTTTTCACACTAGTCATCTCCTTTTTTCGTTTCTGATGATGCGGCTTCCAACAGGCGGATGATATCCTGCGAGTCAAATCCGAGCCCTTTCATCTTTTGGATAAAAGCATTGATTTCTTCGCGGGCCAAATCGGTCCGTATCTGTGTGATCATCTGTATATCCTCCGTCACGAATCTTCCGCTGGTACGTCTGGTTATGATCAGGCCGCTGCGTTCCAGCTCCGTAAAGGCCTTCTGCATTGTATTTGGGTTTACGCTGGCCGTTGCGGCCAGTTCCCTAACGCTTGGAAGTTTGTCACCCGGTCCATAGACGCCGGAGACGATCTGGAGTTGGATGCGTTCCAGAAGCTGGGCGTAAATGGGGCGGTCGGAATCCAAGTCCCATGCCATGTCATTACCTCCTTGTGTATTATTATAATAATACAATAATCTAAAAAGCAGAAATTGTCAAGCGGAAAATATGCTGGCTGCAGGGGAACTGTGTTGAAACCATAAGTGCTCGCGTATCCGATCAGATCATTCCCCCAAAGGGCACATAAGCAGCAACAGAATGGCAGAGGGGCTGTCTAACTATCCATGCGTTTGTCGTGTTCGATAGCCTGCGGGTATTGCACCGCCCCCTATCTGATGTTATACTATAACAAGATTTGTCCGGCTGCTCAGGCTTGCTGTAAAAATAAGAAAAGGGCCGCGCCGCAGCCGGAAGCCTTTCGGACGATGGCGCCGCCAGGAGCGGCAGAAGCGGGGTGAGAACTTTGAAGGACATGTATACGAAGATCCGGGAAGACGGATGGCAGAAAAGGATAGAGGCTTTGAAGTTCTCCTGCCAGGAAGTGGCGGTCTGCGCAGACAGGGATGAAGTGGTGGAGGGATTTTTCACCGCATTCTGTGAGAACGGCCAGAGCGTGGAAGGATATGTTTTCTGCGACGAAGAACGGATGAAATGCCTGACCCCATGGTTTTCGGGGATGTGTGAAAATATAGGATATCGTTTTGACGCCAGGGGGATGCGGGAAGGGGAAGAACGGGAAGGGATTTTCCAGATTGTATCCGATGCGGGGGAATATGAACTGCCCTTCCGGGCCAGGGTGACGCGCAAGGGGCTTACCTGTTCGGAGGGCCCCATGGAAAATCTGTTCCAGTTCACCAGCCTGGCCCGGGCCAAGTGGCAGGAGGCGGTGAACCTTTTCTACTCCCCGCAGTTTGTGCGGCTTTTCGACGGGGTGGACAGGAAGTTTGGCAGCCTGTATCAGGGATTGTCCCGCATCACAGGAAACGAGCAGAATGTGGAAGAATTCCTGGTATCCGTTCAGAAGAAACAGCCTGTGGAATACCTTCTGCCTACGAGGGAGGCGGTGGTGAATCTCTATCCCACCGGGGTGGAGGAGAGCCAGCGATGTGAGACGCTCAAGATCATAAGGAACGGTTGGGGTTATACCCGCCTGAAAGTGGAAACCGTGGGGGATTTCCTTTTTACGGAGAAAAAGGTGCTGCGGGAGGAAGATTTCTTGGGGAACCAGTGCACCCTTCCTGTTTTCATCAATCCGGAGCTGCTGCACGGCGGGAAAAATTTCGGGAAGGTGGTCCTGCGCCATGGAGGCGGAAAGCTGGAAGCGAATCTGACGGTGATCAAGAATAGGGAACACCGGATGGGGAAGGGCAGCCGACGGCGTGAAATGAAAAAGATGATGGTGGAGCTGGTCCGGCTCTATCAGAACTATAAGATGAAAAAGATAAATGCCGGCATGTGGCGCGCCCAGACCACGGAGGTTGTGGAGCGTATGCGGCGGCTGGACGACCGGGCCGTGGAGGGAAAGCTCTATCAGGCGCAGCTTCTGATGACCGGAGAGTCGTATGAGGAGGCCGGGAAGCTCCTGGAAGGCCTGGAGGTGGATCTAGACCAAAACGGACCGGAGATATACTGCTACTATCTCTACCTTTCCAGCCTGTACCACCAGGACGATGTATATACGACGGAAGTATTGATGCAGGTGGAGGATTTGTATCGTGTTTATAGGGACAGCTGGCGGATTGCCTGGCTGCTCTTGTTCCTGTCTCCAGTGCTGCGGCGGAGCGTGTCCAGGAAGTGGCTGTTTCTGGAGGAACAGTTCCAGCACAGCGGCACCAGCCCGGTATTATACTTGGAAGCCTTGCATCTTGTCAATATGAGTCCCACCCTGCTGCTGAAGCTGGATACTTATGAAATCCAGCTGCTGCATTTTGGAGCAAAGAATCAGATTCTGTCCGACGACTTGGTGAGCCATGTGGCTTATCTGGCAGGGAAGGAAAAGTACTACAGGGAAAGCCTGTTCCGGATCCTGGCGGCCTGTTATGAGAAAAAGAAGGACACCCACACGCTCTATGCCATTTGTACGCTGTTAATCAAGGGCAACAAACAGGGAAGCGCTTATTATGAGTGGTATCGGCTGGGCGTGGAAGAGGAGCTGCGGGTAACCCGGTTATATGAATATTATATGCTGTCCGTGGATCTGGAAAAGGAAGTGGAGATCCCCCGGATCGTGCTGATGTATTTCGCCTATCAGAGCAACCTGGAGCAGGAACGATGCGCTTATCTGTATTCTTATATCTTAAAGCATAAAGGAGAGATGCCCGAGCTTTATAGCGCCTATAAAGGGCAGATTGACCGTTTCATCCTGCAGCAGCTCCATAAAGGCAGGATGGACAGGCATCTGGCTTGGCTGTATGAAAACATGCTGGATGAGCGGATGTTCAACAAGGATAACTGCCAGGCGCTGGCCCCCCTGGTATTTTTACAGGAATTGGAGTGCGGCGGGGAGGATATCCGCCGCGTGGTGGTGATACATAGCAGGCTGCGCGGGGAGCAGGTCTGCCCGGTGGAAAACAAAAGGGCTTATGTGGCGCTCTTTGACAGGGATCACGAAATCCTGCTGGAGGATGAGATGCACAACCGGTATTCCGCCGGAAGGGCTTATACGCTTTCTCCCCTCCTCAATCCGGCGAAGTGCTTAAAGGTCCTGGGAGGAGAAGTGGGGCACGTGCTGGGATATGACCTGTTCTGCTGCGGAGGCAGAAAGGGGAAGTTCCACGTCAACCGGCACAATGCGGCGCGGTTTCGTTATCTGGCCTCTTCCGAACAGGTGGCGCCAGCCTTTGCCAGGAAGATGCGTATGGCGCTCCTTCGTTATTATTATGAAAAGGAGGAGCCGGAGGAACTCGACCTGATCCTGGAGGATCTGCAAAAAGGGGATGTGGAGAGCGGTGACGTGTATGAAGCGGTCCATATCCTGATTCAGCGTTCTTTTTATGAAAAAGCCTATGACTGGCTGGAGGGAATGGATTCGGGGAAGGTGGATGAGAAAGCGCTTTTGCGGCTGTGCAGCCGGCTTTTGGAAAGCGGGCTGCACGGGCAGGAAAAGCGTATGACGCTCCTTTCGTCCCATGTCTTTTCCCGGGGAAAATATGATAGCCATGTGCTGGGCCATCTTGTGGCGCATGCAGAGGGGGTCAGCCGGATATTGCTGGGGATCTGGGACGCGGCGGAGAATTTTGCCGTGGATACCTATTCCCTTACGGAAAGGCTCCTGGTGCAGTTCTTATTTATCGGGGATAATGTGATGGATAGAACCGGAATGTTCCGCCGGTATTTGATGGAGGGAGGGCGCAGCGACGTGGAGGCGGCCTTTCTGCACCGTTGCTGTGGCCTGTATCTGATGGATGGGGTGAAGATGGATGCCTATGTGCTGCGGGACGTGGCCCGCGCTGCGGCCCGGGAAGACCGGCTGAGCGATATGTGCCGTCTTTCCTATCTGGAATATTATTCCCGTTATCGGGACGAGAGGCGGCCGAAGACGGATGAGGTAATCAAGAAGTTCGGGGAACAGCTCATTCGGAAGGATATGAAGCTGCCCCTTTTCCAGGAATATGTGGATGTCCTGGAGGGGGCGCAGGCCATGTTGGACAAGACCATGGTGGTATATAAGGGGGATCAGGACCGTCCGGTAACCATCCATTATCGGATTTTCAAGGCGGCACACCTGGAAGAACCCCTGTGCTGCATGGAAATGCAGCACATCTATGCGGGGATCTATACCGCTGCATTTGTGTTGTTTGCGGGAGAAAGCCTGGAGTATTTTATCACGGAAACGGCTGCGCAGGACGGCACGCGTTTAGACGGCGGGGAACTGCGGATGGCGGACGGAAACGTATTGGGAGAGGAGAGCCGTTACGGCCGGCTGAACGGGATCGCTTCCAGATGGCTGGCAGGAGAGAAGGGAGAGGCCCAGGAACGGCTGGAAGGCTATCTCCATACGGAATGGATGGCAGACGGGCTCTTTAAGCCCTTGGATACGGATGCATGAATAGGGGATCGCTGAAAACAGATGTATCAAGCTGCCGCCCGTCCGGGCGGTGACTTTCCTTACGAATCTTCGGGAAATTTGAAATGCGGTTTCGAATTTTTGGCAGCAGCATCGTGGGCGGCGCTTGTGATATGCAGGAGGTATAGGTTGAAAAATGTCTTTGCAGCCATTGTTCAACCATGAATTTATGCCTGCTGAAATAGGCATGGAGGGTCAGATTGGAAAATGCCTTTGCAGCCATTTTTCAACCATGAATTTATGCCTGCTATAGCAGGCATGGAAGGTTAGGTTGAAACTTGAAATTTTCAATTTCGGACTTTGTGATGCTGCGCGTCATAAAGTTCCCGCTGATTAAAATGCCGCTTGCGCGGCGGAATGAGAGGAAAAATGCTTCTGGGAAACAGGAACCAACAGGGCGGGATTATCGGAATAGAGTTAAGCGACAGGTATGCCCAGCTCAGTTTTTGGGCAGCCGGAACGGAGAATCCGGAGACGCCGCCGCAGTGTCCGCCGGAGTTGGGGGAAGATACCATGATCCCCGTTCTTTTGTGCAAACGTCTGGACCGGGATGTGTGGGCGTACGGGAAAGAAGCGGCACGGATCGCGGCTCAGGGGGAAGGGATTCTGGTGGACCGGCTGCTCTCCCGGGCATTGGCCGGGGAGAGCGCTGTTGTGGACGGAGAGGCCTATGAGTGCACATCCCTCTTGGCTCTGTTCCTGAAGCGGAGCCTGTCGCTGCTGGATGCCCGGCTACATCCGGAACGGGCGGACATGCTGATGATCACCTTGGAAAAGGTGGGTCAGGAAGAGCGCAGCTTAATTGCCAGCCTGGCTTCGCTTCTGTCCCTTCCTTCGGAGCGGATGGCCTGTCAGAGCCGGGCGGAGAGCTTCTTTTACTATAATATCAACCAGCCGGAGGAGCTGTGGCGGCATCCCTGTATGATCTGTGATTTTTCGGGCGAATGGATGAAGACTTTGATATTCGAGGCGGGCCATCAGTCCAGGCCGGTGGTGGTCACGGTGCAGGAGCAGGATTTCCCGGAGATGAACAGGGAAACGGCGGGCGCGGCGGCGCACAGGGAGGCGGAGAAGGCCAGGCTGGATGCGAAATTCTGCGAGGTGCTCAGACAGGTATGCGCCGGAAGGGTCATCGACACCGTCTATCTCATCGGAGACGGTTTTGATGGAGAATGGTACGACGCGTCTTTAGGGATCCTGTGTAAGGGACGTAGGGTTTTTCAGGGGAACAACCTGTACAGCAAGGGGGCCTGTTACGGCGGAAAGGCCAAAAGCGTCGGAATCCCGCCCCGAGAGAGGGGATTTGTATACCTTGGAGCGGATATGTTGGGGGCCAATGCAGGTCTGGTGGCGTCCCGGGGCGGAAACGATGTGTATTATCCGCTGTTGGAAGCAGGGACGAACTGGTTCGACGCTCATGGGGAATGTGATTTTTTGCTGGATAGGGATCTGTCCTTTTCTCTGCGGATTACCCCTATGGGAAGCAGGGAGGCGAAGGAAGTGGTGGTTACGCTGGACGGGGTTCCCGAGCGGCCTCCCAGAACCACCAGGATCCATCTGACCGTTTCCTGTCCGGATGCGGAAAATGCAAAGCTTCGGATGGAGGATCGGGGATTCGGAGAGATCTATCCCGCCTCCCATAAGGTGTGGGAAGAGACGTTTGCCTTGGGATGAGCGAAGATAGGCTCCTTATGGATCCGCGAAGACGGACGGTAACGGTTTGGGCCGTGGCAGGGACAAAAGAGGAGCAAAAAGGCCTGTCCGCAGAGCGCGCCAAAAAAGGGAGTTTCGGAAAGAAGGTGGAAGAATGGGCAGGGTCTATCTGTGCATTGGAAAAAATGCCCGGACGCCGTACAGCTTCGAAACGGCGAGGATACGGGTTTATAATATTGAAGAACTGAGCTACCATTTAAAAGAGAATGCCTATCTTCTGGACGAAGACGTATTCGGCGAAGCGTTGATCGACTGGGTGGAAGAAGAATGCGGCCTGCCGGATCTGGCAAAACGGCTGCGCGCCCTGCTCAAGATCAATGATAAACCGGAAAATTTTGTCAGACAGATTTTTGAATATACGGGTTATTATGATCCAAAGGAAGCGAAGGAGATTCAGCGCCAGATCAGCGTGAGCGGGGAAGTGTCTTTGCTCGAAAAGCAGAAAACCAGGGCGGACTATTATCTGGGAAGCAGGCATTATGCGCTGGCCATACAGGAATACCGGAACATCTTAAACGACGGGGATGGGAAAGCGCCGGCCTTTGAGGGAATGGTGTGCCATAACCTGGGGGTGGCGCAGGCCAGGCTGTTTGCGTTTGAGGAGGCGGCAAAATCCTTCGAACGTGCCTATCGTCTCACCGGGGACGACAGGTGCCTGCGTTCCTATCTGTCCGCTATGCGGCTGCATCTGAAGGAACAGGACTATCTGGAGTTTCTTACGACACATCCGGAATATCATGAAGCTTCCCTGAAGCTGGAAGAGCAAGTGGTGGAGAGGGAATCCAGCTGGACAAACGTCCGAAACGATTCGCCGGTGGCGGCCATGAAGAGCGCCTTTTTTGCCGGAGAGGAGGAAACCTGCGGCAGGCTGATGGCCGAGGAAATGGAACGGCTGAAGGAAGTCTATCGGGATTATGTGGTGCAGTAGAGGTAACTGACACGCCTTCCCTCCTGCGCCCTTCTGACGTGGCCTCTCCCCACAGGGGCAACTGTAAGGTTACCGATGATAGAAAGGATGGCCTCGATGTGCAGGGAAATTTACTATGTGGAGGATGACGTATCCATTGCGGAAGGGGTGCGTTCCTACCTGGAGAGCCATAATTACCGAGTAGAAATATTTCCGCTCCTGTCAGAAGCCAGGCACGCGCTGCAGGAACGGCTTCCGGATCTGCTCCTATTGGATTGGAATCTGCCGGACGGAGGCGGGGACGTGCTGTGTGGATGGGTGCGCAGGCAGTTCGGGGACGCCCTTCCTGTGCTGTTTCTGACAATAAAGGCGGAAACGCCGGATGTGATAGAGGGATTCGCCCAGGGAGCGGACGATTATATCGTGAAGCCCTTTGAACTGGAAGTCTTGTATGCCCGGATCGGGGCAGTCCTAAAACGGGCAGGGAAGACGGAAAACCCGATGCTCTCCTGCGGCCGGATCCGGCTGGATCGGGAGGGGATGCGGGTTTATAGCGGTGAGGAGGAAGTTATGTTAAATCCTCCGGAATATGAATTGCTGCTGCGCCTGATGGAGAACAGAGGAAAAACCGTGACCAGGGAAAGGCTGCTGGAAGAAATCTGGGATGCGAAGGGAAATTTTGTAAACGACAATACCCTTACGGTCACCATGAAGCGGCTTCGGGAAAAATTGGGGAATCCGTCCTGCATGAAAACGGTGCGAAGCTTTGGATACCGGATGGAGGAGACCTCCTGATTTGCTACATAATGACAGGGAAGGATAGGCTGGGGCTGTCGCAAAATAGATGAGTAATCATTTATGGAGCAATGGCTCCACTTTTATATCAAAAAAGAAAAGAGGGTGTTGCAATAATTTGATGATTTTGCAACACCCTCAACCGAGAATTTACGCCCGCTGAAGCGGGCAGCATGGTTAAAATATATTAACTATGGAACCTTTTCTCTATTCATTCATGCGCTTGAAAGATGGTTTGTGCCAGGACGGCTATTTATTCATCTTATAGGTTGGATCCGCGGGATAGCCGCCTTTTAATTTCTGCATGCCGCGCTGAATGGCGTCCTGGGAATTTTTCCAATCCGCATCTTTGTTTCTGTAATCGAATTTTTCGATCAGCCAGTCCACATCCTGGGACACGCGCTCCATATTTTCTTCCATTAACCGGAAGGCCAGGGGGAAAAATGTCCCCTTTTCTTTTGCGTTCAGCCGGGTATCCGCATTCTGGCATACGTCCCCGAAATGATGCAGACAGAAACCCTTGCTGCTTGAGAGCTTCTGGCGGAAGGCTTCGTCATTTTTGTATAAATAAAAGAAGGTGTCCATATATCGGGCATATTCGCTTTTAAAATAGTCGCATATGTAGCAGCTTTCCTCTTTCCGCGAGATCCACTCCGCAATGGGGTTGGCTTTGGCCTCTTTTCCCGTGAGCCTTTCTTTCAAGGTGGTTTTTCCTGGCGTGAAGTGGGCAAACTGCCCTTTCATCTCCGCGATCAGCTTCTTATAGTGAGTTTTGAGAATCCAGCCGTTTCCCAAGGTGTTTCCGTAGTCGTACATTTTCTTATAATGCATCCGGCAGAAACCGGCTTTGTCCGTGGCTTCCCGGGTGTCGCTTTCCATATAGGAGGCACAGGAACCGAGAACGTAATCCAGAATATCCTGTTCCACATTGCGTTCGATATAGCAGAAGGGGCATTCATCCTCTGCGTTCATGGCATCGTTTAAAGGGATGGTGTACAGTTTTTCTTTCATTGAAATTCTCCTTCTTTGGTTCCTGCCTGTGGTTTGGGGCGGAATCGGGCTTGGCAGCCGGGGCGGCATCCCGCAGGGAGATGCTTTTAGACTATTGTAACGGATTTGAGGCGGGAAGGCAAGGAAATAAGGCCATTCTTTCTTCTGCTTTCAGTACATATCATGTATTGTTTTCCACGGATATATAAATGGTCCGACGGCCCCCTGAAAGGCCGCACTTGAAAATCCTTCCACTTCCATTTATAATGATGCCCATGGGAGCGTTGCTTTTCGTCCCCCTTTCCGGGCCGTATCCTAATGGGGCGTGAAAAGTAACATGGGCCGTCTGCATAAAGCGGACGAAAAACGGAAAAATTTTGGGGTGAGAGTGTGTCAAAGCACAACGCTTCCCCGCGAGATAGGTCGCCCAAAGCGGCAGAATGTGAGGAAACATGTGGAGCGTATTGGCAAAAGCATTGGCCTTTGTCGGCATCATCGTCATGGGATATATACTGAAAAGAAAGTCTTTTTTTGAATTGAAGGATTTCTACATTCTGTCGAGAATCGTGGTAAAGATCACCCTGCCCTGTGCGATTATTTCCAACTTTAGCAACATTACCATTGATGTTTCGCTGTTGGTTCTGTGTGTGGTGGGGTTTGTCTGTAATGTGGTGTATGTGGCGTTGGGGTATTTGCTGAACCGGAAAGGGAGCAAGGAGGACAGGGCCTTTGGCGCGATTAATGCATCGGGTTATAATATTGGCAATTTCACGCTTCCTTTTGTGCAGAGTTTCCTGGGGCCGGTGGGGTTCGCAGCCTGCAGCCTGTTTGATACGGGAAATGCGGTAATGTGCACCGGGTTGACCTACAGCATTGCATCCGCGATCCAGGGAAAGGACGGGAAGGTGTCCGTAAAGAGTATGGCAAAAACACTGTTTTCTTCCCTGCCCTTTGATTCCTATTTGTTGATGACCGTCCTAGTATTGATGCACTGGAAGCTGCCAAAGCTGCTGGTCACCTTTGCGAATACGGCGGGGAATGCGAATCCTTTTCTGGCCCTTTTGATGATCGGAATCGGTTTTGAGATCCGGTTGGATAAAAGTAAACTGGCCAGGCTGGTGAAGATGTTGGTTCTCCGGTATGGGACGGCGGCGGTATTGTGCCTGGGATTTTATTTTCTCGCCCCCTTTGGACCGGAAATCCGTCAGGCGCTGGCGATCATTGCCTTTGGACCGGTATCCAGCGTGGCGACGGCTTATACAGGGGCGCTCGGGGGAGACGTGGAGCTGTCCAGCGCCATGAATTCCCTTTCCATTGTGATCAGTATAATTTGCATTACCGTGCTTCTGCTCGTCATGCCATAAATGTGTTTGAGATTTCCGTGTTTATGCTGCAGGATCCGGTTGAACCGCGGGTGAGGGCCGGAGAATTCCTGTGGCAAGGCTGTAGAGAACGCGGCATGGAGGTTGAAATGTATGGGAAGAAAACCGGAAAATGAGATGGAGCAGATCCAGAAAGGGCTGGAGGGATTCCTGGATCGGGAAATGGGGCGGTTACCCAAAAGCAGGGAATCCCAGGCCAACGGATACGCCGGATCGGAAGGCGGCAGGGAGCTTGGCTGTTATCCCGAAGCGGAGGGATCTGAGCCCGACGGATATTATGAGGGAGGAAGAGACAGGGGCGAAGGATATTACGGAGAGGAGGCTCCCGAGCCCGGCAAACATTATGAGGAAAGAAGAGTCGGGGGCGGAAGATATTATGGAGAGGAAGCCTCCGAGCCCAGCGAATATTATGAGGACGAAAGAACTGAGGGCGGAAGATATTACGGAGAGGAGGCCCCCGAACCCGACGAATATTATGAGGGCGAAAGACGCAGAGGCAGGAGATATTACGAGACGGAGCCCTCCAGGCTGAACGAATATTATGAAGGTGAGAGAAGCAGGGGCGGAAGATATTACGAGAATGCGGATCATGATTCCGATGAATACGATGAAGCGGAGTACGATGAGGAAACGCAAGGGCGCGGTTCCGGAAGCTGGAAGGGGCTGGGAAAAGAGGCATACGGCGGCAGGAAGGATGGCGGGATGAAACACAAGGAGAAGAAAAAGAAGAAATCCGCGATAGGAAAGATTTTGTTTACCCTGGTGATTCTAGCCGCGATAGGGCTGGGGGCAATCTATTTATTAGTGGGTGTGGTATACGGGAAGATGCGCTATGAGGAGGCGCCTTCCCTGGTGGATAAACCCGTTAAGAGCAATGGGGTGACTTCCGTTCTCCTGATCGGAAGCGATTCCCGGGATGCCAGCGCGGCTGGACGTTCGGACGCCATGATTTTGCTTTCCATCAGCAATAAGACCAGGACGGTGCATATGACTTCCTTACTGCGGGACATGTATGTAGAGATCCCGGGACACGAGGGGAACCGTCTGAACGCTGCCTATGCCTTCGGCGGGCCGGAACTGTTGCTGGAGACGATCCAGGCAAACTTCGGAATTCAGGTGAACCGGTATGTGGTGGTGAATTTTGAAGCCTTTGCCAACCTGGTGGATGCGGTGGGAGGCGTGGATCTGGAACTGAGCAGCGAGGAAGTGAAGTGGGTCAACGCCTATCTGAATGAATACAACCTGTTGCGCAATATGCCCATCGATACGGATTATCTGGATACTTCCTTAAGCGGGCTCATCCATCTAAACGGGGCCCAGTCTTTGGCCTACAGCAGGAATCGGTATATCGGAACGGATTTCGGCAGGACGGAGCGGCAGAGGAAGGTGCTTTCTGAGGTATTGAAGAGGCTGCCTGCGGCTGCGGTGAAGAACCCGAATGGATTGGTGAATGGGTTGTTCCCCAATCTCACCACGAATTTGACGCAGATGGAATGCATGCAGATCGGCCTGCAGGCGGGAAAACTGCTCATCTATGAAATCGTGCAGGACAGCATCCCCTTAAACGGCACCTATTCCAATGCGGATATTCGGGGTATGGCCGTACTACAGGTGGACTTTGAGAAAAATAAAGAATATTTACGGAAAGAAATCTATGGGGAACAAGATTGAAACTTTGAAGGCGTGCTTTGCATGTGGACGGGAGCAAGCTTGAAACTTCGTTTCAAGCTCTTTAATGTGAATGCGTGCCCTACACGCGGACAGGAGGAAAAACGGAAGCGATGAATCAGAGACAATATGGAACCAAGGAACTTTTAAAGCGTTTTACGCCTTATTTTGCGAAATACAGGGGTACACTGTATCTGGATCTGTTCTGCGCGGCGCTCACCACGGTATGCGAACTGGTGCTGCCGCTGATTATGCGCTATATCACGAATGAGGGTTTGCGGGATCTGGCAGCCCTGTCCATCAGGACCATCGCAGGGCTGGGTTTCCTGTATTTCCTGCTGCGGGTGGTGGATTGCTTTGCCAGCTATTATATGGCGGATATGGGCCATGTAATGGGAGCGAAGATCGAGACGGACATGAGGCGGGACGCCTATAACCATCTGCAGAAGCTGTCCAATACCTACTATAATAATACCAAGGTTGGACAGATCATGGGGCGCATCACCAACGATCTGTTCGACGTGACAGAGTTTGCCCATCACTGCCCGGAGGAGTTTTTCATCGCAGGGATAAAGACGCTGATTTCTTTTCTGATCCTGGCTCAGATCAACCTGCCGTTGACGGTTCTGGTATTCGTCTTTGTGCCCATTATGGCCTGGGTGTGTATGACGCTTAATTTCCGCATGCGCGCTGCCTTTAGCAAGCAGAGGAACCAGATCGGCGAGCTGAATGCGCGGATAGAGGATAGTTTATTAGGACAAAAGGTTGTGAAGGCATTTACCAATGAGGAGATGGAAAATGCCAAGTTTGAGACGGATAACGGAAAGTTTCTGGATATCAAGAAGGAAACCTATAAATATATGGCATTGTTCCATACCACGGTGAAGATGTTCGATGGGATCATGTATCTGGCCGTGATCGTGGCGGGCGGTTTCTTCATGATTCGAGGGATGATCGCGCCGGGCGATCTGGTGGCGTTTATGCTCTATGTGACCACGCTGATCGCCACCATCCGCAGGATCATCGAATTTGCGGAACAGTTCCAACGGGGTATGACGGGAATCGAACGGTTTCTGCAGATCATGGATGCGGACATCGAAATTTTCGACGAGCCGGGCGCAGTGGAGATGGGAATGCCCTTGGGAGAGATCGCTTTTGAGAATGTTAGTTTTGAATACCCGGACGACCATAACATCGTTTTCACCAACCTGGATCTGTCCATCCATAAGGGAGAAAAATTGGCGATCGTAGGGCCTTCGGGCGGGGGGAAGACTACGCTGTGCAACCTGATCCCCAGGTTTTATGATGTGACGGCTGGGCGCATCACCATCGATGGGCATGATATCAAGCATTTCACGCTGAAGAGTCTGCGCAAAAACATCGGAATCGTACAGCAGGATGTGTACCTGTTCTCCGGAACGGTCTATGAGAATATCGCCTACGGACGGCCCGGAGCCACCCGGGAAGAGGTGGAAGATGCAGCCAGGCAGGCGGGGGCCCATGAGTTTATCATGGAGCTGAAGGACGGATACGATACCTATGTGGGAGAGCGCGGGGTGAAGCTTTCCGGCGGACAGAAGCAGCGCATCAGCATTGCCAGGGTATTTTTAAAAAATCCGCCTATCATCATCCTGGATGAGGCCACTTCTGCGCTGGATAATGAGAGCGAGTTTGCGGTTGCCAAATCCCTGTCCAGGCTTTCCGAGGGCCGAACCACGCTGACCATTGCCCACAGGTTGTCCAGCATCAAGAATTCCGACCGTATCCTGGTGCTTACGGAGGAAGGGATCGTGGAGGAGGGGAACCACGATCAGCTGATGGAGAAGAAGGGGATTTACCACAAATTTTATACTACGGCCGATTTGCTGAAATGAATGGCGGTATGTGGAAGAGTATGTTATACTGAAAACATACATAAATTTGACGAAGTCGTGTACAGGGATGGAAGGTGCAGCCCCGGCATGCAGATTTGAATTCTAAGGCCATGAAGGGCAGGACATCCCGGGCGCACGGACAAATCAGGAAAGGGGAGAGGGCATGAAACTAGTCTTTGTTGGGGCGGATCATGAAGTTACGGGCAGCTGCCACTATCTGGAGGCAGCAGGAAAACACATCCTGGTGGACTGCGGGATGGAGCAAGGGGTGAACGTCTTCGAGAACGTACCGCTTCCGGTTCCGGAGGCGATGATTGATTATGTGTTCCTTACGCACGCCCACGTGGATCACTCGGGGATGCTTCCGCTTCTGTACGCGAAGGGATTTAGGGGAAAGATTTTCGCCACCACGGCCACGGCCGAATTGTGCGATATCATGCTGCGCGACTGTGCGCATATCCAGATGCAGGAAGCGGAGTGGCGATCCCGGAAGGGAAAGAGAAATTCGGGAATTCGCCAAGTGGAGCCGATCTATACTATGGAGGATGCGGAAGGGGCCATCAGCCTGTTGACGCCCTGTTCTTATAAGAAGGAGATACAGGTCTGTGAGGGAATCCGGATCCGATTCACGGATATCGGCCATCTGTTAGGCTCCGCCAGTATTGAGGTTTGGGCGGAGGAAGACGGGAGAAAGAGGAAACTGTGTTTTTCCGGCGATGTGGGGAACCTGGGACAGCCGCTGATCAAGGAGCCGGCTTTTACCAAAGATGCGGATTACGTAATCGTGGAATCCACCTATGGCAACCGTTACCATGACGGGGGCAGGCCGGATTACGTGAACTACCTGGCCAGGGCGATTCAGGAAACCTTTGACAAGGGTGGAAATCTGGTGATCCCCTCCTTTGCCGTGGGACGTACCCAGGAAATTCTGTATTTCATGAGGCAGGTCAAGGAAGAGGGGCTGGTGAAGGGGTACGGAAACTTCAGCGTCTATGTGGACAGTCCGCTGGCAGTGGAAGCAACAGAGATATTCAAACGGAATATCGATGAATGTTTCGACGAGGAGGCCATAGAGCTGGTAAAAAAGGGAATCAACCCTATCTCCTTCCCCGGTCTGAAGCTGACGATTACCAGCGACGAATCAAGGGCGATCAATTTCGACGAAGAGCCTAAGGTGATCATCTCGGCCTCCGGCATGTGCGATGCGGGGCGGATTAAGCACCATCTGAAGCATAATTTGTGGAGGGAGGAGAGCACGATTCTCTTCGTGGGCTATCAGTCAGTAGGGACCAAGGGACGGCAGATCTTGGACGGGGCGAAGAGCGTGAAGCTGTTCGGAGAGCCGGTGGACGTCAATGCGAGGATCCTATCGTTCAAGGGATTGTCCGGACATGCGGATAAGGAGGGGCTGCTCCGGTGGCTGGGCGGTTTTGAACATAAGCCTTGGAAGGTTTTCGTGGTTCACGGAGAGGACAGCGAGTGTAAGGCCTTTGTGGAATGCCTGGAAAGAGAGCATGGCTACGATGCGGATGCGCCTTACAGCGGAACGAAGTTCGATCTGATCGACAACTGCTATGAATACGATGCAGTACCCGTTCCGGTGAAGAAGAAAGCGAAGGCATCCGCTGCCAGCAGCGTCTTTGCAAGGCTGGAGGCTGCGGCGCAGCGCCTGCTCGCCATGGTTCAGGGGATGCAGGGTATGGCCAATAAGGATCTGGCGAAGCTGGCGGATCAGATCAACAGGCTGTGCGACAAATGGCAATAGCGGATTCGTCTGCCTGCCAAAACAGGCAGACGGAAGTTGGGTTGTAAAGACGGCCGGTGTCAAAGCAGGCATGGAGGGTTCGTATGAGCTTGGCGGACATTACTTTTATCGAGATGTGCAGGGATATCCTGGAAAACGGGACGAGTACGCAGGGGGAGAAGGTGCGACCGAAGTGGCCGGACGGAACGAGCGCCTATACCATCAAGAAATTCGGCGTGGTGAACCGTTACGACCTGCGCCAGGAATTTCCTATCCTAACCCTGCGCCGGACGGCTATAAAGAGCGCCACGGACGAGATGCTCTGGATCTGGCAGAGAAAATCCAACAACATCCACGATTTGAACAGCCATATCTGGGACGAATGGGCGGACGGGGACGGCTCAATCGGTAAAGCCTACGGTTATCAGATGGGAGTGAAACACCGATATAAGGAAGGCTGGATGGATCAAGTAGATAGGGTGATCTACGACCTGAAGAATAACCCGTTCAGCAGGCGCATTATGACGAATATTTATGTCCACCAGGATCTGTACGAGATGAACCTTTATCCCTGCGCCTACAGCATGACGTTCAATGTCACCCAAGGGGCGGGGGAGGACCGGCTTACCCTGAATGCGGTATTAAACCAGCGTTCCCAGGATGTGTTAACCGCTAATAACTGGAACGTGGTTCAGTATGCCGTCCTGGTGCACATGCTGGCGCAGGTCTGCGATATGCAGGCAGGGGAACTGGTGCATGTGATTGCTGACGCCCACATTTATGACCGGCATGTGCCCATGGTGCAAGAACTGATCAGCCGCCAGCCCGGCCTGGCGCCGCGTTTTTGGTTGAACCCACAGGTGAAGGATTTCTATCAATTTACGCGGGATGACGTGCATCTGGAGGGCTATGCGCCCGGGGAACAGATACGGGATATTCCGGTGGCAATCTAGTATTGCAATGTATGAATAGGCACGCCAGACGCACGAATAGCCAATGGGCAGCCCGGCTATTCATGCGTTTGGAGAATAGGAGTAAACGCAATGAACCTAATCGTAGCTGTGGACGAAAACTGGGCAATCGGCTGCCGTGGAGACCTGTTGGTGCGGATCCCTGCGGATCATAAGATGTTCCGCCAGGAAACGCTGGGGAAGGTGGTGGTGCTGGGAAGGAAGACCATGGATACCTTCCCGGGCGGCATGCCCCTGCAGGGGCGCACCAATCTGATCCTGACCCGGAATCCGGATTACCAGGTAAAAGGAGGCATCGTTGTCCATTCGGTGGAAGCGCTGTTGGAAAAGCTAAAGGACTATGATGCCAAGGATGTGTATGTGATCGGAGGAGACAGCGTGTACCGGCAGCTTCTCCCCTATTGCGATACCGCCCATGTGACCCGGATCGACAGGACTTACGAGGCGGACGCTTACTTCCCCAATCTGGATCAAAGCGAGGAATGGGAGGTTACGGCGGACAGTGAGGAACAAAGCTACTTCGATACCACGTATCATTTTGTGAAATATGAGAGAAAAAAGGGGTAGGCGGAACCAAAAGGAGAGGAGAAAGACATGTCAAATAGGAAGTATCAGATCGATACGGAAGAGAACGTAAAATTCCTGGAGGAAATCAGGAACGGGCTGTTTTCGTTCGGACACAAGTTCCCGTCGCCAACGGGCGGCTCCTATTATCTGGGAGACGACGGGACGCCCTGGAAGGAACGCAGCCGGGAAACCTGGATTACCAGCCGGATGGCCCATGTCTATAGCCTGGGGACGTTCTTGGGCCATGAGGGGAGCGAAGCGTTGGTGGATGCGGCCCTGAAGGGACTGACTGGAGAACTGCGTGATAAGGAAAACGGAGGCTGGTATGCGGGCCTGACTGCGGACGGGAAGATTCTACCCACCAAGCAGTGCTATGCCCACGCATTTGTAATTCTGGCATCATCCTCCGCTAAGCTGGCGGGCCGTCCTGGGGCCGGAGAACTTCTGAAAGAGGCTTTGGAGCTGTACGACCTGCGCTTCTGGAACGAAGAAGAGGGACTCTCCTGCGATACCTGGAACACGGAATTTACGGTTCTGGACGATTACCGCGGCTTGAACGCCAACATGCATACAGTGGAAGCGTTTCTGGCCGCGGCGGATGTGCTGAAGGATGAAAAATACCGAGTACGCGCGGGCCGTATTATAGATCATGTCTTGGGCTGGGCGTCAGACAATGAATGGAGGATTCCGGAGCATTTCACAAAGGACTGGACTGCGGATCTGGAATGCAACAAAGAGAAGCCGGACGACCCGTTTAAGCCCTATGGCGCAACCCCTGGACACGGGATCGAATGGTCGAGGCTGATCACCCAGTGGGCCCTTTCAACCTATCCGGAGGATATGAAAGCGCGGCAGAAATATATCGACGCGGCGGAAAACCTTTACAACAGGGCCATTTCAGATGCCTGGGACAGAGACGGCGCGCCGGGTATCGTCTATACCACTGACTGGAAGGGGGAGCCGGTGGTGCATGACAGAATGCACTGGACTCTGGCGGAAGCCATCAACACCTCCGCTGTTTTGTTCCGCGTGACGGGGAATGAGAAATACGCGCAGGATTATGCCCGGTTCATGGAATATCTGGACAACTGTGTGCTGGATCATGTGAACGGCTCCTGGTTCCATCAGCTGGATCGGGATAACCGGCTCCTCGGCACCGTATGGCCAGGCAAATCCGACCTTTACCATGCGCTGCAGGCCATGCTGATTCCTTATTATGCGCCGGAACTTTCCATAGCCGTGGCAGTGAAACAAAAAAATCTTTGACGTTGATTTGATTGGTGCTATAATAGGTTCGATGACAATGCGGCCGTCGTGAAATGCAGGCCGCAGGCAGGGTGAAAAATGACAGAGGCCATTTTCAGCCGTGAATTTACGCCCGCTATAGCGGGCAGTTAAAATGAGGAACGGGTGTGAAGGAAAGGCATGAGGCGGTGGGATGCCGCTTTGGAGCCCGAAAGCCACATCACGGATTGACGCAGGATCGCGGATTACGATCCGCGGTATGCAGGAGGTAGAGCAATGGAAAAGAAAAATCTCGACTGGGCCAATATAGGCTTTGCCTATCACATTACGGATCAACGTTATGTGGCAAATTACAAGAACGGCGCATGGCAGGAAGGTTTTCTGACACAGGATCCCCAGATCGTTCTGAACGAATGCGCAGGTATCCTGCAATATTGTCAGGAGATCTTTGAGGGTCTGAAGGCGTATACCACGCAAGCAGGCCATATCGTCACCTTCCGTCCTGACCTGAACGCGGAGCGCATGATCGACAGCGCGAAGCGACTGGAAATGCCGCCTCTTCCCAAGGAGAGATTCCTGGAAGCCATCGATCAGGTGGTGAAGGCTAATGCTGCATGGGTTCCCCCCTACGGAAGCGGAGCGACCCTTTACATCCGTCCTTATATGTTTGCGAGTTCTCCGGTCATAGGCGTGAAGCCGGCAGAAGAATATCAGTTCAGGGTATTTGTCACCCCGGTAGGCCCCTACTTTAAAGGAGGTGCGAAGCCTCTTACCCTGTGCGTCAGCGACTTTGACAGGGCGGCGCCCCACGGGACGGGCCATATCAAGGCCGGGCTGAATTATGCCATGAGCCTGCATGCGGGAGTGACGGCCCATGCGAATGGTTTTGACGAGAATATGTTCCTGGATCCTGCCACAAGAACCTATGTGGAGGAGACGGGCGGCGCAAACTTCCTGTTTGTGGATAAAGAAAAGAAGATCGTGATTCCCAAATCGGACAGCATCCTTCCGTCCATTACGAGACGGTCCTTGGTGGCCGTGGCCAGAGATATCCTGGGCCTGGAGGTGACGGAACGTCCAGTGCGCCTGGACGAGCTGGAGAATTTTGCGGAGTGCGGGCTTTGCGGTACCGCAGCGGTGATCAGCCCTGTGGGCAAGGTGGTGGATCATGGCAAAGATATCTGCTTTGCCAGCGGCATGGACGAAATGGGGCCGGTGATCAAAGAATTATACGATACGTTAACCGGAATCCAGATGGGCAGGATCGAGGCGCCGGAAGGCTGGATCCGCAGAATCCTTTAATCCAGGGACCAAAGTGCGCTTTCTTTGTCCCTTCTTTGCAGGCAGCGGCGGGGATGGGGAAGGAAAAGAAGGCGGCCCGATTTTTGATTCGTTTGGCGTGTTTATGAAATGAGATAGACAGGGAAAAGGCATAAGCCGGTAATTTCCCTGTCTGTTTTTGTCATGATATGGATCGGTTCCGATGGGAAAGAGCGGGGCGCGGTATGTCGCATTCGCCTACAGTCTGGAAGGCGCGGGCGCAAAAGGAGGGAGAGAGATGATCAGAGAAATCAGAGAAGAGGATTTTGACGCTTTGATGGGATTGTATACACAGCTTCATGAGAATCCGATGCCCCAAAAGGATGAACGGATCAGGGAGCTATGGCAAAGAATCCTCAGAGAGGAATCTCACCACATCATTGTGGCCGAGGAAGAGGGCGTGATCGTTTCTTCCTGTGTGTGCGTGATCATCCCCAATTTAACCCGCGGACAGCGGCCCTATGCGTTCATAGAGAATGTGGTTACGGACGAAAATCATAGGAAGAGAGGGCTGGCAACTGCATGCCTGGCATATGCTAAGGAAATCGCCCTGCGGGAGGGGTGTTACAAAATGATGCTGCTCACCGGTTCCAAGTCGGAAAGTACGCTTCGATTTTATGAGAGGGCTGGATATAACCGAAAAGACAAAACTGCCTTTATTCAATGG
Source organism: uncultured Lachnospiraceae bacterium (assembly GCA_947650005.1). Classification (GTDB taxonomy): domain Bacteria; phylum Bacillota; class Clostridia; order Lachnospirales; family Lachnospiraceae; genus Eisenbergiella. The sequence goes on from CANSTU010000029.1 coordinate 21,989, forward strand.
CTGTGATCAGGGATAGGGTCTCAGGGTAAAGAGAGGACGCCATGGGGCAGGAAGGGCCGCGCTGGGCAGCGGCCCTTCCTGCCCCATGGTTGGTTTTATCAGCCTGCTGGCGTAAGGGTTCTTAGAACTCATAGGAATAGAGGTAGGGGATCTGGGCCAGGCGTTTAGCCATTTCTTTTCGGTCGGCCTTTAGGGCCGCGGCGAAGACGATCCTCAGATGTATTGTATCCTTGTTTCGAAGTTCATATTTCATGTTTATGATTTCTATTCCATGTCTTTCCAGGCCTGCGGCAATTTCATCCATGGCATGTTCCGCGACGTCAGAGACTGCGGGAACGGCAGGGGCGATATTAGACTGTGTGCAGCGTTCGTCAGCTGCCGGGATCAGGAAGTCCACCTGGCCCTTCCACAGGTGTTTGGCCAGATGGAGATCCCTGTGCATCAGAATCTGACCAAGCAGGATCAGCAGAGTGGCGAACAGGCCCGTCACATACATTCCCGCGCCCAGGGACATGCCCAGGGCCACGGTTGCCCAGATCCCAGCAGCCGTTGTGATACCGCTGGATACGCCCCGCTTCTGGGTGATGACCAGGCCGCCGCTCATCAGTCCCACGCCCGCCAGAATGCCTGCTCCCACCCTGGACACGTCTACGGAGGTGCCGGCTGTCTGAAGGGCGTCATAAAAGCCGTATTTGGAGATGATCATCATCAGGGAAGAAGCAACGGAGATGATGAAATGGGTTCTGATCCCAGCAGCTTTCCCGCGATTCTGACGTTCCCATCCTATGACTATGCCGCAGCAAGCGGCTAGCAGGATCCTGCCTGCATATATCATTTGGGGCACCATATATCCCTTCCTTTCGCTACTTTTTGTTTTAAAAAATCTGCTTTTGCCGCTGTACCAAGGCGACTGCTTGTGCGACAGAAAAAATGGCAGGGCCTGTGCATTTACTGCGCAGACCCTGTCAAAAGCTTACTGATAGTAGATATCATCCCGGCCATATGGCGATCATGCGGACGAATATCTTTGATTGTCCGGTCGTCCGGGACGCCGTCCTTTATTCGTTCAGGATCACATCCACGGAATCGCTGAAGGTAGCCAGGGACTCGTCGATATCTTGCTTATCAAGCATGATGGCCTGGATGCAAGTACGGAACTCCGTGATCACCGGCGTCAGATTGGCGATACGGTAGCTGTCATCGCCATCTGCAAGGGCTTCATAGGCGATCTTGTAATTCTCGTTGCTGCTCCACAGATCCTGGATGGCAGAGGACTCAGTCATGGATTTGGTGAAAGGCAGATAACCGGATCCCAATACGAAAGCAAGTCCGCCTTTTTCGTCCTGAATATACCATTTTACGAACTCCCATGCTGCTTCCTGGTTTTTGCTGGCTGCAAGAATACCGAAACCGCATCCGCCGGTAGGCATGGAAGCAATTTTGCCTTTTACCAGAGGAGAGACCACATATTCAAAGGAATCCCCGATATTGGCAGTGTTGGAAGTGATACCGCCGGAGGAATTGATCATCATGGCCGCGGTACCGGATGTAAACAGCGAGCCTGTCTGATCATTGGCAGGATCTGCGTAGTAGAGTGCGCCTGCTTCCTGCAGTTCCCGCAGGAGTGTGAAAGCTTCTTTTGCAGTGCCATCTTCCACACAACCAAGCCCTGTCACATCTTCGTTAAAGAAATGTCCGCCTGCCTGCTGGACGAGTGCGAACAGCTGCCACTGGTCAAATGGAATGGCAAGCCCATACTGCTTCGTCTCACCGCCTTCTACCACTGCACATTTCAGGGCCACTTCTTTTAATTCGTCCCAAGTGGTGGGAACGGAACAGCCCATCTCATCCAGGATGGACTTATTGATATGAAGAATCTGTGCGGAACGGCCGAAGGGCACATCCACCAGAGCGCCGTCATAGTAAGCATCCTGAACAAAGGCTTCCACGAAATCTTTGTCGTCGATGCCGTCTTTCTGCATAAAGGGCAGCAGATCTGCGAAAACGCCATTGGTAGCAAGTCTGCCCACGTTATCCTGGGCCACCAAGAGGATGTCAGGCGCATTGCCCGCAAAGATCGCCTGTTCTGCTTTCGCGGCTGCTTCCGCATAATTTCCCTGGAAGGTGGCTACCACTTCCACTTTATCCTGAGAACTGTTGAAATCCGCCACCAGCTGGTCCACCAGTTCTCCGTTGGTGCCAGACAGGGCATGCCAGAACTGTACGGTCGTCTTTCCCTCTGAGGATGTGGAGGCTTCTGCATCATTGGCAGCCTCCGCATCCTGGGAAGCCTCAGACTGCTGGGTATCCTCGGCCGCAGAAGAAGACTCCTGTGCGGGAGCGGAATTCTTGCCGCATCCGGTAAGGGCCGCTGCCAGCATGGAAACGCTCAATAAGATGCCTATCAATTTCTTTTTCATAACATATCTCCTTTCCGATGATGTTATCTTTTATCTTGTGGTAACAAAACGAACTTGTCCGGCCTTTCTATCTTGTGTTTATTTAATTTCGCCATGGGCAAAGGACTGCATGATCTGTTTCGATGCGAACAGATACACCAGTATGATGGGCAGAACCAGGATCACATTACCTGCCATTACCACATGCCAGTTGTGCATTCCCTCCATTTCAGAAAGGCGTGCGATTCCCACAGGAAGTGTCCTGAACTCATCCAGATTTGTCATGACCAGCGGCCAGAAATAATCATTCCATGTTCCTACAAAACAGAACAAAATGATCGTGGCAAACGCAGGCTTGGACAGGGGCACCATGATCTGCATGATCACCCTCCCTTCCGATGCTCCGTCAAGCTTCGCCGCCTCCAACAGTTCGTTATCTATCTGCATAAAGTATTGCCTGAGAAGGAAAATACCGAACGCATTCGTCATAGCAGGCAGGATCAATGGGATGAGGGAATTGATCACGCCCCAGTCCGACATCATCAAATAGATGGGAAGAAAAGTGATCTGGGTGGGCATCATAAGCGCAATCAGTACGCAGCCAAATAGGAATTTTTTTCCTTTGAATTCATGCCTGGCAAAGGCATACGCCGCAGGAACCATCACCACCAATTGGATCAGAATGCTGCCTACTACCACGATGAGGGAATTCTTCAGATAGATCCACATATTATTGCCCCAGGCCAGCGCATAATTGATGAACTGGGGAACTGCCGGGAAAAAAGTGGGCGTTACCCGGTTTACTTCTTCCACCGTCTGTAAAGATGTGGAAATCAGCCAGAAAAAAGGCCATCCGAATATGAAAAGGAGAAGGCACTTCATGGCAACTCCACCGATTGTTAAAAGCTTTTTTTTCGTCTGCATTATCGCTCCTATCTGCGTGCCTTTTGCACTGCCCATCGACATTGCCCCGGTACGCTTGGCTGTCTGCGCCAAAGATACTGCTCCAAGAGATCTGTTCCATGGCAGGTCACACCATTCATCGGTTACGCTTCGTCGTTTACCGGAAAATTTTTGTTCTTATTGGTAGAAGACCTTCTTGGAAAATCCGCTAAAATATACGACTGTCAGAAGACTTACGATGACGAGCAGGATGACGCCATATACCGCGCCATAGCCGATCCGCAGGCTCATCAGGGATTCGGTATAAATGCTGTATACCATAGTGACCGTAGCGTTGTTGGGGCCGCCCTGGGTCAAGATGCGTACCGTATCGAATACCTTAAAGGAACTGATCGTACGGATGATCAACGTAAAGAACAACTGAGGGGAGATCATGGGCAGGGTGATCTTGAAGAACATGACTGCCCTGTTGGCATTATCCAGCTTGGCCGCTTCATAGATGGATGTGGGCACGCTGCGCAGGGCGGCAAGCAAAATGAGCACATCGTATCCCACCGCTTTCCAAAGGGATATCGCAATGACGCAGGCCATGGCTGTGGAAGACCCCGAAAGCCAAGAAGAGGTCGGCAGTCCCATTTTCCGAAGCAGGAAGTTGAACAGACCGAAGTTGGGCTCCATCATCCATTTGAAGACCAGAGCGATGGAGACGATGGACACCACATGGGGCAGAAATACGGTCGCCTGAACCAACTGGTTCAGTTTACTATCCTTTTCATGCAGCCATACCGCCAGCAGCAGTGCGCATACCGTGATGAGAAAGACCACAGCGATGGTATAAATAAAGGTATTGGACAATGATTTATAGAAATCAGGCCTTGCAAATACTTTCTTATAATTATCCCATCCTACGAACTTGCTGGCTGCCGGATTCAGCATATTTGTGTTCATAAAACTCAGATGGATCAGCTTGATGGCAGGATAGATCGTAAAGACCAGGATACCGATGAGCGCCGGCGCCACCATGATATAAGGTTTTATTTTCCTGATGAGACGTGTTTTTTGAACCATGTTTGCCTCCCTTTCATCAAAAACTCCTGCGGCAGGTTGTCCCCATTTATCCAGGACAGAGCTTTCATACGATGATTTCCCCCTCATCTTTTGTCCTGTTCCGAGATTTACGTTTTTTACGAAATTATCCTGCCTTATTTTCCTTGATTATATCTTTCCAAATCCTCTATGTCAATGTATTTTGTTGAAAAATACTATTTTAGTAATACGTTATAAAATTTTTTGATATAAATTGGCTATTTTTTCTGGTTGACTTTTAGAGTTGCCGCTTTTATACTTGTATGAAATTGTATTTTGATTTTTATGATTTGATTTACGAATAATTTCGTTTTTGCAGACGCAGACAGGGAGGTTAGTCATCTATGGATACACATGTCCCAAAGGTACTTGCTTTTGATCTGGACGGAACACTCACGCAGCACAAATCCCCTCTTTCTTCGGAATGTAGGGAACTTCTATTGCGGTCAAGGGAAAAATACAGGCTTTTAATGGTGGGGGCCGGATCCTGCCGCCGTATTTTCACGCAGATGGAGAGCTTTCCTATCCAGATCATTGGTAATTATGGTATGCAGTTCGCTGATGTGGAGCAGGAGGCGTCAGAAATGGCCCTGATCCTGCATAGTGACAGGAAGGTGGAGGTGGATAGCGAACTTGCCGCCGCCAGGGCAAATGCACTGAGACAAATGCTGGGCTATCTTCCTTATAAGGGGGAAACCATAGAGATCCACGAAAGCGGGATGCTCACTTTTCCCATACTGGGAACCGAGGCGTCCATCGCGGACAAGCTGGCCTATGATCCGGACCGGGTAAAAAGAAGGAAGGTCTACGCCCAGGTTAAAGATATGTTTCCGGAGTATAAGGTCTATATCGGAGGCTCCTCTTCCTTTGATATTGTTCCCCACCCTTATACTAAGCTGCATGCTCTGGATCTGTACTGCACACAGAATCAGTTCAGCCATGAGGATGTGCTATATTTCGGAGACGATTACGGCCTTGGAGGGAATGATGAAGATGTATATCTGTCAGACATTCCTTTTCAGTGTATAGATGATTATCATGATACCTTGGGATATCTGGAACGGTTATTATAGGGATAGGCTTTGAGGGAGCCGGTTTTACGTTGCAGGCATGGGAGCAAAGTTGAAAGGGGAACCCTTTCAACCGCCCTGATTTGAGAGCCCGCAAAAGCGGGCAGATAGGAGCAAGATATGATGGATCAAAAAGGAACGGAAACAAACATTTTGGTGGCAGGGCACAGGGGTAATCCTGCGCATTATCCGGAGAATACAATGGCTTCCTTTCGGGATGCTATGGAAGCGGGCATCGATATGATAGAATTGGATGTGCAGATGTCCCAGGACGGTGAACTGGTTATCATGCATGATCTGACCGTGGATCGCACCACGGACGGCAGCGGGGCGATCCGGGATATGACCCTTTCCCAGATCCGATCGCTGGATGCAGGGTGCAGGCGAGGAGAGGAGTTCCGGGGAGAGAAGGTGCCCTTGCTGGAAGAATTTCTGGATTTGGGGAAAGGCTATCCCGATATGCTCTATGATTTCGAGATAAAGGAGTATCCAGTGCCGGGAAATGAGAGCAGGGCTTATGAGACGGCCGACCGGACGATCGGCCTGATCGAAAGATACGGCCTGGCCGATCGATGTGTATTGAATGCGTTCAGTGCCAAATTGCTCTGGTACATCCATGATAAATATGAGGGAAGATACCGCCTCCACGGATATTATCCCAAAGCGCTCCTTGGGGAAACGGACGGCAGGGATCCTTACGATATTCTTTATTGCCTCTGCGTCTGTGAAGATTTTACGCCGGAAAACTTTCGAAAGTTAAAGGACCGCGGGATCGCAACCTGGGTGGGAGCGCGGTTTGATAATGAGCAGATGTTGGAGTTGGCCAGGCAGTGCGGCGCAACATTGGTTACCTGCAATAATCCTAGAGAGGTTATGAGCATATTGCGCAAGATGGGGCTGCATGCGTAATTGAGTTTAGAAACGATAAGCTACCTCTTTTTAGGGACATCAAAAGTGTTGAAGGCAAAACGCAAGGAAATACTTTGAAATCGGGTAGGGCGTTAAGGGCTTCGGCCAGCAGTTCATTTTTGACGATCACATCAAAGCCGGACACTTGAAAACGGGTATAATCGCTTTCGTACTCGTCCAATGTGAAAAGCTGGCCCAGTTCGCTTTCGCTCCTTATCCAGGTGGGAGAAGGCTGTTTGTTGCTTTTTTCTGAAAAGAATTGAGCAGAACGCAAAAAAGCGCCCGATTGCATAAAGCAACCGGGCGCAGAGGAAGCATAGCTATCTTGCCGCCACAACAACGGTTTTTTATTTTCCGTTGGGCGGATATTTTCTTTTAAAAATTACTCTAACATTTTAGAAGTTTGAAACATGAAGTAATTTTCCACAACAGACATTTTAATTGTTTCAGTACTGCACGCTTCTACGATTATTTTTAGCTGGTCAAGTACATCATCAGAGGTCATATTCGCAAGAACCACTATATCAGTTGAGTTCCAAAAATTTTGGACTTCATTTATTACTTTTGCAAGTGCCCAATCTCGTTCCCCAACAGTTAATTTGTTGGCATCAAAATGATAGGAAAATCCATACATGAGTTGTGTCCATATTGGCGGGTCAACTTCCATGTCCTCTCTTGACAACTCAAAGCTAACATCTGGATCGATAGACGGTTTTCCGTAGTAGCTACGCATTTGCACAGAGTTTTCGTTATTGGAAGCCTTTACAGTCAAAGATAAGAAATTGCGTTCTTCTGCATTTAAGTGTTCTGGAAATTGGTGGACTGCTATGTCATTTTCAATGACTGTTGCGTAAGCTCCATCTATGTTTTGAGTAGACCACTCCAACAGGTTATTGTTAAACTCTGCAACAGTTAATTCTTTATAATCAGACGTTCTTAGGGCCAGCAAGGATTGATAATCTGTTTTTGTACCTAAGGGGGTCTTTGATTTTTCGTCGTTTGACACCTCTGCATTTGGCAAAGGATTTGAACTATATGCCCCGACATATGTTGCTCCACACAAGAGCAGCCCTGCGAGTGCTATTGATAAGAACACGATAACTTTTGATTGTTTTTTATAAGCCATAATTGCACCTAATCTTTCACTCAATATTTTTTTGCTTTCCCACAATGTTACACAAGCCACAGAGTTTTTATAATTGCCGCCTGCCTTGATTGCATTGAGAAGCGTATCTCCATAACCTCGTCTTTCTTTGGGGCTGAGATCGGAAATAACTACTTCATCACAGGACAGTTCACATGCACGATTTATTTCGTTGCGAATCATATACACGAAAGGGTTAAACCAATGCAAACAGATTACAGCTTGCGTCAACCATTTGTAGAACATATCCATTCGCTTGTAGTGTGTTAGTTCATGCAAAATGGTAAATCGAAAGTCTGATATAGAAATATCAGTTGTAGGCAACACAATACACGGTTTCCAAAAGCCAATTAGCAGGGGCGAAGAAATCAAGCTATTGGAGCATAATTCAACACTCGTTTTTATATTTTGGCTGTCGATTATTTTGCCAAGCTGCTCTAATTTATCAATATCTGTTACTTCGGTACACCCTGCCCGAACATATTTTGCAAAACTTTGGTAAATAGTGATTTTTCTTATCAACAAAATCAAGGCGACAACAAACCAAACTGCCCCGATAATCTCAATTGCCCCTGCTTTCTTGCTGATGGGTAAGGGGTCATAAAATTGGTTTTCTGCCAAAACAGATGGATTTGTTCCTACATCATCTCCTAAAAGAATGTCACCGTCTGTATGAGAATAAGCGTTTGTAATGGGTTCAACTACACCTGTGCTAATGGCAGAAAACAAATTGCCGACAAGATTTGTTTCGGGCGCAAATGGTATCAGCAACCGAGCTATAACAATAAGCCATATATAATACTGCCACTTTTGGCTTAATCTGTTTTTATAAAGAGGTTTGAGCAAAAGCAAAATTAAAAAAAGAATTGCCCCTGCAACAGACAGGGAAAGAAAGGTGATAAGCCTGTCATTCATTTTCTCGTTCCCCCTCTCTCCATCGTTTTAGCAGTTCTTCATAATCGGTTGACGAAAGCATTTTGTTGTCTATCAGCATGGAAACAAAGTTTTTCATATCCCCCTCATAGATTTTTTTAATAAACTGCATTGTTTGCGTTGACTGATATTCCTCGGCTGATACAACAGCCTTGTATTCATTTCTGCGCCCAATTTTGTTTGCTGTCAAAAAGCCTTTCTCAATTAAACGAGATGACAATGTAATGATTGTGTTTTTCGTCCACGGCGTTCCTTTGTCCTCAAGACCTTTGAAAATATCGGCATATAAGGCCGTGCCACCATTCGCCCAAATGATTTTCATTAGTTCCAATTCATAGTCGGATATTTGATGCACACTATTCCCTCCTTTGATAACACTTTGTACTCTATGGCTATGATAACATCTTGTACCCTTGATGTCAAGATAAAATTAAATGCTTTATTTGTTTAGAATACTATGATGTAAAAAGCGCCCATTTACACCTGCATTTGACTTTATCAAGGGATATGCATATAATCAAATCAGAAACAGATCTGCTCAAGCAGCAAAGGAGCTAGTCATGAATCATCTGTCTACGGAAGAAATCGGGAAAAGGTTTCCCTATTTATATGAAACCCATCTGCATACTTCTCAGGGAAGCGCCTGCGGGAGAAATACGGGAGCGGAAATGGCGAAGGCCTGTAGGCAGGCCGGCTATACGGGGATTTTTGTGACGGACCATAACTGGGGAGGAAATACGGCGGCAGATCGCAGCCTTCCCTGGCGGGAATGGGTGGAGCGGTTTGCGCAGGGATATCGGGATGCCAGGAAAACGGGAGAGAGGATTGGCCTGGATGTGTTCTTTGGCTGGGAGGCCGGTTATCAGGGGACGGAGTTTCTGATCTATGGCCTGACGCCGGAATGGCTGGCGGATCATCCCGAGCTGCGAGACGCCGATGTGGCAACGCAGCATGAAATCGTAAATGCGGCGGGCGGAATGGTGATACACGCGCATCCCTTCCGAAAAGAGGCTTATATTCCCCAGATCAGGCTGTTTCCGGAGGCTGTGGATGGGGTGGAGGGAATCAATGTCAGCCATACCAATCCATTGACGGCCTCGGGTCATAACGGGGAGTCGGACAGGCAGGCTAGGGAATACGCCATTGCTCACGGATTTCCTATGACAGCGGGGTCGGATGTGCATAGCACATGTCTTTTGAGCGGAGGGATGGCTTTTCCCAGGCGGATGAAAGACGGAGAGGATTTTGTCCGTACGGTGATGAGCGGGGAAGATTATCTGCTCAAGGATGGAGAAGATTGGTATTCCAGGGAAGGGATCCGTGTTGCTGGACAAACAATTGATTTGACGGACTAGGAAAGGCAATTTCCAACCGTGAATTAATGCCTGTCAAAGCAGGCATTAAGGTTTGTGTGAAAAATAAGTCCGGTGGATTATTTTTTATACGAAATTTGTGCCACAAATGGTCCAAATTGAATCAAAGATGAGAAAATGCATTCGTGATTTCCCGTCGCGCAGCCGCATAGGACGCGGCATGAAAGGATTAATATGGAAAATAAATTTGATGTGATCATTATCGGAGCGGGCCCGGGCGGTATTTTCTGTGCCTATGAACTCATGGAAAAGAGAAAAGGCCTTCGGGTTTTGATGGTGGAAAAGGGGCGTCCGATTGAGAGAAGGGAATGCCCGAAAAGAAAGACAAAGGTCTGCGTGGGCTGCAAGCCCTGTTCCATTACCACGGGTTTTGCAGGGGCGGGAGCCTTTTCAGACGGGAAATTGTCCCTATCCACAGACGTGGGCGGCAATCTGCCTCAGATATTGGGGTACGGGGAAGCGAAGGAGCTCATCGGGGAGTCGGATGCGGTCTATCTGAAATTCGGTGCGGACGAGCGGGTATACGGTGTGGATAAAGAAAAAGAAATCCGGGAAATCCGCAGAAAGGCCATTAATGCGAATTTGAAGCTCGTGGAGTGTCCCATCCGCCATCTGGGAACGGAAGAGGGATATAAGATCTATGCCAGACTGCAAAAGCATCTGGAGGAAGCAGGGGTCACCATGTTGTTCCACACCATGGTGGAAGAAATCCTGGTGGAAGATCAAAGGGCTGTTGGGATTGTGACCGATTCCCAAGAGCGCTATTACGGGAAGGAGATCGTGGCCGCCGTGGGCCGGGAAGGGGCGGACTGGTTCAAGGACCGGTGTGCGGATATCGGCATAGAGACCACGCCGGGAACCGTGGATATCGGTGTCCGGGTGGAGGTACGCGATGAAGTCATGCAGTTTTTGAATGAAAATCTCTACGAAGCCAAGCTGATTTTCTATACGCCCACCTTTGACGACAAGGTGCGTACCTTCTGCACCAACCCTTCTGGAGAAGTGGCCACGGAGTATTATGAGGGCGGCCTTGCGGTGGTAAACGGACATGCCTACAAGTCGCAGGAATATAAAACCAACAATACGAATTTTGCATTATTGGTTTCCAAGAATTTCACCAGGCCGTTCAGTACGCCGATCGAGTACGGACGCAAGATCGCGGAATTGTCCAATATGCTCTGTGGAGGAAAAATTCTGGTGCAGACCTTCGGGGATTTCAAGAGGGGAAGGCGGACGACGGAAGAGCGGCTGGCCCGCAATAATCTGATTCCCACCTTGAAGGATGCGGTGCCAGGGGATCTGTCCTTGGTATTCCCCCATCGGATTATGGTGGATATCGCGGAAATGATAGAGGCACTGGATAAGGTGACGCCGGGGCTGGCCAGCGATGAAACCCTCCTGTATGGTGTGGAGGTGAAATTCTATTCCAACCGGGTGGTGGTGAACCGCGATTTTGAAACCAGCGTAAAGGGACTGCGTGCCATCGGAGACGGGGCCGGAGTGACGAGAGGGCTGCAGCAGGCCTCAGCCAACGGGATTAGCGTGGCGAGGAGCATTCTAAGGACGATGGGACAGGAGTGAGAAGGCATATGGATAACCTGGGAGGAAACGGCGTCGTAAAACGTCTGATACCCCTGTGGCTGGCTGTTCTATCTTCGGTTATGGCCGCAGGCTGCGGACCGGCTGAACGATTACGGGACGCAGCGGGCGCTGGGGAACCGGTGAAGATCGTCCTGACCACCGGGTTTCAGGCGGACGAAGTATTCCGGCTGGAGGATGCCTCCTGCTCCAAGCAGGAGATTATGGTTTACCTGGCCACGGAGCGTTGCCGGTATGAAACGGTATACGGGCCGGAAATCTGGGATTACGCTGGAAAAGAAGGCGAACTGGAAGGAAGGCTGAAAGAAAAGGTACTGGCGGAGATCTCCCAGATCAAAGCCATGACCCTTCTGGCTGACGTGAGGGAAATCGCCCTGTCCTCACAGGAGGAGGAGATGGCGGCCAAGGCAGCGGAAGCGTATTTCGCTTTGATGGGAGAAGAGGAGCGAAAGGTCCTGGACGTCTCTGCGGAAGTTCTGGAGGGCATGTATCGGGACTATGCCCTGGCTGATAAGGTTTACCGGGAAATCATCCGGGATTTGAACCCGGAAATCAGCGATGATGAGGCGCGTACCATTACGGTGCAGCACGTACTGCTTCGGACGGCAAGAGAAAACGCGGACGGCACCCTCACTCCGCTTTCGGAGGAAGAAATAAGGCAGAAATACGACAAGGCTCAGGAGGTCCGCCGGGCTGCATCGGAGGGAGAAGCCTTTGAATCCCTGATTGAGAAATACAGCGACGATTCCCAGGGAACCCTTTCCTTTGGCAAAGGCGAGATGGAGGCCGTTTTTGAGGAAGCGGCTTTCAATCTGGCAAACGGAGAAATCAGCGGGATTGTGGAAACCTCCCAAGGGTACGAAGTGATCAAATGTATCAGTACCTTCAACCGGGAAGAGACGGATCGAAACAAGGTGAAAATCGCGGAAAAACGCAAGGACGAGGTGTTTGAGCAGGAATACGATGCTTTTGTGGATTCCCTGGCAAGAAACCTGAACGAGGAACTGTGGGATTCCGTCACCCTGCCAAGGGGCGATTGGGAAATGCATGCAGGATTCTTCGATCTATACCAGGAATATTTCGGAAGGAGGTAGGCTGCAGAAATACGGAGCGGCCATGAATGGATGAACAGTTTTGAATATGTTGTAGAAAGCTTGGACGGTGACTATGCGAACCTGAGAAGGACGGACGAAGAGGATGGGGAATTAAAGTTGGTGGCCCGCGCGCTTCTGCCGCCGGAGATCAGAGAGGGCACGAAGCTGCTATATGAATTTTTACAGTATCAGATCATTGAGTAGACGGGGGCTTTCCTCTACCGCCATCATCGTCCGGAGGGTAACGCCCCTGCCAGGGTTCTCCCCAGGCTACAGGCGGCGAAGCGCCCCGGCCTTGATTTAGGAAGGGAGGGCCATAGGATACTTTTCGAGTGCATTTCATGCCATGGAGACGAGACCTGCTTCCCAGGAGGGCCGTATCCCGACTGGGAAGCGGCCAGGGCTCGTCGCAATGCCTGGCATGACGGCACTCGAAAAGTATCCTATGGCCCTCCCTTCCTAAATCAAGGCCGGGGCGCTTCGCCGCCTGTAGCCTGGGGAGAACCCTGGCAGGGGCGTTACCCTCCGGACGATGATGGCGGTAGAATATTGTTCCCATCGGGGGCCCCCATTTTCTGGGTATATCCGGCGATGGTCCGGATAACCCTTTCGGGCTCCTGCCCGCCATGCTTTAAGAAGGCATGAAAAGAGCCCTGGATTGCGAAGGTAAGGAGAATTTCCTTTTCCTCGCACTGTGCATACTCCGGATGGCTACGCATCACCAGGTCGCGAATCCGCTCCTCTATTTTGGTGACCAGGACGCTTCTCCTGCTTCCCGAGAAGAGGATGTATAAAAGGCGGGTCTGGGACTGAAAGGCCTGGAAGATTTCCACAGTGGCACGACCAGGCTGATCCAGGAGGGTATCGGGGTGGGGAATGGAACCGATGATATTGTCGATCAACTCGTCTTCCATGGATTCGGCTAGGTCGTAGATGTCGTGATAGTGTTGATAAAATGTGGCTTTGTTGATAAAAGCCAATTCGGAAAGCTCCTTAATGGTGATCTTTTCAATGGGTTTCCTAGAACGCAGTTCTATAAAGGCGCTGTGGATGTTTGCCCTTGTACGTTGAATTCTCAGATCCATCCGGTATATCCATTCTGCCGTCCTGTGGGTCGCGTTTTATTTAGGAGGAACGCTGTTGGACGGCCTGGGTGTTTTTTGACAATTTCCATAAAAAGTAAATTATTTTACTCCCCTTCAGGATTGATGATAGCCTGTGGGGGCTTTTTGTTTTAAGATGATTTTAACAGAATAAACGACGGCAGTCAATTAAATGCTATGCTGGAATCAGAGCATACCATTTTGCCAGCAGCCCGTGAGGGACCCTGGTCGGAGAGTTGTTGAAGCATTCTTGTGTTTGGCGTGTTATAGGGAGGTTGTTATGGATTTGTATGGATTTTATACGGGAAAGATTTTCGATGCTTATGAGTACCTGGGTTGCAGGCTGGGGCCTGACGGGGCGGTATTTCGGACTTTTGCACCGGCTGCGGAGCGGATCTCGGTGATCGGGGAATGGAATGGATGGGAGGAATCGGCCATGGAGCGGATACATGACCGGAATTTCTGGGAATGCCGTATCCCGCAAGCCTGTGCGGGAGCGATGTATAAATACAGGATCTATCGGAGGGACGGTTCTTACATCGACCATTGCGACCCCTATGGGTTTGGGATGGAGCTGCGGCCCCATAATGCCAGTATCATCCGGGATATGGGCAGCTACCGTTTTGATGACGGGGAATGGATGAAAAAGAGGAGCAGCGGTAAAGACAGACCGCTTAATATCTATGAACTGCATGTGGGATCCTGGAAGAAAAAAGGGCCGAAGGCAGAGGACTGGTATCGCTATGACGAACTGGCGCAGGAACTGATTCCCTATTTGAAGGAATACAGTTATAACTATGTGGAGGTGATGCCGTTGGGGGAGCATCCCTGTGACGAGTCCTGGGGATATCAGGAGACCGGATTTTACAGCCCTACGGCGAGATATGGTACAGCGGATGAACTGAAAAGGATGGTGGATCTGCTGCATCAAAACGGGATTGGAATCATTCTGGATTTTGTGCCGGTGCATTTTGCGGTGGACAATTATGCGCTGGCAGAGTATGATGGCACGGCGCTGTACGAATATCCTAACAGTGATGTGGGGAACAGCGAGTGGGGGAGCCGGAATTTCATGCATTCCCGGGGGGAGGTGCGCAGCTTCCTACAATCCTGCGCAGACTATTGGCTGAAGGAGTACCATATGGACGGGCTGCGGATGGACGCCATCAGCAACATGATCTATTGGCAGGGCTGTCCGGAGCGGGGGGTGAACGGCAATGCGGTGGATTTTTTGAAAGGGATGAATCAGGGACTGAAGGGCAGGCATCCGGGTATCCTGCTCGCTGCAGAGGATTCCACCTCATTTCCCGGGGTGACGAAGCCGGTGGAAGAGGGAGGCTTAGGATTCGATTATAAGTGGGACATGGGCTGGATGAACGATACGCTGGATTATTTCCGGACCGGGCCGGAATATCGCAGCAGGGATTATCACAGGCTGACCTTTTCCATGATGTATTATTATGACGAATCTTATCTGCTGCCTTTATCCCATGATGAGGTGGTACACGGGAAGGCTACCATTTTGCAGAAAATGAATGGGGAATATGAAACGAAATTTCCCCAGGCCAGGGCGCTTTATATGTACATGTACGCCCATCCCGGTAAGAAGTTGAATTTCATGGGAAATGAGCTGGGACATTTCAGAGAGTGGGATGAGAAGCGGGAACTGGATTGGGACCTGGCCGCCTATCCCGCCCATGATGCGTTCCGGCATTTTATAAAGGATCTGAACCACATTTATCGAGAACATCCGGCATTCTGGGCAAAGGACTATGACAGAAAGGGATTTCGCTGGCTGGACTGCCATGAGGAGGCGGATTGTATCTATGCCTTTCTACGCACGGACGGAAAGGAGGAGATCGTTGCCGCATTTAACCTGTCCGACCGGGATTATGAAGGGTTCGCGCTGGAGGTTTCGGAAGGCAGATATGAGGTTCTGCTCGACAGCGACCGGGATATCTACGGCGGGAAAACTGCGACCGCCTCGAACGGAAAGGGAAACACCTGCCGGCTCGGGAAACAAAAGGAAGGAGGGAAGAATACGGCCAAAGAAGCCTCGGGCTGCCGTCTTCTTCTGAATCTACCGGCTTTTGGAGGGGTCTATCTGCTAAGGAAGGCATAGAATCCGGCCGACCATCCTCCAGATTAGGAACAATCTATCCATAAGGGCTGTTTGGCGTATACACCGCTCTAGGGAAACAGAAATGAAACAGCTGCGGCCACGCCCTGTCAGGATTCCGCGGGGGAGCGTCCCAGGAGAGGAGCATCCCAGGAGGGGAGCGGCTGCCCATGTTTCCCCGCGCCATCGCGCCAGACATTCCGATGAGCCCTGGACGCTTCCCAGTCGGGCAATGGCCCTCCAGGGAAGCAGGTCTCATCTCCATGGCG
>CANSTU010000030.1 GCA_947650005.1 uncultured Lachnospiraceae bacterium
CGCGGGAACATGCGATGCCTGCCGCGTCTCCTTCCGGGGCCCTCCTGTGTGTGGGGAACCTGGCAGGGGCGGGATCTGGAACGTTTTATACGTCTAAAATACCCTCAGCTCCCGTGGAAATGGATGCAGGATTTCCACCTCGTCCTCCGTAAGAAAAGCCTGATCCTCAATTCGGATTCCAAACTTGCCCGGCAGGTAGATGCCCGGCTCGATGGAAAATGCCATTCCAGGCTCCATCACAGCCATCTCTCCCTGGGCCGCGCAGGGCTGTTCATGGCATTCCAGCCCGATCCCATGGCCCGTACGGTGGGTGAAATAGGCTCCGTAGCCGCGCCTTTCGATCAGGCCCCTCACCGCTTTATCCACGTTTTCCATCCGGTTGCCCGGATATGCTTCTTTGTGGCCCAAAAGCAGCGCCTCCCGCACCACTTCATAGGCGCGCCGAAAGTCCTCCGGCGGGGCGCCGAAATAGAACGTCCTGGTCATATCGGACCAGTAACCGTCAAAAGTTCCTCCGAAATCCACCAACAGGCATTTCCCGTCCTCGATCTTTCCGTCCGACCTTGTATAATGGGGAATCGCCGCGTTTTCTCCCGCGCAGACCAGCGCTCCCGCATTGCTGATCCCCCTTTTTTCCATCGCCCGGCAGAGGATATCGCGCAGCTGCCCTTCCGTCATTCCGATGAGCCCCCGGCCCTGAGCCATCACCTCTTCCAACGCCTCAGAGCACAGCTGACAGGACGTTTTCATCGCCTCATACTCCTCTTCGTCCTTCCGGCGGCGAAGTCGGCTATACAGCCCATCGGCCAGCACAAATGCGGTTTCCGGAAATGCATCCATCATGGGAAAGGTAAAGCGGGACGGCATGCTGCCATCCACCATCATTTTTTTCTGGCCATAGCCCTGCCCGGCCAAAAAACCTTTTAGAATCTTCCAGGGATCTTCCCCGTCCTTCCAGTAGCATTTATCCGCCACATCCCATTCTTCCACCTCTGTTTGGTAGACCGTATTGGCAAAGGCTGCCTTCTTTCCGTCCGCCGTGAGAAGATACAGGTTCAGCCGTTCATCCTGCATCAGCATCCGGCCCGTGAGATAACCCATATTGACGGCCGGAAATTGCAGGAGGCAGTCTATTCCCGCCTCCTGCATCAACCCGCAAAGCCGCTGTTGTCTCGCATTCCAATCATATTTTCCCATACGAATCCCCATTCCGCCGCCAAATAAGGCGGCTCTAAATTCCTGATTGTTAAATGACAGGCAGGCTTCTTTTCAAGATGAGATCAGGACAGAATTTCTTCAATCCTCGCCTCTTCTTCCGGCGTAAATCCCGTTTTCTGTACGATACGGATATTGTTCAGGATCTGGTCAGGCCTGGACGCACCCATCAATACGCTGGTTACCTCTCCGTCACGGAGCACCCAGGATAGGGCCATCTGCGCTAGGGACTGTCCCCGCTGCCCGGCGATTCGGTTCAAACTCTCGATCTGGCTCAGCCGTTTTGGAGTTAAGGCGGACTCCTTTAAGAATCTCCCGTCCCGCCTGATGCGGCTGTCCTCCGGAATCCCTTTCAGGTATTTATCCGTCAGAAGCCCCTGGGCCAGGGGGCTGAATGCGATGATGCCGCAGCCGTTTTGTGCCGCAAAGGGTTTCAGGCCGTCTTCTTCAATGTGCCTGTCAAACATGGAATAGCTGCTTTGATTGATCAGGCAGGGGCAATGCAGCTCCTCCAGAATTTTCATCGCGTCGGCCGTCTGCTGTCTGCCATAGTTGGAAATACCCACATACAGCGCCTTTCCGCTGCGTACGATCTGAGCCAGGGCTTCCATCGTTTCTTCCAATGGCGTCTCCGGATCCGGCCTGTGATGATAGAAAATGTCCACATAATCCAGCCTCAGCCGTTTCAGACTGGCATCCAGGCTGGAAATCAGGTATTTCCTGCTGCCACCGTCCCCATAAGGTCCCGGCCACATATCATAGCCGGCCTTTGTGCTGACCAACAGCTCATCGCGGTAAGGCCGCAGATCCTGATCCAGAATCCGGCCGAAATTCTCCTCCGCGCTCCCGTAGACCGGCCCGTAGTTATTGGCCAAATCGAAATGGGTAATCCCCGCATCGAAGGCGGTATGGCAGAGCCTGCGCATGTTGTCGTAATTATCCTTGCTGCCAAAATTATGCCACAGCCCCAGGGAAAGGGCCGGCAGTTTCAGCCCGCTTTTCCCGCACCGGACATATTTCATCTCCTGATATCTGTCGTTATCCGCACAGTACATCCTATCTTCCCTCCTTTTGCGCCGTTTCCACCACCCATCTGATGCGCTCATAATCGATGTCGCCGGGAAGCGTACAGTCCGCGCCGATGATGTATCCCGTTTTTCCGCCTTCTTGAATCAGTTGCTTCGTGTAGGCCTCAATCTCTTCCCTGCTTTGGGAGATCAGAACCGAACCCGGCCGATTATCGAACCCTCCCAGCACACATCCGCAGCCAAAGAACTGCCTTCCTGCCTCCAGGGAGAGGTCTTCCACATGAACGGCCCAATTGACCGCAGCCGCCTCATAGTCCTGCCACACTTCCACTCGATTTTTATCGCCGCCCCAACCGCAGCAATGCAGGATATTGTATCTGCTGAGGGAATTGGCATAATTCAATACTTCCTTATCCCCAGGCGTCACAAGATTTCTGTATTCCTCTGCGGTAAACCGGAATTCCTCCGCATTCTGCACACAATAATAGATCCCATCGCAGCCCGCCTCGTCGATCAGCCCGCGGACAAGCGCCTTGGCATCTTCTGCAATCTGGGCGCAAGCATACCGCACTGCTTCCGGATCTTGGCGGATGCATTCCATCATCCTATCCCAGCCGATCTCCAACCGGAAATAGGAAAGCGGGCAGAATACGTTATAGAAAACGCAGCATTCTCCAGCAACGGCCGTCCGGATTGCCTTGGCCCGCTCCACTTGTTCTCTGATAAAGGGATGCCCCTCTCCCAAAGGCTTCATCCGATACAGTTCGGATGCGTCCTGCACATGGGAAAGCACCTCGTTGGGATATCCGAAATATCCGTCGCACATGATTTTGATAAAATCCTGCCCTGTGGCATGATAATAGTCCAGATGTGCGTCTATGCACGCCTGCCCCTTGGACTTTTCCTCCGGAAAATGGTGCCAAAACCCAACCGGAACCCGATCCACCTCCCGATGCTCCAACGCCGCCAGCACTCTTTCTGTCTTGTTCATCTTTACTCCTTCCTGCCCGATTTAGCGGGCATCCAAATCAAGTTTTCCCCTCTTTTCAGGCGTTCTGTAGCATCATGCCCAGTATCACCCCATCCGTGGAACGCATGCCTTCCTTTCCCAGAATCCCCAGATTGGCAATGCTTCGTTCCACATCCACGTTTACGATCCCGTCTTTATCCGGCACACGGATATTTTTTACGGCCAGCCGGGAGCACTGTACCGCTGCCATAACCGCCGTGGCGATTTTCAACGCGCAACCCGCCTTTGCCCCATCGCAGATCAATCCGGACACATCTGCAATCATATTCTGGATGGCGGAAACGATCTGCCCATAACCGCCCCCCATCAGCATCGTTATACCCGCCGAAGAACCGACGGAGGCCGCGATGGCACAGCCGCACAGCGGAGAAAGCCTTCCGATGGATTCCTTCACATGGATGGTGATAAGCTCGCTGAGGGCAAGGGCGCGCAGCAGTTCTTCTTCTCCCTTTCCCATTCTCTCCGCGGCCGCAATCACGGGCAAGGAGGCCGCCAGTCCCTGGTTCCCGCTGCCCGTATTGGAGAATACCGGCAAAGGACAGCCTGCCATCCGCGCATCGGCCGCAGCTGCGGTGACCGCCGTCACATAATCGGCCAAATCTCCGTCCGCCCCCACGTCTTCCATGAGCCGCCTTCCGACGCCCATCCCATAGTCCGCTGCCAATCCCTCCCCAGCGATTTCTTTCTGTACTCCGATTATCTCTTTTAGAAAAGATAGCCTGGATATCTCTACCCGGGATACGAAACGAAAAATACTTGCCGTGTCCATGCCATATCCTTCCGCCGGCTGGCCTCCATTTTCCCGGATATGATCCTGACATCCTCCTCTTTCTACCCCATTCAGGGACAGAAACGCTAGATTCGTATGGATACCCCGGATGATCGCACGGGCTTCTCCCATTGGGCCATAGCAGGCCGCCTCGATATACAGCTTTTCCACCCCGTCCTTCACCTGGACAGGTACCATTCCTTCCTCTGCCAGGCGTAGCGCCCTTTCCTTTTCCTGAGCATCGATTCCGTTCAATACTTCCAGCCCCTTCTGCGGTTCTCCCGCCAAGGCCCCCAAGGCAGCCGCGGCCTGAATCCCCTTCTTATCCGTCCCGGGAATTCCTACCTGTAGGCCGTTCTTCAGGATATTGGCGCTGACAAACAGCTCGATCCGCTCCACCCGATGTTCCAGAAGGCTTCCGGCATAGGCGCAGGCAAGCGCTACGGCCGCCGGTTCCGTACACCCCAGGGCCCTTTTCAGCTCTGTTTTCATAATCCTTATGTAATCCGTCTCCATCCTGCCCTCCTGCTTCCCATTTCTCAATCGATCCCGCGCCGCTTTTCGTTATACTCCGGTTCATGCTGCCTTTGCAGCGCAAATACCGGATGAAAACGGCTTAAACTTTGCCAACTCCCTTTTGCCTGCTTTAAGGCATTCTAATCAAGGCGGTTGAAAGCGTCCTCCTTTCAACCTTACTCACGCTTTCCTGCTTTAGCAGGCATCTTAATCAGTATTTATCCCTTCAACCCGGAAGTGGCCACTCCTTCGATAAACTGCTTCTGCGCCAATGCAAACAGGATTACGCAGGGCAGGATCGCCACCACGGACATGGCCATGATCTCATCCCACCTATTCACACCCGAGCTGTCCAACATCAAGCGCAGGCCGAGGGAGATCGGAAATTTTCTGGTGCTGTTCAGATAGATCAGCGGATTGAAGAAATCGTTCCACGTCCAGAGCGTCTGGAAAATGATCACAGAGACGATGGCGGGTTTGGCCAGCGGTATGATCAGATAGCACAGGATTCCAAAGGAATTACAGCCGTCTATCTTCGCCGATTCATCCATCTCCCTGGGAATCCCTCGAATGAACTGAATCATCATATAGATCAGGAACACGGATCCCCCCAAGGCCGCCGGTACGATGAAGGGAAGATAGGAATTCAGCCATCCCAGCTTGTGAAAGGTCAAGTATCTGGGAATCATAACCACCGTGCCGGGCAACATCATGGTGGAGATCATCAGGGAAAACAAAAGTTTCTTTCCCGGAAAATCAAATCTGGCAAATCCGTATCCAACCAACACTGAGGATGCAATGGTGACGAGCACGGTGGGAACCGTGAGCTTAAAGGAATTCGCCATGAAAAGCCCGATGGAATAGACGCCCCCTCCCGTTTTCCATCCCCGCACATAGGAATCGAACGAAATGCTTTGGGGCAGCAGCCGGATGCTTCCGAAGATTTCTGCGTTCGTCTTAAAGGATGCGAAGAACATCCACACCAGAGGATAGATCAGAACGATTCCCACCGCGATCAAGAACAGATAGAGAAGAAACCGGCGCACTCTGTGCAGTAAAGTCATATCGCCTCACCTCCGTCTGAATAGAATACCCAGGCATCCGAAGTCTTGAAAATGATCACCGTAAATACCACGATGAACAAAAACAGGATCCACGACAGAGCGCAGGCATATCCCATTTTAAAGAATTTGAACGCCTCATCGTACACCTTCAAAATATACAGATAGGTGGACTTCATGGGTCCGCCATTTGTAATCACAAAGGCCCCCGTGAACTCTTGGAACGCCGAGATCACCTGCATGATCATGTTGAACAGGATGGTGGGCGTGATCATAGGAATCGTAATGCTCAGAAAACAGCGCGGCGAGGACGCTCCATCCACCCGGGCAGACTCATAGAGTTCCGCAGGTACATTTTTCAGCGCTGACAGGAAGATGACCATGGATGACCCGAATTGCCAAACCGCCAGCAGGCTCAAGGTAAATAGCGCTATCTTGGGATCGCTCAACCATCCCACGGGTTTGATCCCAAACCACGAGAGCATGGTATTCACAGTTCCGTCCCGCATGAACAAAAAACGCCACAGCACGGAGATCGCCACGCTTCCTCCCAGGATGGAGGGCAGGTAATAGGTCGTCCTGAAAATCCCGATCCCCTTTACCTTGCAGTTTAACAGCATCGCGATGAAAAGCGCAAAAAGCAGTTTCAGCGGTACTGCTATGAAAACATAAATTAAAGTAATCTTTATTGTGGACCAGAAATCCCGATCCTTTGTCAATATGGTGATAAAATTATCCAGGCCCACCCATTTCATGCTACCTACCATCGCATAGTCCGTAAAGGAATAGTAAAGCGAAGCCAGAAAAGGATAGAGCTGGAACAACAGGAATCCGACGATCCAGGGGGAGATATAGGCAAGCCCTTCGTAACGGCTCCACTTCCGTCCCGCAGCCCCGGCCGGTTTTATGCGTTTCTTCATTCTGTATGCTCCTATCTGCGTGCAAGGCACGCACTCAAATCAGGAGATTGAAACTTTGTTTCAATCTTATACCCATCCGCGTGCAAAGCACGCACTCAAATCAGGAGATTAAAACTTTGTTTCAATCTTATACCCATCCGCGTGCAAAGCACGCACCCAAATCAGGAGATTGTAACTTTGTTTCAATCTTATACCCATCCGCGTGCAAGGCACGCACTCAAATCAGGAGATTGAAACTTTGTTTCAATCTTATACCCATGCCTTTCCCTTTTATTCAGGAAGGATGCCCGATCAGGCATCCTTCCCGCCTTTTGATTATTCCGCTTTTACCCTTTCCAGGACTTCTGTCAACACTTCAAAGGTGGATTCCACCGCTTCTTCCGGCGTTGCCATCCCGTAAGCTACCTTAGAAACCTCATCTGTAAAGGCCGCCATCGCCTCGCTATTCTTCGTCACCTCGTTTTCTTTCTCCGCCATATTCGCATAGGCATCGTTCAGTGCCTTGGTGACCGCCTCATCCAGTACGCCCGCTTCCACCGCTGCCTGCTGCTGCGTCGGCGTGGAAGGCACCGCACGCACGCTGCCCAAGATTTCGGCCGCTTCCGCGCTATTCAACTGCCATTCCAGATAAGACAGAGCCGCATCCAGGTTCTGCGTATCCTTGCTAATTCCCACCAGGTAGGTTGGACGGATATCGGCGGAACCCTGCTTTGCCCCTTCGATCACGGGATAAGGAACAATATCCGCACTGCCCAGGCCACAGTCTTCCGCGATCAGCGTAGAATACCCTGCGAACTCGGAATTCCAGCACAGAACCGCAATGCATTCACCGTTCACCCATTTGGGATTGGGCGTAGCGGAACCATAATAGAGATCCGCATCTCCCAGCGGTTCATAGGTACCGCACTCATATGCTTTCTGCACCCACTCATAGACCTGAAGGAGCTGTTCCTTCGTAAAAGCGATGGTATAGTCATCGTTGAACACCTGGGTCCCCGTCATCTGCTTGAGCATCGCATACACGGTCACCAGAAGATGTCCATGGTCACCCATGATGAAATACGCATCCGGATTCTGAGCATGCAGCTTTTCGGAGGCAGCGAAGATCTCGTCCCAAGTCATCTGCCCGTCGATCTCAATCCCGTATTTCTCGGCCGCATCCCGATTAACGATCATGCAAAGGCACTGGAGCCCCATGGGAACGGCAAGCAGCTTTCCGTCAAAGGTACAGAACTGTTCCAGAACCCCTTCGTCCAGATCGCCGACATTCAGGATGTCCTGCTGTCTCAGATCCACGAAATAGTCTCCCCGCGTAGCCAGCTCCGGCATCCAGGGCGCATCGATATGAAAAAGATCCGCCACCGTACCGCCGGCCAGCTGAGTCATCAACTTTTCCTGATATCCGTCAAAGGACGAATACTCCGGCTCAATGGTCACTCCGGGATTTGCCTCGGTATAGGTCGCATGCAGGTTGGTATAGGCTTCATGGGTTGCGTTTCCGCCCCACCATTCGTACCGGAAGCTCACAGCCTCACCGTTTCCCTCTTCCTGTACCGGAGCGGACTCGGCAGCTTCTTTTGTTTCCTGAACGCTTTCCGCTTCGCTGCTTTCCGCCGCCTGCTCCGTCGTTGTCTGCTCCTTTGATCCGGATCCGCAGCCACCGAGGAGTCCAGCTATCAGACAGACCGAAAGTCCTAATGCAGTGATTTTCCTACTCTTTTTTCTCATTTTCGTTCCCCCTTATCTATGTATTTGTAATTATTTACAATACAATTGTATATTTTCACTCCCATTTGTACAATACACACAACTTGCGATAAGGGTAGCCTGTTTTGACAGAATTTTGCCGGAAGGTGTCAGTTCTTGACTTTATCCCCTCCCGATCCGTCTATGGAAAAAAGGAGCCGGACCATGGTCCCCAGCCCTTTCCTGCTTCCGATCCATATGCCGGCATCTTCCCCATAGGCCAACTGCAACCTTTTATTCGTGTTGAAAATTCCAATATGATCCAGGCCCACCGCGCCCTCCTGCAGATCCCGGCGCAGTTTCTCCAGTTTCTCCTTTCCGATCCCCACCCCGTTATCCACCACACGGATGATGAGTACGTCCCCTTTCTGCCGAATCCGGATCCGGATGATTCCGCCGTATCCATCCTCCCTGGCGCGGATCCCATGATTCACTGCGTTTTCCACAAGAGGCTGCAGGATGAATTTGACCACGTTTGCTTCCAAAACCGCTTCCTCATACTTCCACTCTGCTCGGAAAGTATCGCCATATCTGTTTTGCAAAAGGGAAATATAACATTTCGTAATGTGGATTTCCTCCGAAAGCGGCACATATTCCCTCCTGCTATCCAGGGAATATGCCAGGATCTCCGAAAGGTTTTCCACCATTTCGTTCACCTTATTCCGTTCTCCGGTCAATCCCATAATCTCCCAATTGATCGTTTCCAGGGTATTATATAAGAAATGAGGGTTCATCTGAGACTGCATGGCGAGAAGCTCCATGGAACGCAGCTTATACTTCTTTTCAGACAACTGTACCTTCAGATAATCCTGCTGGACGAAATTCTGAATCAGTTCCTGAATGATTGCGGATGCATAGTCGGAAAACTTCTGCCTCGCCTGTGGTTCCAAAGTCTTTCCCTCCCTGGCAGCATCCAGCAGCTGGATCACATTTCCCACAATCCGATAATTCTGCCTGCTCACAAAATAGGAAAGAACGATTCCTGCCGCCAACAGGAATAACACGATCAGGCAGGTAGATTGGATAATCAGGATGGGCAGACGATAGAAAACCCGGTTGGGAATCACGGAAATATAATGCCACCGATAGCTGGGCGATGACATCGTATGAATTACGTTTTCCGCGTCGTCCCGGGATGCCCTGCCCATACTTTGCAGAAATTCCCCCAACTCCTCACCGGTATAGCCATAGTCCTTCCCCTCCTGGAAAAGGATGTGCATCTCATTATCCAGGATGTAGATCCCCTGCCCGTCGAAGCTGGATATGGAATGCAAGATTCTTTCCACGTTTCTAGCATTCAGGTTCAGCACCACTACCCCCTTATGCTTCATGACCTGATAGACGGATACCACCTCCGTCCCGTCATCCAGCCTTCTTCTTTCACTCCATATCTTCTCCCTGCCCAGGTGCTCCAGATAGCTTTCATACCAGCCTTCCTCCTCCCGCAGGGTGACGATCCCCTGCTTGGAAAGAATATAACGGCCGTAAGGATTGGGATAATAGATATAGATGGAATCCAGATAACCTCTGGCATTCACAGGAGCGCTTATTACATTGACGATATTGTTCAGATCCTGGTTTTCCTGATAGCCAAGCCTGCTTGTGTTCAACACATGCCAGCATCGGTTGATGGTATCCGCATTTCCGTCAAAGGAAAGGATCATGGAATCCAATTCATTGAGCATGAGTTCCGTCTGAGTAAGGGTCGCCTCCAAAAGGCTTAAGTTGGCAGCCCTGTACTGCTCCTTGAGATAATAGTAACCGGCCACCGCAAAGATGCTTCCCATCAGGATCGTGGGCAGCAGGAGAGCCAATAAATATCGGAATAACATCCGAAGCATGAATTTCTGTTTGATCAATTTCTACTCCTCATATCCCTGTCCAGTTTCCTCCGTCATGCTGTCCCTCCATTCCCTGGGGCTCATCCCGCAGAATAAATGGAAGGCCCTGGCAAAGTTTTTGGCATTGCTGTATCCCACCATCTCACTGACCTCCGTCACGCGCAGGCGGAAATCCTTCAGAAGCCTCTGGGCCTCCTCCATCTTCACCTTCATGACGTATTCGGAAAAATTCATCCCGCTTTTTTTCTTAAATACTCTGCTTAAATACTGCGGATTCATGTTTACCAGCTCTGCCGCGCCTTCCAGGGAGGCGTCCACATAATGTTCCTCAATGTATTTCGTCACACAGGAAAGGATGGTGACGATCTCATCCTCCTTTTCTTCCGTCCCTTCCTCTCCTGAACGTCCGCCGTCCAATGATTCCCGCACCCGGGTGAAAACCGCTCTGATTTCATCATATTTGGTGGGCTTTAGGATATAGTCCGTTACCCCGTAGCGCATGGCCTGTCTGGCATAGTCAAACTCACGGTAAGCGCTCAAAAAAACCACCGGTATCTGGCTGCCCTGCTCCCGCAGGCTCTTCACCAACCCGATCCCGTCCAGCACGGGCATACTGATATCGGACAGCACCACATCCACCTGGTTTTCCTCCAGAAACGCCAACGCCTTTTTCCCGTTTTCCGCCGTGCCGGCCACCTCAAAACCAACCTGCTCCCAGGGAAAATAGGAACGCAGCCCGTTACAGATTGCCCGTTCGTCATCCACGATCAATAAGCGGTACATTTTCCTCCCCCCTTTTCATAATCCTCCCTTTTCAACCCGCCCAGCCCTTTGTGCCCTGCGAAATCCTGAACCGGCGTCGGCCGCGCGAGGGGCACAGTAGGGACCATCCAAAAACGCCGACGCTTAGCGAGCGCATTCTTTGCGGGCTTAGCCCGTTGCGCTTTTGACTGGGCAAGAGCGGGTCCCCTCTGCGCTCCTCACATGCGGCCGACGCCGATTCGGAATCCCACAGGACCCAAAGGGCCGGGGAACATTCATGCCTTCGTGTTGACTTCAGGCATGCACAACGTTATATCATTCAGCGCCAGCAGTCCCATCGCATAGATCTTCAGCGCCTCCACCAACCTATCGCAATCCAGCGCCTCATCCGGCCCGTGCGCGCCGCCGTGTCCCCGCGCGACGAGCTCCCGATAGGGCGAATCGTCCTCGCCCGGCATATTTCCGATCCCAAATCCAAAGGCATTGGGAAGCTTTCTGGCATAGGTTCCTCCGCCCATCACATAGGGCTCCCGCTGCTGCCCAGTCATCCGGTTAAAGACTTCGGTCAGTTTATCCACTGCCGGGTGCTTTCTGTTAAAGTAATTCGGTTTGGAGTCACGCTCCAGGATCCAGGCAAATCCCTTTCCGTCCCAAAACTTTGTCAGTGTACTGCAGATGCCTTCCGCATCCGCCGTGATGGAATAGCGGATGTTGAACGTCAGCATGACGTGCCCCTCTTCCAGCCTGAGCACGGTGCCTGCACAGGTCAGCCTTCCGGAAAGCTCGTCCTCATAGGCGATACCCGATTCCTCTCCGTAATTGCCCGCTACCGCCGTCCGGATTCCTTCCAGAAGCTCCCGATCGCCTCCTGTAAGAAGGCCCGCTTCACACACCGCATCACACAGCTTGCGGATGGCATTGTCACTCCCCTCCGGAAAAGCGCTGTGCCCTGCCAGCCCCTTTGCAGTGAGCCGTATCATGCCGCCCTCCTCCTGCATCTGCAACGCTTCCGGCAGACGGCGCAGCGCGCCTTCCTCTAGCTTTTCCTTCCGCAGCACCATCACCGCCTCGTCAGGGATGATATTCCCAGCGTTGCCGCCGGACAATTCCACGACCGCATCGCTCAGGGTCTTATGAGAACGAATCCGGCCCTCCAGGATCCCCTTCTCTCCAAAACAAACCGGAAAGCTGCAGTCCGCTATCATGGACATGGCCGGCGTGGGGTAATGGGCAGTATAGTACTCCATATCCCGCATTCCCTTTTCCTCATCGCAGCCCACAAAGAGGCATAATTCGTGCTTCATGGGCAGTTTTAGATCCCTGAGACAGCGCATCACATACAGAAGCCCCACCGCAGGCCCTTTATTGTCCTGTACGCCCCTGGCAATCAGGTACTTTCCTGCTCTCGCAGGTTCAAAGGGCGAGTAGTCCCAGCCGTCCCCCACCGGCACCACGTCCAGGTGATTCCAAAAGCCGATCGTATTCTCCCAATCCTTCTTTCGGCTGCCGATGCTGCCCACATAGTTCTCATAATTCTCCGTATGAAAACCATAACTGCGCCCCATCTCCAGCATAGCTTCCAGCGCTTCTTGACACATCTTCCCAAAGGGAGCGTCGCCTTCCTTTTCTCCTGAAATGCTGGGAATGGCCGCCAGCTTGGCAATATCCCGAATCATCTCCTCTTTGTGATTTTCCATCCATTCGCCCACACGGGCATAGATCTCCTGATTGTACATTTGTCCCTCCTATCCGCACATCATTTCTGCAATTTGTTCCGCAACTTCCTCAGGGCTAAGCTGCGTCGTTATAATAACGGGGTATTGAAAATCATCATAAAAATGGAATGTGTTTTTTATCCCCCTCTCAATGCGCTGCGCATCCCGGCCGTCTTGTTCGCATCGCCTTCTGTTTTCCTGCATGGAGCATTTTAAGACAACGGGGAAGATTTCAAACGCAATTCCATCTTCTTTTAATTGAAGGATTACCGTATCCCAAATCTCTTTTCTCTCACCATGCAGCCCATATGGGAATACAATTTTATCAATGTCCTCACACAGCAGATAATTCTTGAACATACAATATATGTTTTCCGTCACCGCCTTTTTCGTGAAAGGCGTAAACGCAAAAGGATTGATCGCCCGGCACCAGTCCGCATCCACATAAGCGCATTTCGTATTCTGCTGCATAAATGCTTTTGCGGTGGTGCTCTTTCCCACACCGTTTGGACCAAATATTCCAATGAGTTTCTTCACTACATTTGTTTCCCCCCATTATTATAATATGAATCATGTTACCACAACCTCGTTCCTATTTCTATTGCATATCCGTTAATTTTTTATGGCAAACGTATGAATTGGCAGCAGTTCAGATAAGCCTGAACTGCTATCCATTTAGCCGTAAAAATCAAAGCGCATTGGGCCGAATGCATCCTAACCGCCGCATTTTGCCGGTTCCGCCTCTTTTCTCAATGTATCTTTTTTATGTTTTCAAAAGTGTGGTTTCCCTGCACAAATTTGGGAATATAATGCATATTATGTGAATAAAGCACCAAATGATTTTTGTCATTTGGCGCTTATCTTATAGATTCCGTCCCTGATATTGTACTGTTACCACATAAACTGTTCTACTTGGTTCATCAATACGGAAAACAGCAATATAGTTATCAATTAGCAACTGTCTGTAACCTTTTCCGGCATATCTGCCCTCGTTACGTTCTTGATGTGACTGTGGAAAGGTATCTAGGCTTAAAATAGATTTCTTAAGACGGTCAGCTTGTCCCATCGCATTTTCAGGAGCCAACTTTTCATTTGCGATATATTTGTAAATGTGGTCTAAATCCCGGATTGCTCTGGGGTTAACCTTTACCTTATATTTATCCAAAATGTTTTTTCTCCAATCCTGCAAAAACGATCTCTGCGTCAACTGCCTCTGCTCCGTTAGCAATTTCCTGTTCAGACTCGAAGATGGATTGGTCAATGCGGTTCATTCTTGCGAATTTATCATACAATTCACTGCTCATTACAACCAAGTCGCTATATCCGTTTTTGGTAATAAAAATAGGCTCCTGCTCCTTGTGGGCAATATTGGAAATCTCGGTTGTATTGCGTAATTCCTTAATAGGCATAATAAGCGGCATAATGCGTCACTCCTTTCTTTCGACATAACTATAGCATAATTGTGTCAAAACAGCAATGCGAATATGCAATAAGATAAAAATTTTGTATGGGTCGCGTACCAAAGCTATAATGCCAAGGCTACGACGGGTTCACCCGCTATCGTGATAGACTATCGATGGTTCGTTTCTCGTCCGTAATTGAAAAGCTTGTATCGTGAGCTAAAATGAATTTAGGATGGTAATACGAAGCTGATGCTCTCGTCCCAGAAAAAGAAATTCCACATGCTTATTGTGAAAGTTGTAAGACTTTCTTGACAGGCCATTTTGTATTAGGAAATGCCCTAAATGCGGAAGTGTAACCGTTTCGGTAATCGTCGCTGTTAGAACGCTCCGATCTTTCATAACCAAGATGTTCGTCCATTTCGGCTTCCATCATTTCTTTGACGGATCCACCCAGCAAATCCTTCAGGGCAGCCTGAATGGCTTCTGCCGTCTGGATATCATACTCTTCTAGGAACTGATGGATGATGTTTCGTTTTCCTTTGTCATTTGTACCCTGTGTACAGTTTTCTTTTCCTATTTCTTGCCATGTTAAAAGGCCTCCTATGATCTTATTTTACCATAGAAGGCCTTCCAAAAGGCTATTTAGAGAAAAAGTCTCACATTCTGTGTGAAACAACTATTTAAATATGCTTTTTAAAGCATCTGCCGTTTTGGATACACCGTCTATGGTCAGCTTTGCCTTTACTCCGTCTATGATCTTCATAACAACATCATCCGGCAGATCGATCCCAATCACCTTCTCTATTACTTTTACAGGCTCCTTCTCAAACTGTTCTTTGATATTCGGGTTTTTAGAAATCTCCTCTACAATCTTAGTGATCTGTTCTTTGATATCCATTTCCCATTCCTCCATATTTTTTTGCATTGGACGTATTCTTCCTTCATCCCATCGGACATAAAATATGCCCGATCTTTCCAGCGGATTTATTGTATAATACACATGTAAAAAGTTCAAGGAATAAATTCCCTAAAACATCGGAAAGGACACTTCCTAATGGGAAAGTGTCCCTTGGGCCGTACACTGAATCTACTATTCATAAGCGATCTTTAAAAGCTCCTCTGGCGTGCTGATCCCTTTCTTCACCAGTTTCAAAGCGTTTTCCTTCAGGGTATGCATCTGCTGTTGCTTCCTGGCGTATTCCACGATTTCCTCCATGGAGGCACGGTCGCTGATCATACGACGCAGGGGGGCGTCCACAGCGATGATTTCGTGGATGGCGATGCGTCCCCTGTATCCTGTGTTGCTGCACTGGGAGCAGCCTCTTCCACGTCGGATTTTCACCACATCTTCCCCCAGAAGCTTTCGTTCCTCCGGGGTGGTATCCACCTCCTGGCTGCAGTTGGGACAGACCTTACGCATCAGCCGCTGGGCCATGAGTCCCACCAAGGAATTGGCAATCAAATATTTTTCCACACCCATGTCCTCCAGACGCACGATGCTGGAAGCCGCGTCGTTGGTATGGAGCGTGCTGAGCACCACATGGCCCGTGATCGCTGCCCGTACGGAAATCTCCGCTGTTTCCCCGTCGCGCGTCTCGCCCACCATGATGATATCCGGATCCTGGCGCAGCAGAGCGCGCAGGCCGGTTTCAAAGGTCAGTCCGGCCACTGGATTCACCTGGGTCTGATTGATGCCCTTCACGTTTTTCTCGACAGGATCCTCGATGGTGGAAATATTGAGCATCCGTTTAGAAAGGTATTCCAGGATCATATAAAGGGTGGTGGACTTACCGCTTCCCGTTGGGCCCGTGATATAGACGATTCCGTTGGGACAGTTCAGCAAGGGAAGGAATTGCCGGTAGCTTTCGTCATCCATGCCGAACTGATCCGCATAGTCCAGCCGGGCGGAGGAGGAAAGCAGGCGCAGTACGGCCTTTTCTCCGAACACAGTAGGCATCAGGGACACACGGATATTTACGGGGCCGCTTTCCGTCTTCACCCGGAAGTGGCCGTCCTGGGGAATCCGCTTCTCTGCGATATCCAGATTAGCCATGATTTTGATCCGGGCCACCAAGGGCTGATGAATGTTCCTCTGGAGGGAGACATATTCCATGATCACGCCGTCGATACGCATGCGCACCTTGGTTTCCCGGTCAAAAGGTTCGATATGGATATCGCTGGCATTGCTCTTGATGGCCCTTTCCACCAGGCTGTTGAGCAGATGGATGATGGGCGCCTCCTCGTCCACATTGTCCAGCTCAGTTAAATCCAGGTCATCCATCTCGTCTACGGCAAAACCCGCATTGGCCTGGGTGGCCGCCTGCCTGGCCCCCACCTCCGCAAAATAATAGGATATAGCCTGGCGTAAGGGTTTTTCTTCGCCAAGCAGAATCTGCAGATAACAGCCCGTCTGCTGGCGAACCTCCTCCAGGGCAAAATAGTTCAAGGGATCGTTCGTCACCAGCACCATGGTTCGGTTTTTCACGCTGAGGGGCAGAAAAAGGTTCTTCTCGGCCAATTCCTTATCCACCATGGCCACCGCCTCTAGATCCACCTGCTGCTGGGAAACGTCCACAATCTCCATCTCAAGCCTACTGGCCAGTGCCTCCAGCACCTGTTGTTCGGTCACGAACTGCAGCTCGATGAGGATTTGGCCCACACGCCTGTCCCGGTGCTCCTTTTGGTAGGCCAGGGCCTGTGCCATCTGCCCCTCGTCTACATATCCTTTTTCCGTCAATATTTCTCCGATTCTCAGATTCGCACTCAAAGCATTCTCCTCCCGCCTCTGCCTGCGCCGCCGCTGCGCACAAGAGAGCCTTATTCCCTGCACAGCCCCACGCATTCGCTCTGTAGCCTTGACCGTGATGCCATACAGCAATCCTATTTCCTGCGTTTCCTCCGCATACGCGCTTTCCCACTTTTTGAAATTACTATTCTGTCACGCTTTGGTCATACATATAGACCGCCAATACGCACTCCACGTCTGGCTGCTCCACCACGTTCCAGTCCGCATCGAAGTAAACGCGCTCATCCATCCGCAAAGAACGCACCTGTACAGCCGGATAATTTTTCTCCACATCATCCAAAAAAGCAAAAATCTTCGCTTCCTCCCCCCGAAGCGTGAGATTTCCCAAGGCGGTAAGCATATAGCTCTCCGACGGGATCCTGTCGCTCTGCGCCGTCACCCCGTATAGGTAGGCCTCCGGTATGGCGGGCGCAGCCCCTTCTATGGACAGGGATACCGGAAACAGCCCGTGCCGCAGCGCCAGCCCGGTGAGCAGTTCGTCGATCTGACGGTTTCCCATGGCCGCATAATAGGGGGAGGAGGCCTCCTCGATCGCTGCCCTGCGGACTTCAATGGAGCGTTCCAGCTGAGGGACGGAATCCATCAGGGCGCTCATTTCCACCATGGTATCCTCCAGCAGTTCCGCCTGGATGACGTTTTCCTGATAACGCCCAATTCCCGGCATGATCAGCAGGCGGACGAAAGCAAAAAGAATCAATGCACTCAGGGAAAGCTTCAGAAGCAATATATCGCTTTTGGTCAATTCCATTCTCATCACACATCTCCCTCCTCATCAAGCGCGTCCTCCATAGCGCTGATCGTCCCTTCCATCCTAGCCTCCATGGCTCCGGTCATCCCTTTCGTCCCGGCCTCCATGGCTCCGGTCATCCCTTTCGTCCCGGCCTCCATGGCTCCGGCCGTCCCCTCCGGCCCGGAAGAGCTCTTCCCATGGGAAGTATCCCCTCCCACAGTCTCCAACGTCCTTCCCTGCTCCTGCGCTTCCTTGGAAACCCTTCCCTCCAGGGTACAGGAAACGGAAAGGGTATACCATTCATCCTCAAAGTCGTATCCAGAATAATCCACCGCATGGAAAAGGCCGCTCTCCTCCAGGGACAGAATATAAACGGGAACGTCTATGACCTCCCGGCTGCTTGCCTCAAAAGTCAGCACCCCCGAAGAAGCCTCGTATCCGGTGATAAAGCATCCAATTCCGCTTCCCCCAACGCTCTCAATTCGTCGCAGCACATCACTGGACAGTTCCGGATAGACGGACAGATTCTGATCCGTCCGCTCCACCGCCGCAATCCCTCCCTCAATTTCCCCAAGTCGCTGCTGCAGCAAAAGGGCCTCCTGATAACGCGCCTGTATGGCGGGATCCTCGATCCACTCCTGCTTACTACGAACATCCCGGGCAGCAGCAACGTTCATCGCCGCCACCACGCCGGTTACCGCCAGGCAGCCAGCCAGCACTGCCCCTGGAAGGATCAGATGCGGCCAAACTTTCTGCTCTCCTTGCTCCCTTTCGGCCTTCTCTTTTATAGTCCGATGCAGATCGATCCGCTTTTCTTTTTTTCCTGCGCAAACGAACGCGCCAACACAAGCAGCCCAGTCCGAAGCCATCTCCCCCTGAGGCATCGCGATCCGCCGATCCAAGGCCATGGGCGCCGCCTCCAGGTTCAGAGCCCTTATCCCTTCCAGGCCCGCTTCAAAATCCTCCGGCGCACAGCCCGCATAGTACACCCGAGTGATTAGATTCTCCCTCTTTTCTCCAGAATAAAACTGCAGGATTCCGGAAATGCTCCGTACGATCTCCGTTCCAAAGTCCAACGTTCCCGGCTCGCTGAACAGACGGCTTCTCCCGGAATACAGATACCTCCCGTCCTGGCACAAAATGCTGGTCATGCTGCCTTCCTCAAAGAAAAGATAAATAGCGGTGGTATTCCGATATCCCTCCAGCTGCCCTAACAGACGCAGATACCCTTCCATGGGAACCGTTATGCCCCCAACCGAAATCCCTGCCTCCTCGCACAGTTCCAGAAAGCGTTTCAGCTGGCCTTCGTCCGCGCCTCCCGCGCAGAGATCCACGCCGCTTTTCTTATCCGAATAAATGAAGGAAAAATCCGCAGCTTCATTTCGGAATCCGTCCGCCGCCTCCTTTGACGCCATGGCCGCAAGCTGCCTGCCTTTAGCATAGGGCAGCTTCATCACCCTGGACGAGCACAGGCCAGCCGGCAGCACCAGCCAGACGGGTCCGGTTTTCCATTCCTCGGGAAGTCCAGCCAATGCCTGCCCCCATCGGCCAAAAGAATCCCCCTGCCCTTGCAGGGAAACTCTTTTCACCTGGGACAGCGCTGGATATCTCCCCTCTCTGCCGGACGCCGCCAGGATGCAGTCTTCCCAAAATACGATGACACTCTGACTCATTTCTCCTCACATTCTGCCGCCCCTGGGCGGCCTACGATTTCCATGCCTATAATATAGGTATTGCCTTCGGCGCCTTTTCGCAGGTATGGTTTGCAGCCATCTTCCCACAGCCACCATAAAGAAACTTCTATGCTAAGCCGCTCCCTCAATGGCGTTGTAGGACTCATAGATGGGCAGCATCACAGCCACGATGATAAAGCCCACCAGAAGCGCCATGATACAGATCAGCACCGGCTCCAGCATGGTTACGAGCCGTTTGGTAGCCGCCTCCGCCTCCTCTTCCATGGTCAAAGCAATGGAATCCAACATGGAATCCAATCGTCCGCTCTCCTCTCCCACCAGGATGGAGCTGGAAAGCTTACGCAGAAACCCGTCCACCTCCCGCAGAGCCTGGGAAAGAGGAATACCACTTCTCACCATTGCGATCACCTGCTCAAACTGCGCCTGCACGTAGACATTGCCCACGGTATCCCCTGCGGTCTGCAGTGCCGACGCGATGGGCATCCCGCTGGAATACAGACTGCTCAAAGTCCTGGCAAAACGCGCCGTATAGATCACCTTATTCAGCTTCCCCACGACTGGAATATGTACTTTGACTGAATCCATGCCATAACGCACCTTGGGGATTTTCACTATAATCCGCAGAAGTACAGCCAGGACCGATACAGCCAACAGAGCAACATACCACTGGTTTACCAGAAAATCAGAGGCCCCCATCAGCATTTCCGTCACGATCGGAAGGCTCTCCATCTCACTGAAAAGCTCCTCAAACTGAGGCAAGATAAAGGTTACGATCAAAATTACCACCGCTACGCACATCACCAGCAACACCACAGGATAGGTCATAGCCGACTGCACCTGCTGTTTTAGGCGGTTTTCCCTTTCATAATGCAGAGACAGCCGGTTCATCACCGTATCGATATTCCCGCTACCCTCTCCGGAACGGATCATTCCCAACATCAGCTCCGGAAAACAGTTTTTCTGCTCCATGGCCTCTGACAGGCTGATCCCCTTCTTCAATTCTGACAGAAGATCCAAATAGAGCGCCCGGGTAACGGGAGAAAGCCCTTCCTCATCTGCAATGATCTCCAGCCCCCGCACGATGCTCACCCCTGAGGACAACAACGTGGAAAGCTCCCTGCAAAACTCGGAAAGCTGTTTTGACGACAGCTTCCGATGTTTTTTTAGTGCGGACGCCTCTTTCGCATCGATCAGAAACAGCCCCTCTTCCTTCAACTGCTGCTGCAAAGCAGCCTCTCCGGACGCCTCCATGGCCCCCCGCCGGAGCTTTCCATCCATGCCCTTTGCTGTATATCGGAAATTTGCCATCCGAAAACTCCTCTCCTACAATAACGATAGATACCACCCCGCGGCAGCATCCCCCCAGAAAAGCGCAGCAGCCAGACCCACGGCCAGAAATGGCCCAAAAGCGATCTGCTCCTTCCGGGAAATCCTTCCCGCTGCCAACATCACGATACAATACACCCCTCCTGCTGCCAGGCCCACAAACGCAGCAAAGAGAACAGCCCGCCACCCCAGCAGAAACCCGCTCACCGCCATCAACTTGATATCTCCTCCTCCAAAGGCCCCTTCCACCGCCAAGGCCAACACGAACATGGGAACCGACACCACTGCCAGCCCGATAAGCCGATCCACCAAACCATGCTCCGGAAACAGCCATACCGCAGCGATCCCCAGCAAGGCAATCCCTATATGAAAACGATCATAAATGATCCTCGTATCCCGATCAATCAAAGCCACCACGGCCAAAATACCCAGGTATAGAAAGCCCCAAAGCCCCTCTATGCAGATTACCTCCCCTCCGGAGGCCAAGCCGCACCCACCTTTTCCCTGATCAAAAAACCAACAACACCATACGAAGGCAACGCCCCCGGCCAATTCCATTCCCAAATACCGTACCGGGATCCGCCCGCCGCATCCCCGACATTTTCCTCCCTGCACCACATAACTGATGCAGGGAATCAACTCCGCAGCCGACAACGTCCTCCCGCAGCCGGGACAATGACTCCGCCCCTGCACTACGCTCTCACCAATCGGAAGCCGACAGGCCACTACATGCAAAAAACTGAATATACTCGCCCCCACGGCAAACCGCAGCAGCCATAACAAACCCTCCAAGAAAACAACCATTCCCATTCCCCTGCATATCGCAGGCATAACCTGCGATACTACTGACAATCCTCCGTTTGAAACCAAGCCTCAACTTCCCACATCCCGCCGCCCTTGAAACAGGGGCACACACCCTGTATCAATAAACGGCAGTATACTCTGTCCATACATAAGGCTCCTGATACGATACTACATAAGAAAGCGGCTCCTTGCAATAGCTCACGGTAAAGTCCCCCTCCTGATACAGGAAACGCAACACCTCATAACCGCTCCCATCCGTCTGCAGCACCCAGAAATCCCCCGGCACCTTACTGTCCACAAGCACTTTACGCCAGACCTCCTCCGTAACCCCTCCCTCCCGGGAGGGATCACGAAAGGGCCTACTCGCAGCATAACACTCAGTCGCCGCCACCTGCAAGGCCAACCGCAGCGCCTTTGCGTTCCCCAATGCCACCTGCGCATCCGCCCGCCGCATAATCGCCAGACTTCCTGGGATTGCAGCGGTTAGGATGGCTAGGACGAGGACTGTGGCGGAAAGAACGCGGATTAAGTATTTTGATCCATGCTTTTTTTCTGCACCATTATGTTGCATAAAAAATCCCATAGCTCCTTATGACATTTCATATGTGCCTGCCTCATTAACCGTTGCTTTCGTATACGTACATGTTTTCCCATCTCGTGTATATACCACTTTGGTAATAATACCCATTAAGTCATTTGTCCCAGTTTCAATAGACGTAATATTTGTATCCTTCACTTCTGCCAGATTTGCAACATCAGTTATCTTTACGTCTCCTGTAGCTGACACAGTAATTGCAGTATTGGTTGTCAAATCCAGTGTTCCATAATGTTCGTCAACCAATGTCTGAGCCGCCATCACCACCTGCCTGGTTTCCGCAATAATCTGCTTCTCCTTCGCCTTATCAATATACCCCGTCAGGGCCGGCACCAGCAAAGCCGCCAGAATCGCCAGAATAACCAACACAACGATCAGTTCCACCAAAGTGAATCCCTTTTTACCGTTCTTTTGCAATTTTTTCAACATCTTTTCTCTCCTTTTTCTTAAAACACCCTGGGAACACAAATCCCACGGAACCGATGGGAATTATGAGAAATCAACTTCCCAACCCACCCTATTAAAGTAACCTCTGCCGCAGCCCCGCTTTCCTCCTCCCGCCGGTCCGTGTGCAAAAAAACCCGACCATACGCAACCGAGCCTCCAACCACCGAAAGTCCTGCGAAGCCACCGCATCTATCTATAAATGCATCAAACGGACTGCACTTATATTCCAATCATAATCTATAAAAACCAGCCCAAATCCCCTGCCTCCCACAGAAACTACCCGCCAAAAGCGCTTCCCCATGGCCATCCAGCCAACAGCCCAGCGGAAACAGGGTTCCCCGACGGGACATCTGAAAACGCCGGTTCTTAGGCTGCGTCCTTTGCAGCCTTAGCACCGCTGCGTTTTCAGCTGAGCGAAAGCATGCCCGGCGGGGAACCCTGTTTCCGCTGGGCGTCCTCCTAGATTCCACCCTCCGGAACCTGAAGCCCCTCTATCCCCCCGCCGTCACCGCATCCATCCGCTCCGCCACATACCGCAATTCCAGCACAACATCCTCCCGCACCACCAACTGCGTCCTTTCCTTATCCCCATATAGCTCCACCTTCGCGTTCACATAATTCACAGCCGCCCCCTCATCCACTTCTCCTGGGAAAGAAAATTCAATTTTTAAATAATTCCCCATATAATACCCATCCGCAAAAGGCCTTGCCACCGCCCGGGCTGCCTCCGTTCCTTCCTTCTTATATTGATAGGAAGCGCCCAGCGAAGGATCCGAAGAACTGTCCCTAGAATAATACCGAACCAGAAGTCTTCCCTCCTCCACACCGTCCACGGTCTCCACGTCCGTCCCGCCCATCAAAATATGAGTGGGCGGACATCCTTCCGCAGATACCAGCGTCACATAGCCCTCCGGGCTGACGAATTCGGCCATAGGCCCGCTTCCTGCCCCTTCTATGCCTGTGGTATCACCTCCTGCGGAATATAGTTTTACATACTCCGTGGCCTGCTCCGCGATAGTCTG
This sequence comes from uncultured Lachnospiraceae bacterium, assembly GCA_947650005.1. Taxonomy (GTDB): domain Bacteria; phylum Bacillota; class Clostridia; order Lachnospirales; family Lachnospiraceae; genus Eisenbergiella. Next base: position 23,431 of record CANSTU010000030.1, read on the forward strand.
CAGCTCCTGGACGGTATTGTCCAGGAGCACCTGGGCCCGCTGGAGCCTCTGCATCCGTAAAAACAACTTAGCGGCAGGGCTCATGATAGCCACCACCATGCTCATGATCATCCCGAACAGCAGCAGTGTCACCACCATTTCCACCAGCGTGGCACCGGAACGGCTTTGCAGTCTTTTCTTCTTTCTCATGGGTCTCCTCCTGCCGGGACGGTGGAACCGAACAGATAGAAGATGACGCTCTGTGAGGCTCCTGTCTCATCCGTATAAGAAACTTCCTTTTTCCCCAATTGCGCATCTATCTGGAATAAAACCCCAGACCCGCTCACGGCTCCATCAGTCGCCCGGAAAGCATAGGTCTGCACGGCCCCGCCCATGTATGCAGCCTCCCGCACTTCGCGGCAGATTTGAGCGTTCTTTTCCCGCACCTGCTCGCTCCTTCGCTGTGCATTGGAGCAGAAAGTAATAGCGCCCTGCAGAAGAGCCGTCATCATTAGAAAGAGAAAAGCCCCTACCATGATTTCTACCAGGGATTCCCCTGATTTATCCTGTAATTTTCTTCTCTTCATGGGCCGACTCCTTCCATACTTCCCTCGTCCGGGTCTCCGATCTCCCGGATGGTTTTTCTGAAGGTGCAGGTGTCCAGTTTATCCAGGCCGGGCTGGATTTCATAGGTGATCATGGCCGTTCCATCTGGATGCCTGTACTCGTTCGTGCTGTCCGTCATCCATTTTTGATTCAGTTTGTCCCAGCTGATCCGAACCCCTTCCGGATTCCTGCAGACCACCGCGTCCTCCTGATAGGTTACCAAAGGATCGTATACGGTGCTGTACCCATACCGCATACCGTCCCTTTCCACGATCACCTCCACGGTGAATGTGTGGCGAGAAATCAGCTGTCCCGTGATTTCTTCCATGGGATCCTTGGCCTGTGTCTGATCCTGATCCCAGTTATACTCGATAATTCCAGTTAAACCATCCCCACCCAGATCGCTTTCCTTGTATAGGATGATCTCAATCTCCCCGTAGTCCTGCGCGCCAACCGGGCTCTCCGCCTTATAGTGATAGACCGTCTCAGGATAGTCCGGATTATATTCCATGTATCCTTCATTCTCCAAAAATCTGCAGGCAAATCGGTAAAAGCTGTTCGGATCCGCCTCATCCAACGATGCATAGCGGGAAAGTTCACTGGAAAGCGTCTGTGAAAAACTTCTGGCCAGCTGATAGCAGCGTTCCTGCTCCAAACGCCGGTTTGCATTGGAAAGCAGCAGGCCCGCGGTATAGACCATAGCCAGGGCAAAGGCGGCAAGGAAAGCGGACACGCAGATCACCATCACGAGGGACGCACCCTCCCTGGCCTCTATATTCCCGATCCGCTTTCTTTTCCACCGAAACATATCTAATCTCCATTCTTACCAAAATGCGCGAGGCCGGACCAATCGCAAGTTCGTTCTCTTTCTCAATTCGATTCATACCCCGCCCTTTCGTGGCATCGTACGGTAAAATCACTGGAAGGTTACCTCAAACGGCTTCGACCTGATGTAGGCCTGGCTTCCGGGCGTACCCTCGTTTTCTTTTACGTCCGAACAGATGCTCACCGTCTTCGTAAAGTGAAGTTCATCCCCGGATATGGAATTCCCACCGTCCGGCGGCGTCAGGCGGGCTGCATCCGGAAGGATCAGGGTATAGCTGAACTGTTCCTGCCCGCTCACTTCCAAGCTGCCCTGCAGTTCGACCTTGTAAGGAACTTTGAGATCCGTTTCCTTCTCATACTGACCGCTTATTTCCCTTTGATAGCCGGAAAGGGCAAACCTACCGTCTTGGCCGGAGATCTCATCCCAGCCACTTCCACTCCTCCGGTACACGGACACGGCGCCGCCTTCCTCCACGATCCTAAATTCCATAGAATCGCCTTCCTTTGTGGTAAACATAATATAGTAGGAATCCGCATACGCCACGCTGTCCCAGCGCAGGGCGGTGTGTTCCGCCGTCCATGTCTTTTTCTCTTCGATCTCCCCTGCCCGGGCTTCGTGGGATGGTTCCTTCTTTTCTCCTTCCGCCGTCAGCGAGAGGACTGTCCGTTCCGTTCCGGCCTCTCTGCGCGGTGCGGATACGGTAATGGTTTTGCGGCGATATGCCCCGGCCGCAACGATTCGTTCCGCCGGAGAGGACGCCGTATTTACGGCAGGCCTTCCACCTCTGGCGATCGCCGCCGCTTCGGAACCAGAAGATCTTCCATTTCCATCCAATGTCGCTTTTGAACTGGAAGAACCTCCATTCCCATCTGCAGGCGCTTCAACGCCGGAGGAACGCCCATTCCTATCCGCTGCCGCTTCGGTGTCAGAAGAACCTTCATTCCCATCCAATGTCACTTTTGAATCGGAAGAACCTCCATTCCTATCCGCCATCGCTTCGGAACCGGAAGAGTCTCCATTCCCGCCGGTCGGCGCCTCAGGCGCCGAAGAACCTTCATTCCCATCCGATGCTTGCTCAGAACCAGAAGGATTTCCATTTTCACCGGTCACCGTCTCGGTTTCGGATGGATTCTCTCCTTCGCCAGGCCTTTCTGTTCCATCAGGGTTTCCGCCTGTGCCGGAGGATTCCTCTTCTTTGGAATCGCTCCCTTCGCTTTCGGAAGGGTTCGTGTTCGGCCCAGATTCTTCCTGATCGGTTGTATCCGATTCCGTCTCTTCCCGATCCGGTTCCTGTCCGGATGTATTTTCCTCGTCGGACGGCTCCGTCATTTCTCCGCCGTTTTCCTCCTCTTCATCCGAATTGGCAGTATTCTCTTCCGTCTCTTCTTCCTTCTTCATCCCGGAATCTCCTCCGTCAGACAGATCCGGGTTATAAATCAAAGTCACCTCCACATCCTGTTTTGCGCTGTCCACCGCTACGTCCGGCGTGGGCAAAATCACATAAGGCAACTGCCAGATATCAGGATTGGCAACCCAAGAGGAACTGACATTCCCTTCTCCGGAAGATATCCTGGCATAGAACAGGATATATTTTCCCGCATATTCCGCCGACAGGCCGGAAAGCGCGTGGCTATAACGGTCCGTCCCTTCCACATCCATCTGAGCCGGATTCAGTTCTTCTTGATCGTTTAACGCCGGATAGGTGGCCAGCAGGCCGTCCACATCCTTCACAGCGCCGCCTTCGATGGCGTCTGCCGCCGCCTCGGCCTGTTCCTTGCTTTCAAAGACATAGGCTTTCGTCAGATAGCTGCTGCCGCCCGGCGGAATGCTGTCCTTATCCGCATTCACCGTCACCTTTAAACCGGCATCCTGGAAGGAATCCACGGTTTTAGCCTTATTCTCATCCTTTTCATGCTCCCAATCCTTTTCCCAGGTCACCTTCGGTTCCCTGATCCGGTCTGGCACGTCGAGGGCATAGGTCACACCGTCCACGCTGTGAACGTATGCCAGATCTTCTTCCCGTGCCATCGCCTTGATATAGATCAGAACGCGCTTTCCCGCGTAACCGTTTTCCACATCCTCCACATGCTCCAGATCGATGGTCTGTCTGTAAACGCCGTTTTCGGACGTCGGAGCTCCCGCCTCGTCCCATACCGGTTTGGTCGCGATTCGCTTCGCCTCTCCTAAAGAGACGCCATCCGCCTCATAGGGCTGTACATAGATGTCATAAAAATCGCAGCCGTAAATGGGATCAGCCGCATCCCACTTCGCTTCCGGTTCTACCGGTTCCCATTCCACCTCATATTTCAATTCATTGATATCCGGGTTCGTTATCCTGGGCTGAGCCGGCCTGGGCAGCCTGCGCTTCACTCTATAGGTTTCCGTGGAAGGCAGGCCGATTTCGCAGGGAGTACCTGCTGCATTTCCTTTCCGGGATACGGTAAGCTCCACCTCCTGATAGGTCCAGTTTTCGGCATCCACGGTAATCGAATTACCTTTCACCTCCCGGCCGGTTAGGAGGGAAACCCGGCCGGTCACATTGCCCGACTCATCCTTGCTGATGCCATATAAGGATACAAGGTAGGTATCTTTCGCCGGATCGTATTCTCCGGGCCCCTCATCCCATTTGAAGGTATATTCCAGCCCGCCCGTGTCCGCATTCGTTTCCGGCGGCAGGCTCTTCCCCTCCTCCAGTTTCATCAGAACAGGAGGGGAAAGCCATCTGAGCAGAACATTCGACGTCCACCTGTAATTCGCAAACGTGTTTCCTGCCAATACAGGGCTGTAGGCATATTGCCATTCCTTTATTTGTGTCCCATCTTCCGCCTCTTCTATGATCAGGTTATGGATATTGGGCGTTTCTCCGGCAGCCACATCATAGTAGGAGTATACGGGGCCCAGACCGGACTGCGCATACCATACCCGTACCTGTATATCGCTTGCATCGGCTATATACGCCGGCAGATCCGCAAAGGACGCGGTTGCGCTGCCGTCAGCCGAAGTGAGGATATCCGCGCTTTGGAATACGGTTTCCTTATGCTCCCCCTCCTCATCATTCCACGTGCCAATCAAATCCACACGGTAAACCGGAGGCGTCGTCACCTTTCCGCCCTGCCCCTGCAGCGTTACGGCAATGCGCAGATCCTCCAGGCTGGTGCCGGTGACCACAGCGGACGCAGTCGCTGTCTGGCCCGTACCTCTTAACGCGATTTCCGGCGTATAGGCCGGCAGATAAACGGGAACGGACACTTCGGAGGAAGAAAGCCCGTTCGGTTTCCCATCCGCATCCATGCCTGCTGCCCAAACCACGAGCTGCTGCAGAGAATCGCTTTTCAGGCTGTATGTTGCTTCCCCGTCCGCCGTAAAACTCAACTGTGTCCCATCCATCAGCTTGACATAGATCAGGGTTTCGCCCTGGCCGTAATCCTCTCGGTTATCCAGACGGAAACGGTATTGGTAATTGCCGGAAGAACCGATCAGTTCAATCCGAAGCTTGGGATCCGGCAGCGTATTGGACAAGGAGACTACGTTTGAATCCACCTCAGCAGACTCCAGATCGGTTTCCAGGCTGCGCGCCTTCAACCGGATGAATATCTCTCCACCCTTTGCCAGTTCCGCTTCCGAAAGCCGGAAGGTAAATTTCTCCGCATCAAAGATAAAAGCGCCAGGTTCCTTTGTATCCGCCTGTATGCCGCCTTCCGCCCCCAGTTCCTTTAGGTCGATTCGCTCCTGCGTTCCATCGGCGCCCTTACGATACGCAACAGCCACATAGACCACCTCATCGGAGACAATGCCGGAAACGTTCACCTGAATCGTCAGTTCGCTATTCTTTTCCCTGGTCAGGGCCACGCTTTCAGGGGCTAGAAGCATCCCCGCCTGGGCAAAGCAGAACTCCCGCACATATTTGTCGAATTCGCTTCCCTTTGCCACCACGTTAGTTACGCTGTCGTATCTATTTGCGTCAGATGCATCTTCCATGGTGAAAAGCACATCGCCCACTTTGGTATTGCCGTTTCTTACCGCACTGCCGTCAATGGACAGTCCACTCACCCTATACCTATTTCCATTATTTAAGTGAACAAAATATCTCGTTCCGTTTTTAATAAAACTGTAAATCCATCTCGTATTCACACGTTCCATCATAGAATCTGCTGTAACATTAAATGTTGCTGTTCCGCTCTGAAAACCCGCAGTTCCAGAATTTTCGCTTAGAAAATAGTTATATACTTTCCCTGCATCCCCAGAATTGATATAAGAAACCGAGTTTTCATTTTTATTGCTGTTATTCACATACGAAACGATTGGATACGGCGTTTTGTTATAATAGACGCTTTGCCGATCCATGGAAAAACAATATTTCAGGCTCGTATTCTTCGCTCCGTCGATTCCATAGCGCTCGCCAAAGATCCCCGCAGTAAAGTTATTTCCGATCAGCACTCCCGCGTAGTTCCGGCAACGCTCTATGTTCAGTTGGATCCCGCTCGTGGAAATCTTCAGCGGATTATACGCATCATTGGGAGGATTGTCACTGGAAAAAAATCCGACAATTCCTGACGCCATGGAATTGGAGTAGATCTCCACCCCGGCTCCATTGACGCAATCCAACACATTGATGGTATATTGCTGCGCATTCGCCGCATTATCCACCCGATATGTGGTTACATTTCCCAGTATCCCTGCGCTGTCGCTCGCCGCATCAGCCGTCGACCGTCCTGTCCGTCCATAGATATTCCCGTAGTTCCCGCATCCGACGATACTGTACTCATTTTTCTCATAGGCATGATAAAGCTGCGCCACGATACCGCCCGCCGCCCCAGACCAATCCCCACGATAGGTGGTCTGCATATTTCCATAGTTATAGCACTTTTCAATCGTTCCGCCCCGGCCCGTCCACTGGCCCAGGATACCTCCCGCATAATGTGTATTCCTACAGTAAACAGTCCCATAGTTCACACAATTACGGATGGACCATGCGCTGCTCGTAATATTATTCTGATTCCCGATGATCCCGCCTGCAAAACGGTTGGTATCCCCGCTGGCAATCTCCCTACCCACAAACGCTTGATTCAACAGGAAGGACAGATCCCTTTCCGATTCATTCATGCCGATGATCCCACCGGTTCCGACTCCGATGGCCGCCGACTTGTTATTCAGGTACCAGTTTCCTGTGGCGCAGTAATTGACCGATCCGGTTGGCGCATTATAGGCCGTAATACCGCCCAAATTTCCGTTGCTGGTCATGGTCATGGACAGGCTTCTGCCCGCATTGACCCTTCCGCCTCCCGCATAGGACTGATCCTCTATCCTGCTGCCGCTCCAATTGACATAACTTCCGTCCGCCTTGATCCCTGCAGTATCCGCCTTTTGGATCAGCGTCTGTACATCATTGAGTTCTGTCCCGTTTTCCTTCATAAGGCCAGCTGTCGCCGCGTCTCCGGACAATCTGATGCTGCCCTTGTTATATCCGGCCACACCGCCGGCCATACCGCTCGCCGCTTCGATTCGGGAACCGTTTCCCTGAATCAGACAGCCGTCAATCTCTCCATCCTCCTCATTTTTGCCGGCTATTCCGCCCACATGGGAGGAAAAAGCCTCCTTTTCCTGCGCCGAACTGGTGCTGGTAGCCGTGTAGACCCCTTGGACTTCAATGGAAATCCCGTTCACATCACATTCTTTCAAGATCCCGTTGTTTCGTCCCGCAATGCCTCCATAACAGTTCCCAGGGGCGGCGCCGTCTTTCTGCCGTATTTCCCCGCCGACAGATTCACAGGCTATCACTTCCGCGTCGTTTTGATTTTCTCCTACAATGCCGCCCAGGTACTTATAGTTACTAAACTCGGTAAATTTCAAGCCGGAGGCGGTCATCTGCGCAACCCTGGCCGCGTCCTTTTCTCCGTCGGAGCGCTCGTTGATCCCCGCGGCGCCCCCCACAACCAACTCGGCGGCGCTGCTTCGTATCTCAGGCATATAGGCAAACACATAATTTCCGTTATCCTGGCCGATTTCCTTTTCGATCACGCCCCCCGCCGCATTCCTTCCAGCGATGCCGCCCACAGCCCTGGCAGAGCCCGCCAGGATCACATTCCCTTCGGGCGCACTGCTCCAAACAGCGCCATAATTGACCCCGCAGATCGCCCCGATCTCTTCCACATCCTGACTGCGGACGGTGATTTTCTGCGTCCCGTCCTTTCTTCCCACGCTGCAGCGCAGAATCTGCCCCTTGTTTTCCGCGGCAATACCCCCAGCATAACCGTGGTCACTGCTCACGTCCCCCTCGTTCCGGCAGTCCTGAAGGATAAATCCCTGTTCACACACCGCCACGATTCCACCGGCAGGCCCGCTGTCCGCAGCCACGATTCCGCTTCTGTTAATGGCATAGGAAATCTTCGCAGCAGAGGCGGACGCGCCTTCCCCCTCTCCGCTGGAAGGAACAGTTCTCGCCTCACCGATGATACCGCCCGCATATCCTTCCGTGGCATGTACCATCTTCGCCTGGCAGACCAGATAAATCGTTCCTGTTCCCGCAGACGTGCCGATCAGCCCCTCGTTGATTCCCACGATGCCGCCCACCTTCTGTTTCCCATCCACGCTGACGGCAGGACCTACGGCAACTACCTCACCGATATAACCCTCTCCGGCCACATCGATCTCACCGCCCAGGCGGTTATAGCCTACGATACCGCCGATCCCTGTGCCGCTCTTTCCAGTAATCACGCATTCGCCGGTATTTCCAACGCTGGAGGATACCAGAACCCGGCCTCTGTTGGCTCCGGCAATCCCCCCGGCGTAGTCCCCTGCGGCGGTGACATTCGCGCGGTTTATGTTGGAGTCCACACAGGCCTGCGCCATGTTGTAGCCCACGATACCTCCCACATAGCTGCCTCCAGAAATATTCTTCTTCTCCGCAGTCGTACACTGAGAGATCATACCCGATTCGTATTGATATAAGCTCTTATATCCGTCCACCTTCTCCAGGCCGGCTGCTGCGTTTCCCATCGATGCATCCCGGGCATGGACATTCAGCCCGGCGATTCCGCCTATGTAGTCCAGACCGGCATTGCCGAAATTATCATTGAGGTGGCAGTTGAATACGCCTCCCGCATTGAAACCCACAATACCGCCCAGCCCGATAAAGCCATTCATAATTCCCGTATTGACGCAGCCGTCGATCACCTGGTTATCCAGATTTGCGCCGATGATACCGCCTCCGATGGAAACCGAAATATCCATATCTCCCAGATCCGACACATCAGCGTTTACTTCTCCGCTCGCCAAATAAGTTTTCAACAATACGCCAGATGCAAAGCCTGCCTGTCTGGAAAGGTTTCCCGCATTTCTACAGTATTTCAGGATCAGACGGCTCCCCCGTTCACAATAGCCCACGATGCCGCCCACATAGAAATCTGCGCTCACCGGGATGTTATTGTTATCGTTATTGACGCTGTCTTTCCCGTTTTTCCGATTCCCGATGGTGAGGGTATAACCGTTCGCCGAACGCATCACCTCCGTCGGCACGTTGCCCGCTCCTAAAGTGGGCAGGAGCGCCCCTCCAGCTGTGTCCGGCACACCAGGCTGCCGTCCCAATGCGCCTTCGCCCGCAGCAGCCGTGATATCTTCTGTCGCTCCGGCCGCATCCAGATAATCCAGCAGCCCACTTTCAGCCTCCGTTCCGGCAAATCCGTCCAGCTGCTCCGGCGTATAGGTCCTCTGGTATCCGATCACCCCTCCGGTAAAGGCAGTTCCCGTAACGCTTCCCAAAGCGTTGTCCGCTCTGAAGCCATCCATAACAGTATCGCCCGCAAGCGCCACAACATTCGCCCCGATGCAGCCTCCCACATAGTAAACGCCCGTTACGCTGGAAGGCCGGACGGAAAGCTCCCGATCCAGAATTTTAGTGGAGGCATTGAGCCCGATACATCCCCCAGCCGCATTGCCATAGGCATGAATCCGGCCTCCGATCAGCGTATAATGGACGTCCAGCTTTCCTTTGATATCGTTAAACCCGATCACGCCGCCCACATAATCTTCCCCCACCACAATGCTGGATACGGATTTCACCGTGATCTTCTCGCTGTCCTGGGTAAAAATGATTTCGCCATTATTGTATCCCGCCAGGCCCCCCGCGCAGTCTCCGGTCGCCTGCCATTTATCCACGATCATGCTGAAGAGAGTGCCGTCATAATCGGACAGATAGCTGGCGCAGTCCTTAAGCCTCCCCATTTCCCCATTGTATCCCACAATGCCGCCGATATAGCGGTCGTATCCCGCAGCCACGCCGTTGTTGACGCAGTTGGTGATTGTGGTCGGTGCATCGCCGTCATTTTTTCCCACGATGCCGCCCACATAGCGATTTCCGATCACATAACCCGCATTGGTCGTTACCGCAACCCCGGCTGTTCCCGTGATCGCCACCCGCGCATCATTGGACAGACCTCCCGCAATGCCGCCCACATAGTCGGAGCCCAGAATATAGCCGCCCTTGCGTGTGCTGCATCCGGCCAATTGACTGTTATTCCCATAGCCAATGATGCCGCCCACGTACTGGCCCAGAAGCACCTGCTCCTTCCGATCCACATCGTCGCTGTAGGAATAATTGCCAAAACGTCCGGAAGCGCTGGCGCAATCGCTGATCTGCACCGTATTGCCAAACCCGAGAATCCCTCCGAAATACCTTCCCTCCAGTTCGTTTTCTTCGTCCTCATGTTCATATCCCAAAGCACACAGCACCAGCCCTTCGTTGGAGCAGTCCGTGATGCTGGCATGGGATGTGCCGTCGCCTTCCGTCCCGGTGAGGCTGACAAAATCCCCGGTGAGGAAGCCGCCGATGCCGCCGGAAAACAGATTTCCGGTCACATAAGCCTCATTTCGGCAGTTCTCCACCCTCACGTCGCCCCCCATGGCGCCATAGCCGAAGATCCCGCCGATACCGTATTGATATTCCTCCGCCCTCTCCTGCGCAGGCTTTGTCCCGGCCGAAGGCGCAGGCAGGACAGCCGATAAGGTTCCCTGCATTGAAAGATTCTTCGCCACATTTTGAACAGGATCCGTCAAAGGAAGGAGATTTCCGTCCCCGTCCTTTTTCGCAAGTACACCAACCAGACCGCCAATCCCTGCCGGTTTCGAATCCGCAGCCCCGGTGGAAGTTTCCCGCATAGGAAGGTGCACCGTCATGGTCTGCGCCTGGTTTCCCTGCGTCGCGCGGACAGAAACATCTTGCAGACGCCCTTCGCTCCTGCCGCAGACAATTCCCACACCGTACAGACTATCAAAGCCTTTCACCGCCTCCATCTGTCCCTCTTCGGAAACCAATGTGAGCGTCGGGTCCTGCAGCATCAGAGAACGAACCGTTCCTTCCACTTCGCCGAACAGACCCAGATAGTGCGTCTTTTTCTCTTCCACGGCTGCGCTGCCTTCCCCGCCGTACAGTTTTTCCACCAGGGCATCGTCCGGCATGGAAGCGGTCCCCAGACACAGGTTGGATACCAGGGTGGACGCCCCCTTCCCTTCCAGGGTATGTACTGCGGCCAACACTTCGATGGAGGGGAAGTCCAGCGTTCCGTCGTCCTGTGCTGTTCCCTTCCATGTCAGAACGCTCAGTCCCGTTCCACCGTTGCCTGGGGCAGCGTCGTACATCCCGGTTCCGGCGGACGCCCAATCCAGGTTCCGGCCGGACAACGTAAATGTGGCCTGCTTTTCCGTATCATAATAGCGGATATTGGAAAGATGCCGGAATCTGCCGATCTGGGCTTCCAGCTCGCCTCCCTCCTCCACGGAGCCCTTGACAAACAACGTATTCTCCACATTGGAGCGCACCGGGCCGCTGGGTTTGTATTCCGTAAACGATCCGTCCGCTATCCCATAGGTGGGCTGCACCTCGATCTGGGCATAGATATCCTGGGGCGCCTGTAGGGATGGGATCACGTTCCCAAGCCTCGTGATGCTGGTACTGTATTCCTGCGCGATCGTGCTGCCCGCGCTGCCCTTTGCCTCAATAGCTTCCATCAGACTGGCCGTCATCATGCCGTCCAGTACCAGGGTAAATCTGCCGTTTCCTCCGCCAACCGCCTGATATGACAGGGGGAAAACCCACTCTCCCAGCTCGCCAGAGGCCGCATTCTCCAGTTTCAGCCTGGCAAGGCCTGCCGCTGCGGCTTCCGGCGGAAGGCTCTTCCTATCAATTTCCATGGAAAACAGCTCGGAATGATCCCTATTATTATAAAAGGTGATCCGGAATTTCACATCCAGATCCTCGTGTCTGGAATTACTGGTCCAGTTCAGGGACAGGGTTTCACTGTTCACCAGATTGATGGTGGATACCTTTAGGCGCACCGGTTTTAGCTCCACCACATTGGCCACATCCTCTGTGGAATAGTAGCCTAAAAGCCGCTCCCGCCTGTTCTCATAGGCGCGGTTTTCTCCTGCGGCGCTGATGTTCAAAACGCCGTCCGTATCCGTCCCCTCATAGGACATGCCCGATGCATGGGTGGCATAAAAGGCGGAATAGACCCGCCCGGTTTCCGTATCGATCTCTATGGTAACGGCCGCATCCAGGAAATCATTGCTGTATCCTCCATGTTCCAGGAGAGCCTTCACCTGATCCTGGGAGCCGGAAGCTGTTTCCGCCTGGCTTCCAGACAAGGTTATCGCATAAATGCGCCCGTTTTTCTCGTCGTTTTCTTCAAAGGTATGATTGGGCAGCCCATTCTCCAGCACCTGCGCGCGGAAGGTTTCCCATTCCCCGCTCGTTCGATACCAGGTCAAGGCAGATTCCGCCGCCAGATAGGCCGTCTTAGCGTTTTCTTCATTCTTGCGGAACTCAGCCAGCCGGATAAAATGCGCGGCGGCGGGGATCCCGACGGCCGCCAGGATCCCTATGATCACCAATACCACCATTAATTCTGCTAGTGTAAAACCGTTTTTCCTGCTATTTCTCATCCTTTTTAACATCTCCGCGCCGCTGCACGGCGCCTTCCTATCCATGAAAAGCACTCAGGTTCAGTCCTCAAAATTTACCTTCTATCAAATCCGGATCCTGGGCAAAGCTCACCGCCATCTGGCGAGTGATCATCCCATCCCAAACCAGCCCTGCAATGGCGTCATCCATGGTAATCATCCCCAGCCTGCGGTTTGTCTGCATGACATTGGGAATCTGGTGGGATTTCCCTTCCCTAATCAGGTTCCGGACAGCCGTATTGGCGTGCAGCACTTCAAAGGCCGCCACCCGCCCCCGGCCATCCGCACGGGGAATGAGCTGCTGGGATATTACGGCCTCCAGCACATTGGCGAGCTGCACCCGGATCTGCTGCTGTTGGTGGGGCGGGAATACGTCGATCACCCGGTCCACCGTGCTGGCCGCCCCAATGGTATGCAGGGTGGAAAGCACCAGATGGCCTGTCTCCGCCGCCGTCACCGCCACGCTGATCGTTTCATAATCCCGCATCTCCCCCACCAGGATCACGTCCGGATCCTCCCGAAGCGCAGCGCGCAGCGCATTGGCATAGCTCTTTGTATCCGTTCCGATCTCCCTCTGGTTCACCATGGATCTCTTATGGGGATGAAGGTATTCCACCGGATCCTCCAGGGTGATGATATGGGCGTCCCGATGCTGGTTTACCTTGTCGATGATCGCCGCCAAAGTCGTGGATTTACCGCTCCCCGTGGGCCCGGTCACCAATACAAGCCCACGCTTTCTCTCATAAAGGTCGATGATGGAGGAAGGCACCCCCAGCTCCTCCGGGGAAGGGATCTTCGCAGACACCAGACGGAAGGCCAGGGCAACGCTTCCTTGCCTGTAAAAAGCGTTCACTCGAAACCGTCCTCCCTCCGGAAGGGAAAAGGACATATCGTATTCCCCCTGTTCCCGAAAACGTTCAAACTGCTCCTGACTCATGATGCGCCGGGCCGTCTCCAGGGTATCTTCTTGGGTCATCTCTCCGTAAGGCATGGAAACCAGGCTTCCCCCCACCCGCATCTTAGGGGCGATCCCCACCGTCATATGCACATCGCTCGCTCCGGCCGTTTCTGCCGCAGACAATACTTCCTCTATCTGAACCATGTTTTGCTCCCCTCTGCATGCGCAGCATGCATTCTATTTCAGGGCGGTTGAAAGCGTCCTTCTTTCAACCTTGCTCCCCTCTGCATGCGCAGCATGCATTCTATTTCAGGGTGGTTGAAAGCGTCCTTCTTTCAACCTTGCTCCCCTCTGCATGCGCAGCATGCATT
>CANSTU010000031.1 GCA_947650005.1 uncultured Lachnospiraceae bacterium
CAGGAGGGACGCACCCCGACTGGGAAGCGTCCAGGGCTCATCGGAATGTCTGGCACGATGGTGTCCGAAAATATCATACGGCCGCCACGCCCCACCTGGAACGCGCCTCTAGGGGCGGGCTGAAGCCGCCGGGGAAGGGGGCCAGGATCCGCCGCGTCATTCGTTCGTTTGTTGTAACCATTTGTCCTGAAACCGAAAAACACATCTTGACAAATTTTCCAAGCGGGAGTATTATCAGCCTTGAGGAAAACGTTTTCCGTTTCTTGTCCGGCGTCTGCCATAAGATTAGGAAGCGGCATTTCCGGTAAAGGAAAAAGTTTGAAAGAAGTATGCTTTCAAACGATTGATTGGTATACGCGCCGAAGCGCGCAGAGGGGTACAGGGATGTAAATGACTTCCATAAAGGATGTGGCCCGGAGGGCCGGAGTGGCGGTCTCCACGGTCTCCAAGGTGGTCAACGGCTATCCCAATGTCAGCGAAGAAACCAGGGAAAAGGTGAACGGAGCGGTCCGGGAGCTGAACTTCACCCCCAATACCATCGCATCGGCCCTTTCGTCCAAGAGAGCGGGCCGGGTGGCGCTTCTGATTAACCAGAGCACGCAGTCGGTGGATGAGGTGGCCATGCAGTATCTTTCCGGCGCCATCAACAGGGCGCAGGAAGAGAAGCTGGATGTGATCACGGTCTTTTTTTCCATGATCAGGGACAGAGGGGTGGAGGACATCACCCGCTATTTTCAGGCGCAGAGCATTGAAGGGCTTCTGATCTATGGGATGGGACGGGACGACGGCGTACTCCATGAGCTGATCGGTGAGCAGCAGTTCAAGGTGGTGGCGGTGGACGCGCCCTTCGTGAACGAGAATACCTCCTGTGTGGGAATCGATCATGCACAGGCGCAGTACGACGTTGCGAAGAAGACGCTCCGGGAGAACCGGGGAAAGGCGGTCCTTTATATTGCCGGAAAAAAGGACGGTTACGTCACCAGGGAACGAATGGCAGGCATGTGGAGGCTGGTGCAGGAGGAGGGACTTTCCCTCACGGTGCACAGGGGCGATTTCAGCGAGAAAAAGGCGCGAGAATTGACCTTTTCCCATGCGAAGGGAGCGGATCTGATCGTCTGTGCCTCGGACTTGATGGCCATAGGGGCCATGCGGGCCCTGCAGGAAATGGATATTTTCCGGCCGGTCTGCGGGTTTGACGGGATTACGCTGATGGGATATGCTGGTAAGCAGATGAACACGGTGAAGCAGGATTTTCGCCGGGTATCTGCCGTGGCGATGGAGGAAATGGCCAGGCTGTTAGAAGGCGGTACGGGCAGACGGCTTACTCCGAATTACGAACTGGTAAGAATGCAGTATCTTGATATTATTAATTAAAGGACTGCGCACGCAGAATGCGCAAAAACGGAGGTTGATATGGCAGTGATGGATACAATTCAGAGGGAGATTATCGAAGAGAAGATGGAACAGGAAATGGTTTCCCTGGCCCAAAAGCTGTTTGGGAAGACCCTGGAGGAATGCTCGGACAAGGAGCTCTATGGCGTGCTGCTGGGGTTGGTGAAGGATATGATGCACAACACCATTCCCATCAGCGGCAATAAACGGGTTTATTATATTTCCGCAGAGTTCTTGATCGGGAAGCTTCTTTCCAACAACCTGATCAACTTAGGGATCTATGAGAAGGTGGATTCCATCCTGAAGGAGCACGGAAAGGAATTGTCCAGGGTGGAGGATGCGGAGCCGGAACCTTCCCTCGGGAACGGCGGCTTGGGAAGGCTGGCGGCCTGTTTCCTGGATTCCATCGCCACTCTGGGCCTTCCTGGCGAGGGCATTGGCCTGAATTACCATTTCGGCCTGTTCCACCAGAAGTTCGTGGACCGTCTGCAGACGGCCGAGAAGGACACTTGGATGGAGAAGGATTCCTGGCTCACCAGGACGGATACCAGTTTTGACGTCTATTTTGGGGACACGAAGGTGGTTTCCAGATTGTACGATGTGGACGTGATCGGATACGAAGGAGGCGTGAATAAGCTGCGTCTCTTTGATCTGGAGTCCGTGGACGAAGGGCTTGTGAAGAAGGGCATTACTTTTGACAAAGAAGCGATTGAGAAGAATTTAACCCTGTTCCTGTATCCGGACGATTCGGATGAGGCGGGAAATCTGCTGCGCATTTATCAGCAGTATTTCATGGTGAGCAATGCCGCCCAGCTGATCTTAAAGGAAATGAAAGAGAAGCAGTATGACCTGCGTAAGCTGGATGAGCATGCGGTAATCCAGATTAACGATACCCATCCGTCCATGATCATTCCGGAGCTGATCCGCATCCTGGTGGAGGATAAGGCGTTCTCCATGGATGAGGCTATCGGCGTGGTGAGCCGTACGTGTGCGTATACCAACCATACCATCCTGGCGGAAGCTTTGGAAAAATGGCCGCTGGAATATCTACAGAAGGCCGTTCCCCAGCTGGTTCCTATCATCAAGGAGCTGGATAAGAGGATTCAGGAGAAGTATGAGGATCCCAAGGTACAGATCATCGATGAAAATGACCGGGTACACATGGCCCATATGGATATTCACTACGGCTTTTCCGTAAACGGTGTGGCTGCCATCCACACCCAGATCCTGCAGGATACGGAGCTGAACCAGTTCTACAAGCTCTATCCGGAGAAGTTCAACAACAAGACCAACGGCATTACCTTCCGCAGATGGCTCCTTTCCTGCAACAGGGAGCTGGCGGCCCTGATTTCCGAAACGATCGGGGACGGTTATAAAAAGGACGCGGATGAACTGGAGAAGCTTTTGGACTATGCGGACGATCAGGAATTCCTGGAGAGGCTGGCCGCAATCAAGACGGAGGACAAAAAGGAACTGGCCGCATATATCAAGGAAAGGGAAGGCGTGGAGATCGATCCGAACTCGGTTTACGATATCCAGATTAAGAGACTGCATGAATATAAGCGGCAGCAGATGAATGCCCTGTATATCATCCATAGGTATCTGGAGATCAAGAAAGGGAAGAAGCCTTCTGTTCCGGTCACCTTTATTTTCGGCGCAAAAGCGGCTCCCGCCTATATCATCGCCCAGGATATCATCCATCTGCTCCTGGTGCTGCAGGATATCGTGAACAACGATCCGGAAGTCAATCAGTATATGAAGGTCGTGATGGTGGAGAACTATAATGTGAGCTATGCGGAAAAGCTGATTCCGGCCTGCGATATTTCCGAGCAGATATCCCTGGCGTCCAAGGAGGCTTCCGGCACCGGCAACATGAAGTTCATGCTCAACGGAGCGGTGACGCTGGGCACGGCGGACGGCGCAAATGTGGAGATCCACGATCTGGTGGGCGACGAGAACATCTATGTTTTCGGTAAGGATTCCCAGACCGTCATCGATCACTACGAGAAAGCGGACTACGTATCGAAGGATTATTATAAGAAGAGCCCGGTGATCAAAGAAGCGGTGGACTTCATCGTGGGAAAACAGGCCATGGCCAGCGGGCATAAGGAGAATCTGGAGCGCCTTTATAAGGAACTTCTGAATAAGGACTGGTTCATGACCCTTCTGGATCTGGAAGAATATATCGAGGTCAAGGATCGGATGTTGGAGGACTATCAGGATAGGGAGAGCTGGCAGAAGAAGGTGCTGGTGAACATCGCCAAAGCCGGATTCTTCTCCTCAGACAGAACCATCCGCGAGTACAACAGGGATATCTGGAAGCTGTGACGGAAGGCAGAACGGGTAAATTGTGCCGTATACGGCCTATGAGGATCTGAGATGGAAAATTGCGGGCCTCTTTGCCATCTCGCTCAGGGCCGCAAAGAGATGCATGTGGATCAATTTTATTGAAGAAAGAACGGACAAAGGCGGCTGATCCGACAGGCCGCCCGGTTCTGTTTCGGTGTGGGGGTAATTAGTAATGAGAAGAAGCGGTATTCTGATGCCAATCACCAGTATCCCGTCAAAATACGGGATCGGCGCATTTTCCAAAGAGGCGTATGAGTTTGTGGATTTCCTGGAACGCTCAGGGCAGAAGATCTGGCAGATACTGCCGTTGGGCCCTACGGGCTACGGAGATTCTCCTTATCAGTCCTTTTCCACCTTTGCGGGCAATCCCTATTTCATCGATCTGGAAAAACTGATCGAGGCAGGGTGGCTTACAAAAGAGGAGTGCGATGCCTGCGATTTCGGCGAAGACGAAAACTATATCGATTATGAGAAGATCTATCTGGCCCGTTTTGACATCCTGCGTAAGGCCTATGTTCGTTCCGGAATCGAGACGGATCCTGCGTTTCAGACGTTTGTGGAGGAAAATACGTTCTGGCTGGAGGACTATGCCCTGTATATGGCCGTCAAGGATTCCCTGGACGGGGCCGCTTTCTTAACCTGGGAAGATGGGCTGAAAAACCGCAGAGAGGAAGCGCTTGCGGCAAGCAGGGAGAAATTTGCGCAGGAAATCGGTTTTTACCGTTTCCAGCAGTTCCTGTTCACGAAGCAGTGGATGGAACTGAAAGCTTATGCTAATGAGAAGGGAATCAGCATCGTGGGGGATCTGCCCATCTATGTGGCGTTGGACAGCGCGGATACCTGGGCGAATCCGGAATTGTTTCAGCTGGATGAGGATGGGACGCCCCTTGCAGTGGCCGGCTGCCCTCCGGATGCCTTTTCCGCAACGGGCCAGTTATGGGGCAATCCCCTCTATCGCTGGGATTACCACAAGCAGACCGGGTATGATTGGTGGATGAAGCGGATTTCCTTCTGCTTTAAATGGTACGATATCCTGCGGATCGACCATTTCAGAGGATTCGAGTCCTATTATTCCATTCCCTATGGAGACGAAACGGCGGAGTTCGGGCATTGGGAGAAGGGGCCGGATTTCGACTTTTTCCGGGTGATGAAAGAAAAACTGGGGAAAAAGGCGGTGATCGCCGAGGATTTGGGATATCTGACTCCTGCCGTGCTGAAAATGGTGAAAAGGACGGGTTATCCGGGAATGAAGGTGCTGCAGTTTGCCTTTGATCCCAGGGAAGCCAGCGATTATCTGCCGCATAATTACGGCGCCAACAGCGTAGTATATACAGGCACCCATGATAATCAGACCACCGTGGGCTGGGTGGATGAAATCGGGAGGCCGGATCTGGCCTTTGCGAAGAAATACTTGAACGTAAAAAAGAAGAAGGACGTGCCCGACGCCCTGATCCGTGCTGCGCTTTCCAGCGTGTCGGACACGGCAGTCATCCCGATCCAGGACTGGCTGGGCCTGGGCGCGGAGTGCCGGACCAATCGGCCTTCCACGCTGGGGATCAACTGGAAGTGGCGGATGAGCGCCGATGCATGCGATGAAGCGCTGGCAGAACGAATCCTGGATTTGACCAAGCTTTACGGCCGGGCGTGAAGGGGTGCGTCGAGCTGCGCCGGAGAGTCGGCCAATCGGATTCCCGCGGAAGAAGCGGCGGCGGGAAATGGGATGCTGATCTGAGCGCAAGAGCCTGCTAATCGCAGGAATGACGCCGGGATAAAGGGAGAACCGGCCGTCCCTTCGTTTATTGCATCGCGCAGAAGAGTAGCTGCGCGCATGAGGAAAGAGGTACATAAGAGGGCGACAGGCCAAAAGGCCTGCTGCCCTCATTTACGTTTCGGAGGATTCCTATGGGGGTAGAGATTAAAATTTTCAGCCTCCTCATTTGAACGCGCGCCCTGCACACAAATGGGAGCAGAGTTTGAAAGCTCGCTTCAAAGCAAGAATAAAAAACCTTTCCCATAATTCGTGCATGAATTTCTGCTTGCGGGAAATATGCACAAGATAATGAGTTGATTTTTGTGAAAAGTAAATATTTTTCACAAAGTGCTGTAAAAATTGGGAAACATATGGTATAATTTTTACCATAAGTAATCTGAGAATCAGGGACTGGCTAACGGAAGGACGTTTTAGGCCTGACAAAAGACAAATACTTTTGGTTCGGCATTATATGATGCTGCGCAAAAGTCTCCCCTGATTTGAAAGCCGCCTGTGGCGGCAGAAGGAGAGGTTAGGTTGAGACTGGTTCATAGCCTTTTTCAACCGTGAATTTACGCCCGCTAAAGCGGGCAGGAAGGGTTAAGATGGCAAAAGAAATGATTGCAATGCTTCTCGCCGGCGGTCAGGGTTCGCGGCTGTATGCGCTGACCCAGAAGCTGGCGAAACCCGCCGTCCCTTTCGGCGGTAAATACCGTATCATCGACTTCCCGCTGTCCAATTGTGTGAACTCCGGTATTGATACGGTGGGTATCCTCACCCAGTATCAGCCTTTGGTGCTCAATGAGTATATTGGGAACGGACAACCCTGGGATCTGGACCGTCTGCATGGCGGCGTTCACGTGCTTCCGCCCTATCAGCAGGCGTCCGGTTCTGACTGGTACAAGGGGACAGCCAATGCGATATATCAGAATATCTCTTTCATAGAGAGATACAATCCGCAATATGTGATCATCCTTTCCGGTGACCAGATCTGTAAGCAGGACTACAGCGATTTCTTGAAGTTCCATAAGGAGAAGAACGCGGAATTCAGTGTGGCTGTCATGGAAGTGCCGTGGGAGGAAGCGCCCCGGTTCGGATTGATGGTGGCTGACGAGAACGGCAAAATCACCGAATTCCAGGAGAAACCCAAGGAGCCTAAGTCAAACCTTGCTTCCATGGGAATCTATATCTTCAATTGGGAAATCTTGAAGAAGTATTTGATAGAGGATGAGGAAGATCCGGAGTCAGAGAACGATTTCGGAAATAATATCATTCCGAATCTGCTGCGGGACAGCCGCGATATGTATGCCTACCGCTTCAGCGGCTATTGGAAGGACGTGGGAACCATTTCTTCCCTGTGGGAGGCCAACATGGAGGTGCTGGATCCGGAACACAGCGGTATCAACCTGTTTGATGACGACTGGAAGATCTACAGCAGAAACAGCGGCATGACCGGACATCGGATCAGCGCGGATGCGTCAGTGGTCAATTCCATGATTACTGACGGCTGTCATATAGAGGGCAGTGTAAAACACTCCATTCTGTTCGCAGGCGTGGAGGTGGAACCCGGCGCAAAGGTGGAAGATGCGGTCGTCATGGGAGGGACCGTGATCAAATCCGGCGCTGTGGTGGAACACTGTATCGTGGGTGAAAATGTGGTCATCGGCGAGAATGCCGTGGTGGGAGCCATGCCGGCGGACGGCGAAAGCGGCGTAGCCACCGTGGGCCCCGGGGTTTATATCGGAGACGGTGCAAAGGTCGGCCCCAATGCCATGGTCAATAATAATGTGAAAGGCGGTGAAGAACAATGGTAAATTCTAATTCAGATGCACTGGGTATTATTTTCCCAAACAGCTATGATTCTTTGGTACCTGAACTGGTGAGCGAGCGTCTGATGGCCTCCATTCCCTTTGCCAGCCGTTATCGGATGGTGGATTTCGTGTTGTCCAGCATGGTCAACTGTGGTATCGGCAACATTTCCATCATTGTCCGGAAGAATTATCATTCCCTGATGGATCATCTGGGAAGCGGTCGTGAATGGGATTTAACCCGGAAAAACGGCGGCCTGAACATCTTCCCTCCCTATTCGGAAAAGACGGTGAAGATCTACAACGGGCGTGTGGAAGCCCTGGCGAGTATTTTGAGTTTCCTGCGGGATCAGAAGGAAAAATACGTGGTGATGTCGGATGCGAACATCGCGGTGAATTTTGACTTTAATAAAATGCTGAAAGCCCATATCGAGAGCGGAGCGGATGTGACCGCGGCCTATACGGAGCAGGAGATTCCTGAAGGGCTCTTGAAGCCCAGAGGAAGCAGCGACGATCTGTACTATACGCTGAGCATTGAGAACGGAAGGGTACATAAGATCTATATCAACACCACTGCTCCGGGGATTCAGAACGTGGGACTGAACATCTATATCATAAGCAGGGAGCTTTTGATTCAGGAAATCAATACGGCCTATGTGCGCGGACATGCTTATTTTGAAAGGGATATCCTGGCGCCTCAGATGGGCAGGCTGAATGTACAGGCCTATAAATATGACGGCTATGTGGCGCGTATCAGCGACATGAAGAGCTACTTTGACGAAAACATGAAAATGTTGGATGAAAAGAACGTGGAAGGCCTGTTTTCACGCAGCTCCATCTACACCAAGATCCGCGACGACAACCCTACCAGGTATATCAACGGCGCGGTGGTGAAGAATATCATGGCTGCTGACGGCTGTATCATCGAAGGGGAAGTGGAGAACAGCATCCTTTTCAGAGGCGTGCGCGTGGCAAAGGGCGCCAAGGTGAAGAACTGTGTACTCATGCAGGATACGGTGATTGGAGAAGGAGCCAAGGTGGAATACGTCATTTCAGATAAGGATGTGACTATATCCGCGGGTAAGGAGATCAAGGGGACGGACAGCTTCCCGGTATATGTGGCGAAGTATCAGACGGTTTGAGGAAGAGAGGATTGAAAAATGCAGGAAAAGGCATGGTGGAAGGAGAGCGTGGTATACCAGGTTTATCCCAGAAGCTTTTGCGACAGCAACGGGGACGGAATCGGCGATCTGAACGGTATTACCTCAAAGCTGGATTATCTGAAGGAATTGGGCGTGGATGTGATCTGGCTTTCCCCAGTTTACAAATCCCCCAATGACGATAACGGTTACGATATCAGCGACTATCAGGCCATTATGGAAGACTTCGGCACCATGGAGGATTTCGACAGGATGCTGGAGGAAATGCATAAACGGGAAATCCGTCTGGTGATGGATTTGGTGGTAAACCACACCTCCGACGAGCATCCCTGGTTCGTAGAAAGCCGGAAGGGGAAGGATAATCCTTATCGGGACTATTATATCTGGAAGGATCCCGTGGACGGGCATGCGCCCAATAACTGGGGTTCCTGTTTCAGCGGCCCGGCTTGGCAGTGGGATGAGGAAACGGGACAATACTATCTGCATCTGTTTTCTGTGAAACAGCCGGATTTGAACTGGGAGAACGAGAAGGTGCGGGATGAAGTGTTCCGCATGATGAACTGGTGGCTGGACAAGGGCGTGGATGGATTCCGTATGGACGTGATCAGCCTGATTTCCAAGGATCCTTCCTATGCGGACGGGGAAGCGGGACTGAACGGCTATTCTAGCTTTAATGTGTGCGCCAATGGCCCTCGGGTGCACGAATACCTGCAGGAGATGAGGCGCCGGGTGCTGGACGGAAGGAATACGATCACCGTGGGAGAATGTTCCGGCGTTACGCTTCAGGAGGCGTTGAAATACGCATCCTTGGACGGAAAAGAACTCAACATGGTATTCCAATTCGAACACATGAACCTGGATGCGGACGGGGACAATAAATGGACGGACAAGAAATGCCGTTTGTCGGAGCTGAAGGAAGTGCTTTCCAACTGGCAGAACGGCCTGGATGGAAAGGCCTGGAACAGCCTGTTCTGGTGTAATCACGATCAGCCCAGGATCGTATCCCGGCTGGGGAACGACGGGCCGGAATACAGGGAGCGTTCTGCGAAGATGCTGGCCGTATGTCTGCACATGATGCAGGGGACGCCCTATGTATACCAGGGAGAGGAACTGGGTATGACCAATGTTCCCTTCCCCGGCGTGGAGGATTTCCGCGATCTGGACAGCATCAACGCCTATCATGAGCTGACGGAAAAGGGAATTTTCACAAAAGAAGAAATGCTGAACTTCATGCGTTATAAGTCCAGGGACAATGCTCGCACGCCCATGCAGTGGGACGATTCCGCCAATGCCGGTTTTACTGCGGGGACGCCTTGGATCATGACCAATCCCAACTATAAGGAGATCAACGCGGCGGAGCAGATGAAGCGTCCGGATTCGGTCTTCCATTTCTATCAGAAACTGATCGCGCTGCGTAAGGAAAAGGAAATCATCGTATACGGCGATTATAAACTGCTGGAGCCGGATTCGGAAAGCGTATATGTATACGAAAGGACGCTGGACGGGGAGCATCTTCTTACAGCCTGCAATTTCACGGATCAGGAACAGGAAGTCCGCCTGCCGGAGGAAATGGCCGGCCAGAAAGCGCAGCTTTTGGTCGGAAACTGTGAAGGCGCTAAATGGGGCGGCACGCTGAAGCTGCAGCCTTATGAAGCGGTGGTCTGGAACTGGAAAGAGGGCTGAGGCGCACCGCGGGCGTTCTCGTTTGGATTTAGTCCGCCCGTTTTAGCGGTGTAAAGAGGGCGGCAATCAGGGCGGCTAGGGCCCCGGTAAGCTTGGCGGCAATGAGCGCCCCGGTCATTTCCGGGGCTGCTCCGGCCGTAAAAGCGATATGGGCTCCCATGAGGGAAGCGGCGCTCACCAGATAAGAACAGACTGCCACCTTTCCCCGCCTGTCGGTATCCCGCAGCATGGTTAGGGCAGGAATGACGCTGACTGTGCCGATGAGGAGCGCTGTAACCGCAATATCGTCTAAGCCGATCCGGCGGCCCAGGGCGTGCAGGGGTTTATGCAGAATCCTCTGAAGGAGCAGGGAGACGGGCAGGCTTCCCAGCATTACGATGCAGATGGAGGAGACGGTTTCCATGGCCTGTGCCAGCGGGGTAAGCCAGCCGGTTTGCAGGCCCAGCATGTGGCAGACGGCGCCGCAGATCAGCCCGAAGGTGATCAAAACCCGAAGCAGGCTGACGAAGAGCCGGAATAGGCGCAGCATCCATTCCGGAAGTTTCCAAAGCCCTAAAATCAAAAGAAGAGCGCAGAAAAATAGGGGAAGAAGCTGAAAAAGAAGGGCGGGCAGGGAAATGCCGCTCAGAAGGCCGCCGACCAGGAAACCCACAGGCATGGCCGCCATGCCCACGATCATTCCCAAGAGAAAACAGACGCTGTCCTCTTCACGGATGACCCGCATGCCGACGGGCAGGGTAAAGAGCAGGGTGCACCCGAAAACGGCCGACAACACAATGCCGGAATAACGCCCCCAGGCCGGATCGTCTGCGAGCTGCATGGCCAGGGGATAGCCGCCCATATCTATGGGAAAAAGGGCGGCGGAGATGGACGGGTCGATCCCTACTAACCGCAGCGCCGGAGAGAGCAGCGCGCCCAGAAGCCGGGAAAGGATTGGGGTAAGGCAGATGATGCCGGCCATGGACAGGGCGGTCTGCCCTAGAAGGAGAAAACCTTCCTCAAATTTTTCCCCATAGCCCAGCCGATTGCGGCATATGTAATCGATGCCGCCCAGAACGGCGCCAGCGGCGAAAACGGCCATAATGATCTGATTCATGACGATACCTCCGCATATCTCAGGACGTACCTGCAATTCTGTCGTTAAGAAAAGGGTTGGATCGAAATACTAAATTTCTGCCCCTATCCGTGACGTTGCTAAATGACCTGAACCGTATCCGGTAAATCCTTCAGGTCAAATCCCACCGTTTTGAAATCGCAGTAATGCCTGCCTTTTATTGCCGTGAACTTTAATACGCAGTAATCGGGATCGTTTACCCCAAGCTTGTAATAGATGGTATCCCCGGTCTGCCATATTTCTTTTTTCGTTTCTGCATCCTGCATCACTTCCATGGTTCCCGTCAGCATAAGCCCTTCGTAACGAAAACGTCCTCTGTTGTAAAAATAAATGCTCGCTTTCGGATTTTGCATGAACTGCTGCGCGCGCAGGGAAGACGTATTGGTGCTGAAATAAAAACAATCCCCCTCTATTTTTCGAGGAGAATACATGGCTTTGAGATTCGGAAAACCGTCTTCGTCCACGGATGCAAGAAAGGCTGTTTTCTGTTTTTGAATAAATGTTATCATGTGTTCCCTGGTTATCATTGGAAATGCCCTCCATTTCTTTCTTGGATTTGCGTACAAGGGGTATGATAAGCGCAAGACTAAACCTGTTTGGCTCCATGTGCCTCCTCGTTCGCCTGCTGCCCGTATGCATTGTGCCGGAATTGTTTGTAAAATATTCCTATATAGTACTAAATGGAGTATATCATATTGAATTTGATAAGGCAATGCGGTTTCATGCATAGTTTCCGTATTTTTACACATACTTCTGCCATGACAGGTAAATGGAAAGGGATGGACGGTCAATGATGGATGAGAAAAGCAAAAAGGAATATCAGGAATATGTGAAGCAGGTTACGCCGACCCATAATCTGTGGCTCCAGATGGCAAAGGCCTTTGTCGTCGGAGGGATCATCTGCGTGGCAGGACAGGCGGTTTTGAATACGTGTAAAGACATGGGGATGGATCAGGAAGCGGCTGGAAGCTGGAGCGCAATTCTGCTGGTGCTGGGAAGCGTGATTCTCACAGGGTTCAATATCTACCCGTCCATTGTCAAGTGGGGCGGAGCCGGGGCATTGGTGCCTATAACGGGCTTTGCCAATTCCGTGGCGGCCCCGGCCATTGAATTCAAAAAGGAAGGCCAGGTCTTCGGCGTGGGCTGCAAGATCTTTACCATTGCGGGACCGGTGATCCTGTATGGGATTTTTACCAGTTGGGCGTTGGGTTTGATTTATTGGATTGGGAAGATGGCTGGGATTTTTTAAAGCGGATGAAAGAAGCGGAAGAGTAATACGCAGGCCAATGAACTTGAGGGTTCATTGGCCTGCTTTCCATTTCCGGGCCTCTCCTTATGCGGGCGGCGTCCTGCCAGAGGCGAAAAGAGCAAGGGGAACGGATCAGTCCTCATACCTGGCCTGGGAACAGATGAGGGAACCGCTCCGGGGATCCCTGGAAAACCGTTTCAGGAACGGCCAGGCGAGGTCGAGCATATTGACGGGCTCGAAATGGGGGAGGCCTTCTATGAAGACGTAACGCACGCTGTCGATCCCTTCCTGATCGGTATAGTCCAGGCAGAAATGCTTCTGGCCCGCCCATTCCCAGGTTTTGGAACGCTGGGCGCGCATGCCGATCCTCTGTTCCGCATCGGTCCCGTGGCTGAGCACATATTCCTTGTTTTCCTCAGGAGAGAAGAAGGGGATATGGTTGATGCGGAAGAAATGGTTGACCCATTCCATTTTGCCTTCGGCGCTAAGGAGCTTGGCGATGAAGTCGGGCACGGGATTGTCGATGGGATTGCTGTTATAAAAAGGCGTATGGTTTCCCTTATCGGACAGACAGCCTACGGCGATAAAGGGCATTTTGTATTTTATTGCATTTTCAATTTCATTTTCATCCTTTTCCAGGTTAAAAGGGACGCCAGCGCCGATGAGCATGCCGGCGAAAATCTCCGGATGGCGTAAGGCGGCCCGGACGGAGCGGTCGCTTCCCGCGGAATATCCGGTTAAGTAAACCTTAGATTGATCCACGGGATAGTTCTGGACGAGATAGCGATAGAAGGTCATGATGGGCGGCGTGTCGTGATCCTCCGGCATGGCGAGGATGAATTCCTCCTGGGCGGCCTTGCGGGCGTATCCGGTGGATTCCGCGAGAAAGACGGGCTCTCCGTCGAATTCTCCGGCCCCGCCCCCATGAAGGCCAAAGACGAGGGGGTATTTCCTGCCCGCATTTTCCGGCAGGGATGCGGAGAGGGGAGTGAAAATCGTCCAGTAGTTCCAGGGCTGCGGGCCTCCCAGAATCCGTTCCTTGCGTAAGCCCTTCTTTTCCCAATATGTAATTACGGAAGGCGCCAAGGGGTCTTCGCTTAAAAAGAAGGGTTCCATGCCGTCTATAGTATGTTGTCCATATTCGCTGCATAGAAGCTTGTCCACGTCAAAATCCTTGTTTCCGGAGCGGATCAGGTTTTCCCGAAGGGAAATCGGCTGTTGCGACGGATCCTTAGGCTGAAGCAGCCTGTCCCAACGTTCATCATAGGATATCTGTGCCATTTCTACCTCACATTCTGCCGCTTTTTGGCGGTCTTTCAAATCTTGGGCGAAAAAACCGGTTTTCGCTCTTTTTCCTACTACAATATTTTTATGGTCTATACTCCTTACAGCCAATAAGGAATGATCCATCTTGTTGTTTCAGCTGTTTCGGGAAGGAGCGTGGCACTAGGCCTTTCCCTTCCTCAATTATTTTGCCTGTCCTTCCTATGGAATGCGGCTTCTGTTACAGAAAAAATGGATATTATAAAACAAAAAACTATAAAATATTGCTTCATATTGAAAAATAATTGGGCAAAAAAATGCATTAATTTTTGCTTTGCTATGAAGATATATTTTAAGTTAACATAAATATGTGGAAAAAGTCAATAAACAAAAAGAAATAAATCGAATTTTGTCGGAATACTTGACAAAAAAATGGGAAAGAGGTATAAAGAAAGTAAGGCAAACGTATGCATAAATTAACATGTAAAATGTTAAAGTGAGGAGGAGGAAGATGAAACGAAGAGTTATTTGTTGCCTTATGAGTGCTGTGATGCTTCTTATGGCGCTGACCGGGTGCGGTGGGAAAACGGAAAATGCGAATGGGGAGAACGCGCAAGTGGAAGGATCCGAAGCCAGCCCTGAGGCTGGTGCGCAGGAAGAGGCGGCGTCTGGAAAGACAAACCTCAGGATTGCGGTGAATATGGATGCGCCTGGTTTCTGCCCGTACACGTCCGGCTATAATGTTTCCTCTGCGATCGTCGTTCGCAATGTCTATGAAACCCTGATCAATATGGATGCGGATGGCAATTTATATCCTGGTTTGGCGACGGAATGGGAATGGGGAGAGGGAAACATGTCCGTGATCCTGACCCTTCGGGAGGGCGTGAAATTTTCCAACGGTGAGGACTTCAACGCGGACTCCGTCATTTATTCCCTGAAGGATTACAGAGGAAAAACAGCTGTGGGAGGCGAAGGGGAATCCCTGTATGATTTTGACAATATGAAGAAGCTTGACGACTTCAAGGTGGAGATCCCGTTAAAGAGGGCGGGATCGGACGCGCTGATCACCCTGGCGGATCAGATGTACTGTATCTGCAGCAAGCAGGCGGCGGAGGAATTCGGCGCCGATTATCCCAACAACCCCGTGGGAACCGGCCCTTATAAGTTCGTTTCCTTTACATCAGGCGTGGGGGCTAAAATGGAGGCAAACGAGGACTATTGGGGAGGCGCGCCCGTCATTAAAGAAGTGGAAACAGTGCTGATCAGTGAAGGATCCCAGGCTGAAATCGAGCTGGAGAGCGGCAATATCGACCTGGTCACCAGTCCGGAGAATATCGAAGTGGATCGGATTAAGAACGGGGAAGTATCCGGCCTGAAGGTGCTGACGCTGCCCTCTGCCCTGGTTAAGAATGTATGGTTCAATTTCAGACAAGAGGCCATACAGGATGTGAACGTGAGGAAGGCCATCTGCTGCGCCATCGATAAGGAAGCCATTGTGGATGTGGCATACGGAGGTTCCGCAACCGTGGCTAACCAGAAGATCGCAAACAATAACGGGGCATACGATCCTGCTTGGGATGAAAATCCCATGTATCCTTACGATGTCGAAAAGGCAAAGGAATATTTGGCACAGTCCGCCTATCCAGAAGGCCTGAAGCTGACCATTTATTCCGATACCACGCCCTCCGAGGTACGCATCATGGAGTGCGTAAAGAACGATTTGGAGCAGATCGGCATTGAACTCGAAATTTTCGCTCTGGACAGCAACGTGGCGGTGCCCGCGCTGATCGCAGGGGAAGAAGACGACTTATACGTGGCCATTGGCTGTACTTCCATCGGATATGCGCCGGGGTATCTGAAGAACGCGAGCCCGGACATGACGCCCAACTGGGGAAAGTGGGATCTGATGGAATGCGATGCCGAAATCAATGAGCTGTATGAAAAGGCCCTTGCCACAACGGATACGGAAGAATGTAATCAGCTCGTAAAGGAAGCCATTAAGCTGGAGCTGGAAAACGCGATGGCCGTTCCGATCTGTTACCCTGTGGGCCATATGACCTGCAGCGACAAACTGGAGGGCATCATCATTGACGGCGGTAATTCGGTTTATTTCCTGAAGGACGCATATTTTACGGAATAAGGGGGACTGGCACGTCTAAGGGGCCGGCATGCACCGGCCCCTTAGACGTATCAGGGACGTGGCAGGGAGGATTGAATGAGCAGATACATATTAAAAAGAATCGGGATGATGATCTTCGTCATTTTTGGCGTCCTGTTCTTTATCTTTGTCCTTTTGTATTTAACGCCCGGCGATCCGGCCCGGCAGGTACTGGGTCTGACCGCCACGGACGAACAGGTGGCTGCGCAGCGGCGTCTGATGGGGCTTGACCAGCCTTTTTTGAAACAGTTCGGAGACTATCTCTACCGTCTGTTTTTTCAATTTGACATGGGTACATCCTATAAAACGAATCTGAGCGTGCAGGCGGAGATCGCCAAGCGAGTGCCGGTTACGCTCCTAATCGGCAGCCTGGGCGTTGTGTTAAGCCTTCTGATCGGCATTCCTCTTGGGATTCTCTCCGCGGTAAAGCAGTACAGTTTTGTGGATCATATTTCCAATATTTTTGCCGTTATTTTCACATCCATGCCTTCTTTTTGGTTCGCATTGGAGCTTTCGCTCCTGTTTGCGCTGCGGCTGCATCTGCTCCCAGCCACGGGATTTACCGGTTTTCAGTCGATCATCCTGCCGGTAGTGACGCTGGGATTGGGCGGTGCGGCGGCCAACTATAGAATGGCGCGTTCCGCAGTTCTGGATGAGATCAGGAAAGACTACGTCAGGACAGCCCGGGCCAAGGGGACGAAGGAGATGGAGGTTATCATGCACCATGCGGTGAAGAACGCTCTGATCCCGATCATCACACAGGTGGGAAACAGCGTGGGCGGCATCTTGGGCGGAGCCGTGGTGGTGGAGAACGTGTTTTCCATACCGGGCATGGGAACCTATCTTTTGGGAGCCATTAACAGCCGCGACTATCCGATCATCCGCGGCGGCGTGCTGGTGATCTGCGTATTCGTATCCGTGTGTAATCTGTTGACAGATATTATTTCCGCCTATATCGACCCGCGGATCAAATCCTATTATAAGAGCATGGGGAAGAAAAAGGCGGCCAGGAAAGGAACGGTTGGGGCATCATGAAAAAAAGAAAGGCTGCGAACTCTGATTTAACCCGCTTCTTTCACAGATACAAGCGGAACCGCCTTGCGGTGTTTGGCCTGGTTTTTCTGTTGATACTCGTCATCGCGGCATTGTCCGCCAACATCATCGCTCCGGACGGTTACGACGTACAGAATTACAAAATCAAGTTTACGAGCCCCTGCTCGGAACACCTTTTGGGTACGGATTATCTCGGGAGGGACAACCTGGTCCGGATGATTTATGGGGCTAGGATTTCCCTGTCCATCGGCGTCGTAACGACGGTGATTGGAACGCTAATCGCTATTTTCATCGGAATGATCGCAGGATTTTACGGCGGGAAAGCGGATAATATTCTGATGCGCATCATGGATATTTTCCTCTCCATCCCTTCCATTCTGCTTTCCATCGTGCTGGCGGCCGTATTCGGAGGCGGAATCGCATCCATGATATTCGCGCTTTCGCTGGGAGCCATTCCAGGCGTTTCCAGACTTGTGCGGGCGATGGTGATTTCGGAAAGGGATAAGGAGTATATCGAGGTGGCCAGGACTTCCCGGGCGAGCGATCTGCGCATCATGTTCCGGTATATCTTGCCCAACATTTCTTCTTCCCTCATCGTGCTGTTTACCATGGGGGTGGCGGGCGGCATCTTAAACGCTTCCACGCTGAGCTTTCTGGGGCTGGGCGCCCAGGCGCCCATGCCGGAATGGGGTAAAATGCTCTCCGAGGGACGCAGTTATATCCGGGACTATCCCTATCTGGTGCTGGCGCCGGGAATGGTTATCATGCTCACGGTGTTTTCACTGAATATGATCGGCGACGGACTCCGTGACGCTTTGGATCCTCGTCTGAAGGGGAAAGGTTGAAAAGATGAACTTTTAACCTCCTTGATTTGAATGCCCGCTAAAGCGGGCAGATGGGAGCAAGGTTGAAAGGAGGGCGCTTTCAACCTCCTTGATTTGAGTGCCCGCTAAAGCGGGCAGATGGGAGCAAAAATAAGATATGGAAAAAACAGAAACGATTCTTTCGCTCAAAAATCTGTCTGTGGAATATGGGAGTGAAGACGGCGATGTCAAGGCGGTCCGGAATGTGAGTTTCGATCTGAAGAAGGGACAGACCATCGGTCTGGTGGGAGAAACCGGAGCGGGAAAAACCTCCATCGCGCTGGCCGTTATGGGGCTGCTTCCGGAACCGCCGGCCAGGATCACTTCCGGGGAAATCCTCTATAATGGGAAAAATGTATTTGAAATGTCCGCGAAGGAACGCACCGGTCTGCGGGGAAACAGCATCTCCATGATTTTTCAAGATCCCATGACTTCCTTAAATCCCATAGAAACGGTGGGAAGCCAGATCGAAGAAGTGATTTTGAATCACCATAAGATGAATCGGAGCCAGGCCAGACAGGAGGCCTTAGAAAAGCTGGAGATGGTGGGGATTGCGGGGGAACGGTTTGACGAATATCCCCATCAGTTTTCGGGAGGCATGAAACAGCGGATCGTAATTGCCATTGCGCTGGCCTGCAATCCGGATCTGCTGATCGCGGATGAGCCCACGACCGCATTGGACGTGACGATCCAGGCCCAGATTCTGCAGCTCATTAACCGGCTGAAAAAAGAGAAAAATACCTCCAATATCATGATCACCCATGACCTCGGCGTAATCGCTATGATGTGCGACGAGGTGGCGGTGGTGTATGCGGGGCAGATCATTGAAAAAGGAACGCTGAAGCAGATTTTCAACACGCCCACCCATCCCTATACAAAAGGGCTCTTTCAGGCGCTGCCCGATATCAACGACAGCAAAAAGAAGCGGCTTACACCCATCAAAGGGCTGATGCCGGATCCTGCAAAGCTGCCGGAAGGATGTGCGTTTGCGCCCAGGTGCTTGGAGTGTTCGCAGGCCTGCAGCCAGAAGCCGGTGGAACTGGAGGATATCGGGGAGGGCCATTTGGTACGCTGTCTGCGATGTACAAGCGGGGATAAATGAGATGAGTATACTTGAAGTAAGGCATTTGAAGAAATATTTTGATACAAAGGCGGGGGTGCTCCATGCGGTGGACGATGTTTCCTTTTCCATCGAAAAAGGAGAGACGCTGGGGATAGTGGGAGAATCCGGATGCGGGAAATCTACCCTGGGAAGGACGATCCAGCACCTGCTTCCAGCCACGGACGGTACGATCCTTTTCAAAGGAAGGGATGTAACGAAGCTGTCCAAAAAAGAAGTGAAGGATTTTATGAAGGAAGTGCAGATGATCTTCCAGGATCCCTATTCTTCCCTGAACCCCAGGATGACGGTGAAGCAGATCATCATGGAACCGCTGCTGATCGACGGTATGAAGAAAAAGGAGGCGCAGGACGAAGTGCGCGCCATGATGGAAACGGTGGGATTGGATGCGCGTTTTGAAAATGCTTATCCCAATGAACTGGACGGGGGACGCAGGCAGAGGATCGGCATCGCGAGGGCGCTGATATTAAAGCCGGAGTTCGTCATCTGCGACGAGCCGGTTTCCGCGCTGGACGTCTCCATCCAGGCCCAAATCCTGAATCTGATGCAGGATCTACAGGAACAGCTGGGCTTAACCTATATCTTCGTAACCCACGATCTTTCGGTGGTCAAGTATATATCGAATAA
This sequence comes from uncultured Lachnospiraceae bacterium, assembly GCA_947650005.1. Taxonomy (GTDB): domain Bacteria; phylum Bacillota; class Clostridia; order Lachnospirales; family Lachnospiraceae; genus Eisenbergiella. The sequence goes on from CANSTU010000031.1 coordinate 19,590, forward strand.
GATTGCGGTGATGTATCTGGGCAACCTGGTGGAATATGCGGACACGGAAGAATTGTTTGCAAACCCGCAGCATCCTTATACCCAGGCGTTGCTCGCCTCCGTGCCTACGACGGATCTTGCGAAGGTTCAGGAAATAGAGATTATCCCGGGAGAAATCACTTCTCCAATCGAGCCGGGGCCGGGGTGTCGGTTCGCTTCACGCTGTCGGCATGCAAGCGAAAAGTGTACCTGTCTGCAGCCGGAACTGATCAAAAGCGGTGAAAGCCATCAGGTGGCGTGCCATCTGTTTGGCGGGCAGGAAGGTTAGGCTGAAAATGACCTCCGGCCACTTTTCAGCCGTGAATTTACGCCCGCTAAAGCGGGCAGGGCGGTTAATATGAAGAATACAATCTGGAATCGAAATTACACCTTGGTTTTTCTTGTGAATATCTTGAATGCATTCAGCTTCCATATCCTGGCGCCCACCATACCTAAATATGTGGTTTTTATCGGAAGCGGCGTGGAAACGGCTGGATTCGCTGCGACGGCTTTTACGATTACTGCAATCTTGACCAGGCCATTTGCGGGCTATTATGTGAACATTAAGAGAAAAAAGACGATCCTTTCCGCTGCCCTGGCTGTTATATCGGTTTCCATCCTGGGATATGCGATCTGTCATCATATCGTGCTTATCCTTCTTTTCAGGCTGTTGCACGGCGTTGGCTGGGGGATGGTTACCACGAGCAGCAGCACCGTGGCCGTGGCGTCCCTGCCGGAGGAAAAGATTGGAAGCGGGATCGGCCTTTTCGGCATCGCCTCTTCCCTGGCTTCGGTATTTGCGCCCAATCTGGGTTTGCAGCTAATTGCGCTGTCGAGCTATTCCACGATGTTCCTGATTTCCTTTGCCCTGGCGGCTCTGGGATGTGCGTTGAGCCTTTTGATCGAAGAAAAGACGCTCAGGAGAGCGGAAGCTCGGCCGGAAAGGGGAAGGATAATCGATCGTTTCTTCGCGAAGGAGGCGGCCGTTCCGGCATTCACGATCCTGTGTGTGGGGTTGGGAATGGCCACCATTTCCAATTTTATCGTTCTATATGCGGAAGAACTGAGGGTGGAGAATATCGGCTATTATTTTACCGTGGCCGGCGCCGTCATGCTGGTGATGAGGCCTCTATTTGGCAGGCTTTCGGACAGCAAATATAAACAGGGGATCGTATTTGTCGCGCTTTTCGGATATATCAGCGTCTTTGCGGCGCTCGGCCTGGCCAAAACCCTGCCGGGATTTTTGCTGGCAGCCGTCCTTTACGGCACCTTTTACGGGGCGTTATGCCCGATCGTCCAGACCTGGTGCGTGAAAGCCGTCGATGCCGCGAAAAGCGGTACGGCCAACAGCACCTATTATACGGCGCTGGATGTGGGACAGGGCCTGGGCGCTTCCTTGGGAGGGATTATATCCGCGCGGTTTAGCTATAGCAATATGTATTTTTTTATGATTCTCCCGCAGATCTGTGCTATACTACTAATAGTTATGAGCTCTATTTCTGCAAAAAAGAGGATAAATTAAAGATTGAAATTTCGCTTTAACCTCTTTCATTGAGTGCGTGCCCTGTACGCAGATGGGTATTGGAGCGGTTTTACAGCCTTCTGGACAGGTGCAAGAGGTCCAAATGAAGTCCGTCACATCGCTGCAAAGGATATGGGAAGGGGAAAATATCCATACTGCGGATCCAGGGAGAAAGCCTGTAGCTCACTCTGATAGGGAGGTTTTAGTAAGAATGAGGGATTTCTATGAAAGATAAAGTGACGATCAAGGATATTGCAGAGGCCACCGGCGTTTCCGCGAGTACGGTTTCCCGCATTATCAACAATAAAGGAAAGTATGCGCAGGAGACGCGGCAGGCGGTTTGGGATGCGATCCGGGATTTGAAGTATTCTCCCAATATCCTGGCAAAGTCACTTCGCTCGAAAAAGAGTACGCTGGTGGGAATCATGGTTCCCACCCTGTATGATGATTTCTTTGGGATATTGGCGGATCATCTTGCCAGGGAGCTGCTTCGCTGCGGTTTTTCTCCCATGGTTTATTCCACTTATAATGATGAAGAAGTGGAAAAGAGATATTGCAGTATGTTGGTGTCCCTCAATGCCAGCGGTATGATTTATATTCTGAAGGAAACCCCTGTATATGAGGAAGGCGCATCTATTCCTACTATATTTATAGGAAATGCGCCGGAGATGTCGGAAAACAGCGTCCGAATCTTATTTGACATTGTGGGAGGGGCCAAGGAAGCTACCCAGGAGCTGGTGGATGCGGGCTGCAGGAGGATCGTCTATATCGAATCCGCTCGTCGCAGGGAGCCGCGGGTGGGACGTTATCTGGGATATCAGCAGGCCCTTTGGGAGAACGGAATCCCCATAGACGAAAGCCTTGTAATCACGGTTGGTGGGAAAGATTATGCCGATATACCGGATACGCTTGATAAGCTGATCGCCCGGGGCGTTACGTTTGACGGTGTTTTTTCCAATAAAGTATCCAGCTCCATTGAAGTCATCAATTTCTTGAAAAAAAAGGGGATGCGGATTCCGGAAGACATTAAGATCGTTTCCTTTGAAAACGGAAGGACGGCGGAGCTGTACAACCCCAGCATTTCGGCCATAGAGATGGACTCTTCTCAGGCGAGCGAATCCGCTGTTTCCATTCTCAGGGACATGATCCAGAGGGAAGAACCGTTGAAAAAGACGATACGCATCCCTTCTGTCCTGCACAGGCGCGAAACATCCGTAATAGAAAAGGCTGAAGAGGCGGCGGAAGTTTGAAACGACGTTTCAAACTCTTTATTGGCGGCGGTATCGCAGGCATAGCCTGCGATATGCAGGGGTATAAGATTGAAAATTAAAATTTTCAATCTCTCTGATTTGTACGCCCGCTAAAGCGGGCAGATGGGAGCAAAAATGAAACAGGAATTGGAACGGATCCGTCCGGAGGAAGCGGGAATATCCGCTAGGGCGGCAAAGGTTTTTTTAGAAAAAGTACAGCACGATAAGACACAGATGCACGGCGTCATGGCGATGAAGGACGGAAAGGTTTTTCTGGAGGCGTGGTGGGAACCCTTTGGCAGGCAGTATCCCCACAGCTGCCATTCCATGGGGAAAAGCTACGTATGTACGGCGATCGGGATCGCCTGTAGCGAAGGGCTTGTGTCCATGGATGCGCGGATTGCGGATCTTTTTGCAGAGGAACTGGAGGAATGGAAGATCGACCAAACGGAGGCTTTTGGCAGATTGCAGGTTCGGCACGTGGTGACCATGACCAACGGTATGGATCATATGTCGGAGCTTAGCGACGACTGGATCTATCAATATTTGAAAAATCCGGTGGTTTTTGAGCCGGGTACTCAATTTCTATACAATACGGCCGGTTCCTGCCTCCTGGCCGTCATCATCAAGAAAGTGACCGGACAGGATGTTTTCGCTTATCTGAGCGACAAACTGTTCCCTAAAATCGGGATCGATCCGGCGTCTGTGATCTGGCTGAAATTTCACGATGGAAACATTGCGGAGCCGGGCTGCTTCTCTTTAACGGAGAACAACCTCCGCCTGGGAATGCTCTATATGAACGGGGGAATGTGGGACGGGGAGCAGATCATCGATAGGGAGTGGATCGAGGAAGCCCTGAGCGTGCACATCGATAATTCGGATTCTCCGGGTGGGGAGGATTCCCGATGCGGATACGGATATCAGTTATGGAAGTGCATTTACCCCGGCGCTTGGCGGTTCGACGGAGGCCAGGGGCAGTTCTGTATCATGGTGCCGGAAAAGAAACTGGTGGTTGCCATCAATGAGGGCGGTGTGGAGCCTCATGGACCGGGACGCACGCTGAAGATGGTATATGAATACCTGTTCGATGAAATAAAGGAAGAGCCGGTGGAGCCCGATGAGGAAGCGTATGACGCGCTGTGCGCCTATATTTCTTCCCTGCGTGTGGAGAAAACGCCGCCCAATGGACATTGGCCAAAGCAGGATCGGTTCTCGGGCAATTATCGCGTGACAGAAGGAAACGCTACGCCTTGGATCGGAGTGAGCCCGAACGGATTCAATTTCTTTGAAAGCTTCTATGATCAGACGAAGAAAAAAGAAATGACTGATTTCAGCCTGTGTATGGATCAAGAAAAGGCGGTTTTCAGCGTGGACGGATATGCTGCGTTCCAGGCATGGTTTGACGGGGAAATACGAGTCCATCTTACGGACAGCGTTCTTCCGCAGCTGAACAGGACCTATTCCACGGCGCGTTATTTGGATGACGATACGCTGGAAATCACGATACATTGGATTTCGGGATGGTTTATTACGATTATGACATTTCGCAGGAACCAGGATGATTCCTATACGGTTCTCGCATCGAAGAATATCCTCAATGAACAGAGGCCTTTCTTCACGGACGAGGCGAGGGCTGAATTGGTTTCCGGCTTTAAAGCGGCGGGAGCGTGTGGATCCGATGAAAAACAGCCGTCTCTTTGAAATCCTGTACCTTCTGGTGGAAAAGCGGGCCGTCACCGCCGGGGAGCTGGCGGAACGGCTTGAGGTGTCGGAGCGTACCATCTACCGGGACGTTGACGCCCTTTCCGCCGCCGGCATCCCTGTGTTCACCCAGAAAGGGCAGGGCGGCGGCATCCGGCTGATGGATCAGTTCGTGCTGGATAAAACCCTCCTCTCCCGGACGCAGCAGGACGAGATCCTCTTCGCTCTCCAGGCCATCCTGGCCACGGGAGGAGAAGCGGAAGGGGAGACGCTGGCCCGGCTGACTGCCCTGTTTCGCCGGGAGGGCGCTGACTGGCTGGAGGTGGACTTTACCGACTGGGGCAGCGGGGAGGCGGAACGGGAGAATTTTGTCCTGGTGAAAAGGGCAATCCTGGAGCGTACCTTGCTATCCTTTACCTACTATAGCTCTGCCGGAGAGAAAAGCCGCCGAATTGTGGAGCCTGCCCGGCTGGTGTTCAAGGGCGGATGCTGGTATCTGTCTGCTTTCTGCCGGACACGGCAGGATTGGCGCATTTTCCGCCTGGTGCGGATGGAGGGGCTGGCGCTGGAGGAGGGAAACTGTCCGCCCCGCCGGCCTCCGGAACGTCTGGAGGCCCCTGCGCGTGCGAACGGCCAGGGGGTGGGGTTGCAGTTGAGATTTGCGCCCTCCGCAGCCTGGAGAGTGCGGGATTATTTCCACCCGGACCGGATCGTTGTGGAGCCGGACGGATACCTGTCGGTGCACTGTATGTTCCCAGAGGATCAATGGCTGCTGTCCTTCCTTTTGTCCTTCGGAAGCCAGCTGGAGGTGCAGTCGCCGGCCTATTGGAGGGATATCCTCGCCAAAGAAGTAAAAAAATTGGGAAAAGTTTATGAAACTGGACAGACCGTGTCAGGTTTGAAGGCGTATCCTTATATCAGAGACGGGGAAGAAAGCCCCGCCCAATATAAGGAGGTTATCCCAATGGAAGAACAGAAATTTTGTCAATGCTGCGGTATGCCCTTAGATAAGCCCGAGGATGCGGGGACTGAGGCGGACGGGTCTGCGAGCAGTGAGTACTGCCGCTACTGCTATCAAAACGGGGCCTTTACCTCCCCGGACGCCACCATGGACGACATGATCACCCTGAACCTGGAGTTCAACGAACAAAACGGGTATCCCTTTGGCACCTAGGATGATGCGGAGCGGATGATGCGAAGCTGGTTCCCGACTTTAAAACGGTGGAAGAGGGCGTAAATGATGAGATAGGGTCTGTCGGGAAATAATATGGTTCACCTTTTCCGGCAGACTTTAAAATGGTTGAGAAAAAAATTTAACGTTTATTGTAAAATTTTTAACGAACAGATAAAAAAGCATGGAGTGACAAAACAGGCTGTATCAAGAAAAGCATGATACAGAAAAAGCACTGGCAGAACAGCTAATAAGAAAAGGGAAAATGACACTTGAAGAATTTACAGAGTGTGTATCTTAACTGTCGCTTGATGAATGGAAAGAAATGAAAGCCAAGGTTATGCAGTTAGTATAATCATTCAATTAGTCAAAAATTTGATAAGTAACGGCGGTAGAGCATATAGAAATTGAAAATCTATATGCTTTATTTTTGCCATTCAGTCATTACATAGAGTTAGCAGTACAGATGATTATATTTGTCCTGCGGTTTTTTATTGACGATAGGCTATCCTGTGAGAAATGTCGATATCTGTTTTAGGCAGGAACTCTGGCCTTTTTTCTTTGTGATGAATGAAAAACAGATAAAAAAGTGTAAAACATCTTTATGGATAAGTAGTCCGGAAAAAATTTTGATCGCATGTCCTATTAGAAAATGGTAAGGCGGATGAAAAGGGACGATTTGCTTTCCATTAAGAGCATAGATCAACTGGGACGCAATTATGCGGAAATATTGGATCAGTGGCGGATTCTTACAAAGGAGAAGGGAATTGATATCATAGTGTTGGACTTGCCGCTTCTGGATACCAGACGGGGGAAGGATCTTATGGGAACATTTTAAGGAAAGACAAAAAATTGAATACTATTTCAATTAAAATGGTTTGGTTCAATCGGCAAATGTAGCTGCTAATTCCACCGTAATTAGAGAAACAGAAATTATATTAAATTGTTCGGATAAAGAAGCGCAAATTTTCTGTACATTGGATGGAACTGCTCCAAAAAATTGGTGCAGGAAGTAAGATAAAAGAACCTACAGCACCAAATGATAATAAGTATACTGTCACTGGTTGGTACAAGAATTCACAGTGTACAGACATTTGGGATTTTGAAACGGACGCTGCGCCATTTTGAAACGCGTTTCTTGGGGCAGGCCCTGTCGGGTACTGGGGCATCCGCCTGGACAAAGAAAGACTAAGGGGCTGATCAGCATATCCCCCACTCGCTCCCCATCCCAACAATTGCCGTGGATATCTTTCCCCTCCTATGCTATACTGAAACCAAATCATTGCCCCGGGGGGAAACCATATGTGGAGGGAAAAACTGAAAAATGCAGGGATTGCTATCACCGACTGGATGAGGAATGTGAACATCTTCAACCGGCTGTTTATCATGTTCATTTTCGCCACGCTGCTTCCCCTGATCATGACGGAGGTCTGGTCTTACAGGAAGAGCAGCAGCGTCATTCAGGAGAAAGTCTTCATCTCCGTAAATGAAGTGATGAACCAGCTGAGCAGCAATGTGGATAAGAAAATCGAGAAGGTGCGCAACGACAGCATAGAGATCAGCTATATGCCGGAGATCCAGGATGTACTGTCCAATTATAACGAGTATAACAGCCGCATGCTCAACAGCGCCAAGGTAAATATCACCCAGATGATGAGCACCAAGTACGTCTTTGACAACATCGTGTCCAGTATTACCTTGTATACGCTGGAGCATCAGCGGGTGAATGTGTACGGTGAAGATATCTACAATGTCACGCTGGAAAGGGAATTCCTGGAGGCATTTTTGGAAGAATGCGATGAGAACGACGGAAAATGCGTATTCCGGGCGGTGAACGGGGAGGATGCCAGATACCGGGGAAGGGGAAACAAACGGGGCGGGGAGATCGTCATAGGCAAAGTGGTCAAACAGAGAAAGTCGGGCGAGGTGATCGGCTATATGGTCATGCAGGTGGACGAGAGCAACTTTTCCGACATCTACAAGGCGATCAACCAGGAAATCCAGGCGGAAACCTTTATCGTGGATCCGGACGGTATTATTGTTTCCACCGCCGGGACGTATGCCGTGGTGGGGGAAGCCTACCCCTATCCGGAAATTTTGGGGACGATAGATGGGGCGGGCGGAAGGAATACGCAGGCCGTGACCATACACGGACAGAGGATGGTGCCTCTCTGCCGTAGGCTGGAGGAAAACGAATGGCGGGTTTTCTTTTTAATTCCCCAGGAATATCTGCGGGCGGATCTGCGCTCCGTGCTTCTTAGCTCCCTGGGGGTAGCGCTGGCAGGCCTTCTTCTGGGGGTCGGGTTCACTTTCCTGTTTTCCTATAGCATCCTTGGCCCCATGAATGAGACGGTCCGGGGGATCGAAGCATTCGAAAAGGGAAATCTGGCGATCGCGCTGGAGGAAACGGGAAACGACGAGATTACCAAACTGGTGCGGCAGTTCAATAAAATGGCCCGGAAGATCAACGGACTGATGGAACGGGTCAAGAACAATGAAAAACAGAAGAGAAAGCTGGAAATCCAGGCTCTGCAGGCGCAGATCAACCCGCATTTCCTTTCCAATACCCTGAATACCGTATCCTATATCGCCAGGATGAAAAAGGAGGAAACCATAGAGATCCTGGTAAATGCCATCATCGAGCTGCTCTGTGACAGTATGAAAAACGATGACAGCCTGCATACCGTGGAAGAGGAGCTTCGGGTGATTAAGAATTATATCATCATCCAGGATTACCGGCTTCTGGGGAAGTTCACGGTGGACATCCAGATCGACGAGGAAATCGCTTCCTGCATGATGCCCCGTTTTATCTTACAGCCTGTGGTGGAGAATTCCATCATCCACGGGATCGAACCGGCCAACCGACGGGGCGTTATTTCCATCAAGGGTTCCCAGAGAGATGGGAAAATCTGCTTTACCATCACGGATAATGGGATCGGGATCGAAAGCGGCAAGATCGAGAAGATCATCGCAAAGCCGCGCAACCAGGAGAAATCCAGGTTCAGCGGCATCGGGATCGGAAACGTGGACAGGCGGATTAAGCTGATGATGGGGGAGGAATACGGACTGACCATGAAAAGCGAGAAGAATATCTTTACAACGGTGGAGATCCGTCTGCCGATGATCCAAAAAGGAGGGATGATGGATGCATAAGATTCTGTTGGTGGATGACGATCCCATTATTTTGCTCCAGCTGAGACGGATGATCCATTGGGAAAGCCTTTCCTGTGAGCTAGCGGCGGAGGCGTCCAACGGAAAGGAAGCCATAGAATTGATCGAACGGTATCACCCGGATATCGTGATCACCGACATCAGTATGCCGGGCATCGACGGGATGGAGCTGATCGACTACATCGACCGGTACGGGGATCGAATGCAGGTGATTGCCATCAGCGCATTCGATAATTTTGACTATGTGAGAAGGAGCCTGAAGGGAGGCGCCAGCGATTATCTCCTGAAACATCAACTGACGGAAGACGTGCTGGAGAACGCCATTTCCACAGCCATCGCCGCGCTGCGGGTGGATGGAGAGGCCTCGGAATATTCCATACAGGAAAAGAGGGAGCATTTGATTTATCTGCTCCTGCACGACCGCCATTCCCAGCGGCAGGAGGAACTGAAGGAACTGCACATGGAATGGCTGAAGGGTTCCCTGGTACTGATTTTGGGCAGAATGGATACAAAGAACGTGACGGTAAATGAGGATGCCGTGCGGATCCTGATGGACGAAACCATCAAATATTACAGGGATTATCTGGTGATCCAGCTGGAGAGATGGAATTATCTCCTGCTTCTGTCCGCGGAAAATAAGGAATCCCAGGAAATTTCGGAGATCGTGGAGCAGATCCAGAGGAATGTGAAGCGTTTCTGCAGCGCGGATATGTCCTTTGTGGTATCCACAATTATGGAACAGTGTGAAAATATCGCGGAGGTGATACGCAAGGCCAAGGAAATCCAGAAGGAGCACGATTTCCACGGGGAAAAGGCATTCATCGCTTTCATGGAAGAACAGGCCGGGACGGGAATCTTCCGGTGGAGCATCGGGCAGGAAGAAAGGCTAATGCGCTGCCTGCAGGCCGGGGAAGACATGGAAGGGCTTTTTGACGAGATTTTTACGCAGATGGAAGAGAAGGCCTATTCCAAGAGCCAGATGCAGGTTTTCTATGTGGAGATCATGACGCTGCTCATCCGGAAGATGGAGGAACACGACCTGGAGGGAGAGCGGATTTTCGGGGAAGAAAATCCTTACGAGGAATACTTCCGGATCGGGACGTTCCAGGAGCTCAAGGCCTATCTGACGGAAAAATTCCGCCTGCTGCAGGAGGAAATCAGACGGGTGGGAAAGATTGCCTCCTACAGCGGGATCGTCCAGGATGCCATCGCGTATATCGAGGCCCATTATCGGGAAAAAATATCCCTGTCCGTAATCGCGGAAAAGCTTTCGGTCAGCCCTTCCTACCTAAGCCGCACCTTTAAGAAGGGAGCGGGAATGACATTGGTGAATTATATCAACCAAGCCCGGATGGAGAAGGCAAAGGAATTGATGAACTCCGGCAGGCTTTCCCTGAATGAGGTGGCCTGTGAGGTGGGAATCTATAACTATAATTATTTTTACATGCTGTTCAAGGAAATTCACGGCGTTGCGCCGTCAGATTATACAAAAAATATGGGAGGATAAAGGGAAAACAGGCAAAATAGTTAGAATAAAGGTTAAAATTCTTAATGGTTGGAAGGGAAATCCGCTTCTATAATAAAGCTACAGAAACATTTACATACGAGAGTGGAAAGGAAAAAGGTATGAAAAGAAGAATCGTAGCATTGTTACTGAGCAGCGCACTGGCGGTTTCCCTCCTCGGTGGCTGCGGCGGATCGTCCGGTGGCTCGGACGAGGCGTCTTCCCAGCCTGCAGCACAGGAAAGTTCCCAGGAGGAAGCGTCTGAGCCGGAGGAATCAAAGGAAGAGGAAGCTGCGTCGGCAGCGGCCACAGGGGAAGCTACCCAGCTAACTTTCTGGACCTATGTGGAACAGCATACGGAGTTTTTGCAGGATGCGGTGACCGTTTGGAATGAAAACCACCCGGACGAGCCCATCGAGCTGCAGACGGAAACCTATCCCACGGAGGATATGCACAGCAAGCTGCTGATCACCCTGCAGTCCGGGGACGGGGCGCCGGATATCGTGGACGTAAACGTGGCCAGGTTCAGCGATTTCATGCAGGGAGACACGGAGGTATTCGTTCCCCTGAACGATATCATTGAGCCGGAGAAACAAAATTTCCTGGAACCCGTGCTGGATATCTATAAGTATAACGGGAACTACTATGGCATCGAGTATCATGTGGGCGCGCCGATCATGTTCTACAATACGGAAATCCTGGATCAGGCAGGGGTTAAGGTGGAGGATATCGTAACCTGGGACGATCTCCATGAAGCCGGAAAGAAGGTACTGGAGGCCACCGGAAAGCCCATTATTACCTTTGAAGTAAACGACTCCTGGAGCTATTATATCATGGCCGGAGAGAAGAAGGGCGACTATTTTGATGAGTCCGGAAACTGCATCATCGACAGCAAGGAAAATGCGGAGGTTCTGGACTTCATGCTGAGCATGATTGAGGATGGCACGGCTGTGACCACGCCTGGTGGCGGTTTCCATACGGAAGAATACTATGGCTATATGTCCCAGGGCGGTGCGGCTTCCATGCTGGAATGTTTGTGGTACATGGGCAGATTCACCGACTATATGCCGGAATTGGCCGGTAAGATCCAGGTGGCAGCCCCTCCGGTATGGGATGAGAGCAGCGTATACCCGGTATTCGGCGGCACGGCCACCAGCATTACCACCCAGTGCGAGAACCCGGATCTGGCTTCCCGTTTCCTGGCGGAAGCGAAGATCAGCGCGGAAGGCGCGGAGAAGATCTGGAACGTGCTCGGATTTGACCCGCTTCGTTGGGACATCTGGGATACGGATGTGATGAAGGCCCAGAACAAGTATACCGATTACTTCGGAAGCGATATTTTTGAAGTGGTGCTCGGGATGAAGGATAAATTCCATCCCAGCAACATCACCGCATCCCCGCAGTTCTCCCTAGCCAATTCCCTGATCGCCACGGATATTCTGTTTAGGGTGCTCAATGAGAAGAGCGCCACGCCGGAGGAGGCTTTGGGCAATGCTGCGGCGGAGATTAAGAGCGCGCAGTAAGCGGTATCGGCCCGTGCCGCAGATGAAAAGCGCCCGGTAAATGGTATCGGCCCGCACCGCAGTTGAACGGGATCTCCATACCGCTGCGGGCAGAGAAGCATTCCGGTCCGCAGTGATGTGGAGATGCGGTATGGGGCTGAAAAAAAGCAGGCGCTTGCGGCAGGGAGAACCTGACTGGCAGGCGCCGTCTTTATGCATATACAACGAGGCTGTTGCAGGATCTAACAGTTCCACAATATGGGTACAGCATACCGCGGATGGATTTAGAAAAAAAGACCTCTGCCGTGGCCGCCCGTCTTGTGTGGCCTTTCCGATTCGCAGCAGCTGCGCTCGGCCGCGCAAAGCGCGGCATGGAGGTAGGGATTATGAATAAAAAAAGACTAATCACCCAGAAAACGGCGCCCTATTTCTTCTGCGCCCCTTTTCTGATCTCCTTTTTCCTGTTTCTGTTCTATCCCATGATCAATATGGTATATACCAGTTTTCACAAGCTGGAAGGGATCAGTAAGTACCGGTACGTGGGGCTGGGGAATTACGAACGACTTCTGTCGGATACCCACATCGGGGCGGCGATCGTAAACAGCCTGGGCTTTACGGTAGGTATCATCGTGGTCAACGTGGCTTTGGCGCTTTTTCTGGCAGTGGTTCTGAACAATAAGCTGACGCCGTGCCGAAACGTATTCCGGACGGCGATCTATATTCCGGCCCTGACGTCCATTATCGTGGCAGGTATCTTCTTCCGCCTGTTTTTCGGCAGCAACGTGGATACCCCGCTGAATCTGGCGATGCAGTTTTTCGGGGCCCAGCCAAAGGAATGGCTCTATGATACGTCCCTTACGGGAATCGTGGCGTTGGTTTTCACATCCACCTGGCGCTGGCTGGGGACGAATATCCTCTATTTCCTGTCCGCCCTCCAGACCATCCCTCCGGAGCTGTACGACGCGGCCTATGTGGACGGGGCTTCCGCTTGGCAGAGGTTTCGGCACGTGACGCTGCCCGGGGTGAAACCCATCCTCATCTTCGTGGTGACGATCCTCACCTATGGAGGACTGCGGATGTTCGGAGAAAGCTATGTGCTCTGGCCCAACAGCAAAACGCCCGGGGATATCGGGCTGACCATCGTTCTCTACATCTACCGCACCGCGTTCGGACAGTTCGATATGGGCTATGCGTCGGCCATGTCCGTGGCGCTTTTCGGGCTGCTGATGATACTGAACGTTGTATATATTAAATTTTTCCGGATCGGCAAAAAGGAGGGATAAAGACAGTGAAAAGAAAGAACGCGAAAATCTATCAAGCCTGCGTGGCGTTTCTGCTCCTCGTCGTGGCGGTGATCTGCTTGGCTCCCTTCGTCTATCTGGTGACCACCTCCTTTGTCACGGACATGAGCCTGGTATTCAAGAACGGGATTGCCCTGAAAATCACGCCGGATATGCTGGGCACGGAGAATTATTCCATGCTCTGGACGGACGACGACGGCCTGTTCTTTTCCTGGTTTAAAAACAGCATCCTGATCACCATCCTTTTTACCTTTTTATCCATCACCCTGTCCTCCATGGTGGGATACGGCGTGGCGATGTATGATTTCAAGGGCAGGAAGGCGATTGTGGTGCTGATCCTGAGCACCATGATGATACCGGTGGAGACATTGATGATTCCCCTTTATAATGAAATGAACCAGTTCCATTTGCTCAATTCTTATATGGGAGTGGTGCTGCCCTTTGCGGTATCCGGTTTTACGGTCTATTTCTTTCTGCAGTACGCGCAGTCCCTGTCGCCGGAATATATGGATGCGGCCAGAATCGACGGTTGCGGGGAGATCCGGATTTTCTTACATATCATGGGGCCTCTGATGAAGCCCGCCTTCGCCTCCATGATCATCCTGCAGGCCACCACGGCCTGGAACGATTTCCTCTGGCCCCTGATCGTCATGTCCAAAAACGTGAATTTCACGCTGACCGTGGGGCTGCAGACCTATCTGTCGCCCTACGGGAATAATTATAATCTGTTGTTTGCCGGAGCGGTGGTATCCGTCATACCGATCATGACGCTCTTCTTTCTGTGTCAGAAGCTGTTCATGGAAGGAATGATCATGGGAGGAATCAAAGGATAGGAGGGGCCGCCGAGCCGGTCCTGTATTTGTCAGGGATAAGAGTGCGCGCTAAAGCGCGCAGATGGGTGCAAGTTGGAAAATTGAAATTTTCAATCTGGAGATTTGTGCTACGCACAAAGCCTCCCAGACTTTGAAAGGAGAATGGCTATAAATATGGAAGTAAGGTTTCATTATCTCAGACCGGATGAATGGAGGGTCAGAAGGGAGGCCTGTCCGGTGGCGTACATCCCTTTGGGGACGCTGGAATGGCATGGTCTGCATAATCCGATGGGGGCGGACGGCCTGCAGGCGGAGGAAATGGCGCTGCGGTGTGCGGCCGCGGGAGGGGTGGCCTTTCCGACGGTCTATTATGGGGAGAGCAGGGTGAATTCACTGTTGGAGACGGATCCGAAGTATCAGGGGGGAATTGCCCGGCGGCTGGGGATCGACAAGGCTCTGTTTGGGGAGGATCGTTTTCCCTATTCCGGCATGGAACAGATCAATCATTATCAACAGCATTTGATTCATATCATGACGGAGGCAGCCTCCTATGGTTTTGAACTGGCGGTCTTCGTCGTGGGCCATTATCCGCTCATCGAGCACGCGAGAAGCGCAGTTCTTTCCTATAATCAATGGGCGTATGATAAGAAATGGAAGCGGATCGCGGGCATGGCTGTGGCCGATTTTCATCTGCTGCGGGGAAAATACGAACCGGCCGGAGACCATGCGGGCGGATGGGAAACCTCCCATCTCCTGGCTTCCCATCCGCAGACCGTGGATCTGTCCCTGGCCGCGGAGGAGCTGGAATACGGCGTCATGTCGGAACGCAGGCCAGGAGAATCCACGGCCGCATTCGGGGAAGAGATTTATGCGGCAGCGGTGGACGAGATCCTAAAGAAAGTGGAGGACTGGAGACGCAGTCCAAAGAAGTATAGGTGCCATGGGATGTGGATGGATTAGGAGCCCGCATTTCTTGGCTGGAAATATTAGGGACCCTCGGATTCAAAGGAAGGAGAGGGGCAGACTTGCCCCTTTTCCTTCTCGGACAAGCCCTTCTTTCATTGCTTCTGTAAAAAAAGGAAGGATTCTCAAATGCCTTCCTTTTTCAGAATTTCCAGCAATTGTCCGATTGGCATACTTCCCAAATCGCCTTCGTCCCTTTTGCGGACGGAAACTGTGTTCTGGTTCACTTCCTTCTCGCCGATGATGAGCATATAGGGAATCCTTTCCAATTGCGCGGTCCTTATTTTGTATCCTATTTTTTCGGCCCTCCCATCTGTTTCGCAGCGCAATCCCTCTTTTTTCAGGGCCATTTCAATTGCTTTTGCATGATCGGCGTATTTATCTGAAATAGGCAATACTTTTACCTGAATTGGTGAGAGCCATAGCGGGAATTTTCCGGCAAAATGTTCAATCAAGATACCTATGAACCGCTCGATGGAACCGAATACAACCCGATGTATCATAATCGGGCGATGTTTCTTCCCGTCCTCCCCGATATACTCCGCCTCAAAACGCTGCGGAAGCTGAAAATCCAACTGAATGGTCCCGCACTGCCATGTCCTTCCAAGGGAGTCTTCTAGGTGGAAATCGATCTTCGGGCCGTAGAATGCTCCGTCTCCCTCGTTTATAACGTATGGAAGCTTTAAATCATCCAGTGCATTTTTTAAGCCGTCCGTCGCCGTTTCCCAATCTTCGTCGCTCCCGATGGAATTTTCCGGCCTTGTGGATAGCTCTACATGATATTTAAAGCCAAAGTCGGAATACACCTCGTCTATCAGACGGGCGACACCCTTTATCTCGCCTGGTATCTGTTCCGGCATCATAAAGATGTGGGCATCGTCCTGCGTACAACAGCGGACGCGCATAAGGCCGTGCAAAGTCCCCGATTTTTCGTTTCTGTGTATCAATCCCAGTTCGCTGATGCGCATCGGGAATTCGCGATAGGAGCGGGGTTCCATCTTATATACGAGCATGCCGCCCGGACAGCTCATGGGTTTTATGGCAAAATCCGCCCCATCGATCAGGGTTGTATACATATTATCCCTGTAATGCTCCCAGTGCCCGGACGTTTCCCAAAGCTGGCGGTTTAACATGATCGGCGTGGATATTTCCACATATCCTTCTCTTGCGTGCAGCCTTCTCCAATAGTCAATCAACAGATTTTTTAATATCATCCCTTTTGGAAGGAAAAAAGGAAACCCTGGGCCCTCTTCCAACAGTGCAAATAGGCCTAATTCTTTGCCTAATTTTCTATGATCCCTCTTTTTGGCCTCTTGCAATCGGTTTAAGTAGTTTTCCAGCATATCCTGGCTTGGGAATGACGTGCCATAGATTCGGGTGAGCATTCTGTTCTTTTCGTCGCCGCGCCAATAGGCGCCTGCAATGGACAACAGCTTAAACGCCTTAATTGCGCTTGTGTATGCCACATGAGGCCCTGCGCACATTTCTAAATATTCTCCCTGCTGGTAAAAGCTGACTTCCTCATTTTCAGGCAGTTCATTCAATAGCTCCATTTTATACGTTTCATTTCTTTCTTCCAAGGCCTGCATCGCTTTTTTTCGGTCTATTGTAAAGTGCTTCAGCTGCAGGTTTTCTTTTACGATTTTCTTCATTTCCGCTTCTATTTCCGCAAAGTTTTCTTCCAAAAAGCGAAAATCGAAGTCAAAATCATAGTAGAAACCCTCCGCAATCGACGGGCCTATTGCACATTTGGCGGTGGGATACAGTCTTTTTACGGCCTGTGCCAGAATGTGCGCCGTCGTATGCCTGAATGCATTTCGCCCCAATTCTTCCTCAAAACCAGCCTCTAGGATGGAACCGTCTCTCATTTTAATCTTCATGTTAATCACCATGCCTTTCCGTAACCTGCGAATTTGGGCTGCAGGCACAAATTTGCGTGTGAAGATTTTTTTTCACACGAACCCTCCATGCCTGCATTGGCAGGCATAAATTCATGGTTGAACAATGGCTGCAAAGACATTTTTCAACCTAGTTCCTTTCTTGAAACATTTTTGATTAACATAAGAAAAGCACTCTTAAAGATACTTATCATCGTATCTTTAAGGGTGCTTGTTGCACGGTTCCACCTTAATTTTTCACTTCAGATTCTATCAAATCCTAACCTTTAA
>CANSTU010000032.1 GCA_947650005.1 uncultured Lachnospiraceae bacterium
CTCCCTGATTGAAATGCGCGCCTTGCGCGCAGACGGGAGCATGATTGAAAGAAAGCCCTTTCAATCTCCCTGATTGAAATACGCGCTTTGCGCGCAGATGGGAGTAACTATGAAAATTGAGAAAGTAAACGATCATCAGATTCGCTGTACTCTCACCAAAGCCGACTTGGCCGATCGGGAACTGAAGATCAGCGAGCTTGCCTATGGCACGGAAAAAGCAAAAAACCTGTTTCGGGATATGATGCAGCAGGCCGCACAAAAATTTGGATTTGAAGCAGAAGATATCCCTCTTATGATAGAAGCCATCCCTTTAAACTCCGATTGTATTGTCCTTATCATCACTAAGGTAGAGGATCCAGAGGAGCTGGATACACGTTTTTCCAAATTTGCCCCCAGTATCCATGACGACGATTCTCTGGAAGATATGATTCAGGAACTGAGTGAAGGGGCGGATGATGTGCTGGATCTCTTTAAACGGATCCGTGAAAGCCGAACCACCCTTGCAGGCGGACAGAAGGATAACACAGATGCAGCCGCTTCAGAAGGGACAGATGCTGATAAGCCGTTATCCCTTACACTGCTCTATTCCTTTTCCACGCTGAATCATGTCATACGGCTGGCCCATGTGCTGGATGGTATCTACCATGGAAGCAACTTCCTCTACAAAGACAATACCTCAGGAAGGTATATCCTTTTGGTTACCAACGGCAGCCATACGCCTGAGGAATTCAACCGGCTTTGCAATTGCCTGTCTGAATATGGCCGCCAGGAAAAAAGCGTACCCGGCCAGGAAGCCTTTCTGGAGGAACACTGTGAATTAATACTCGCTGGGAATGCCTTGCAGTCTTTGAACAAGGTCTAATCCTTTGGATTCTATTTCGCCTTTTATGTAAACAAATGCTTCCAAGTTCCATGTATCGGTTCATGGCAAAAAAACAGGCGGCCAATTCCGTGCCGCCTGTTTCGTGTTCAGTAAAGGTGCATATCTCCTTCAACTGCGGCTTCCGCCTTTTATACCGCTGTCACCGCCTTCATCAGTTCATCGATATCGATCCCATGAACCATTGCCGCCTCTTCCAGGCTCTCTCCCTGAGCTGAAGGGCATCCCAGGCAATGCATTCCCGCATTCATCAATACAGGAGCCACATCCGGGTTCATCCTGAGGATTTCCCCGATCGTCATTTCTTTGGTAATGTCAGCCATTTTGCCAACCTCCTTTTCTTATGAAAACTTCAGCCGTATACACAACTGTCCAGTTCAGTATAATACTTTTCCCACAAATGTTCAAGCTATGCAGCTGCCCAATCCATTGCAACATCTTATTAATTTACATTTCTTCCCATGCCGGGACGCCGTGCAGAGAGGAATATGCCAGGAGGAGCCGTGGAAGCGCCTAATCACAGCAATCAAATGAACGGTCCATTTCCCTTTAAAGGACGCGGCCTGCAGGATCACAGAATGGAGATTTTGGGCCTTCGAAAAATGGTATCTGTGTTTTCTAAAAAGTACAAAAAAATAACAGGATTACCGGAAAAAAATCTTGTACAAAACTCGTTTCTATATTAGAATAGTTATTGATAATTAACTATCGCAAAGGAGGATTTTATTATGGCATATGTAATCAGTGATGCTTGTGTAAGCTGCGGAACCTGCGAAGGACAGTGCCCTGTCGGCGCTATCTCCGCTGGTGACGGACAGTACGTGATCGATGCGAATACCTGTATTGAATGTGGTTCCTGTGCAGGAGCCTGCCCTACAGGCGCTATCTCCCAGGGTTAATCAGTCCGCGGTGCGGCGTCTCTTTGGGGAAATATTCCAGAAAACATAGGAAACATGTGCTGCTAAGCGCACGCGGAAAGAAGCATTCACATAGGCGAATGCTTCTTTCTTTTTCCAAACACCGATCCAACCCTCTTTTTATCTGCCGATGCTGCCTGTGCTTGTGCTTCTCCTGTTTCCTTTTTTCTACGTTCCCAGATTCCAGTCTTTTTTCTGCTGTATTCCCTCAGTTTCTCATCCAGTTTTCGAAAATGTTCTTCTTCCCGCTCCATCCGTTCCTGATCCCGCTTGCGATTTTCCTCGTCCTGCGCCCGGAACTGGTAATCCAGCTCCTTCAAAATTGTTTCCCTTATTTCCCGGGTCATTTCCTTGTTATTTTCCCGTACAGCCTGAGATATCAGATTATGAAGGAGCATCTGAAGGCGAGCCCCCTTATCCCCTTCGGAAGGCCCAGGGGCAAGCTGTCCCTCTTCTCCAGCGATCTCTCTGCTCTGCAGCGGCACCATTACCTGCATGCTGCTGTCCGTTAACACCGTACGGATTGCTTTAAGCTGCAGCCCCTGTTCTTTCATTTTTTTGATTTCGCGGAACTGTTCCACATCTTCGCTGGTGTAATACCGATGTCCCAATTCGTTCCTGCGTATGGGAAGTTTCAATTCCTCCTCCCAATAACGTAGCACATGGCTCTCCACTCCCACAAGCCTGGCCGTTTCCGAAATAAGATATTTTTCTTCTGTCTGACTCTTTTCCATACTCATATCCGCTCCTATCTGTCCGCTTTTGCGGGCGCTCGAATCAAGGGAGTTGAAAGCGCCTTTCTTTCAACTTTGCTCCTATCCGCCCGCTTTTGCGGGCGCTCAAATTCCTGAAAATAAAAAGAGGCCCCACGCAAATGAGTCCTCTTTCGTAATATCATGTTTTGGGACGATGATCATCCAACCACATCCCTATCTTTCCAAATTGGCAAATTTCGTGAATTCAGGCAACCATACCAGGTCAATGGTGCCGATCGGCCCGTTTCTCTGTTTCGCTATGTTGATCTCGGCAATTCCCTTTTTCTCCGTGTCCGGGTTGTAATAATCATCCCTGTAAATGAACATGACCACATCCGCGTCCTGTTCGATGGCGCCAGATTCGCGCAAATCCGAAAGCATGGGCCGATGATCCGGGCGCTGCTCCACGGCACGGCTAAGCTGCGAAAGGGCCAATACCGGAACCTGCAGTTCCCGGGCAATCGCTTTAAGGGATCTGGAAATATCGGAAATTTCCTGCTGCCTGGAGTCAGTTCCCCTCCCGCTTCCCGACATCAGCTGGAGATAGTCTATTATCACCATCTTTAAATCCATTTCCAGCTTAAATTTACGGCATTTAGAACGTAGTTCCGGAACGCTGATACCTGGGGTATCATCAATGATCAGATTTGACTGACCGATCATCCCTGCGCTTTCGATCAGCTTTTCCCATTCGTTATCCGATAGGTTCCCTGTACGAAGATGCTGGGAATCCACCTTGGATTCCATGGCGAACAACCGATTTACCAGTTGCTCCTTGCTCATTTCCAGACTGAATATGGCCACGCATTCCCGGGAACGGAATGCCACATACTCCGCAATATTCAGCACGAACGCCGTCTTTCCCATGGAAGGCCTGGCAGCGATCAACACCAGATCAGAGGGCTGCATACCCGCAGTTCTGTAGTCCAGATCAATAAAGCCCGTAGCGATTCCGGTTACATTCCCATCGCTATGGGAAGCTTTCTCAATCTTATCCATGGCATTCATTACCACTTCCCGGATCGGCACGAAATCTCCGGTATTCCTGCGTTGGATCAGATCGAACACCCGCTTCTCCGTATCCTCCAGAAGCGCTTCCATGCTGTCCTTTCCCGCATAGCAGTTGTTTGTGATCTCTTCCATCAGACGGATCAGACGCCGCAGCACGGCCTTTTCCGCCACAATGTTGGCATAGTATTTGATGTTGGCAGAGGTTGGAACGGCCACCAAAAGCTCCCTGATGAATTCCAGACTGGCGACTTCCGGCGGGACATCCTTTTCCTTCAGACGGTTCTGCAGAGTGACCAGATCCACCGGCTGTCCCTGGTCATTGAGCTCCACCATAGAATCAAAAACCACTCCATAGGATTTATTATAAAAATCTTCTCCGGTGACCGACTCCGAAGCGATCACAATGGCTTCTCTATCCATGATCATAGAACCGATCACCGACTGCTCCGCTTCCATACTATGGGGCAGTACTCTCTTTAAAACAGCCTCGTCCATCGATGTCATCCGTATACCCCTGTGTATCGCAGGCTGCGCCTGAGACACCGTACCAATAGAGAGTTCGGAAGTCTCCCTCCAAACTTATCTTCTTTCCGTTTCAATCCCAATCTTGTGTACTCTATTCTTCAACCTTGACCTTCAGTTTTCCCGTCACCTGGGGATGAAGACGCACCGGGACATCATAAGTTCCATAAGCTTTTATTCCGTCGGTTAACTGAATTTTTTTCTTATCGATCTCCAAACCGCACTGTTCTTTAAAAGCAGCGGCGATTTCTTTAGAAGAAACGGAACCAAAGACCCGGCCGCCTTCTCCAGCTTTCATCTTGATGACCACGAACTTATTTTCCAGTTCCTTTGCAAAGGCCTGAGCTGCTTCCAGAATCTCCTTTGCTTTTTTCTCTTCGTTCGCATGTTGCAGCTTCAGGTCGTTCAAGTTCTTCCCTGTCGCTTCCACCCCCACCTTTTTAGGGAGAATGTAATTTCTGGCGTATCCGTCGTTTACATTGACCACTTCCCCTTTTTTCCCAAGGCTCTTTACATCTTCCAGTAAAATCACTTTCATTGTCTCAATTCACCTTCCTCTATCATTTTATCCAGTGTTTCCTTGATTCGCCTGATCACTTCCGACGGCTGGGCATTGTCCACCTGACAACCTGCCACGCTCATGTGGCCTCCGCCGCCCATCCGCTCCATAATCACCTGCACATTGACTTCATCTATAGAGCGGGCGCTGATATAGACACGCCCCTGATACTCCGTCAGCACAAAGCTGGCGCGCACCCCCTTCATGTTGAGCAGCTCATTGGCCGCCTGGGCGCCTACGATCGTCGGACTCTGCAGCCCTTCGCTTCTGCATACGGATACTGCGTAATACTCCCGGTAAATTTCCGCCTGGCTCACCGCATCCGCCTTGGCCTTATATTCTGCCGCATTCTCTCGGAAGAGCTTGCGTACCCGCGTTACATCAGCGCCGTTGCGCCGCAGGAAAGCTGCTGCCTCAAAGGTACGGACGCCTGTTTTCGTCATAAAATTATCGGTATCGATCACAATGCCGGAATACATGCAGTCCGCTTCCTCACCCCTGATGCGTACCCCGTCATTGATATACTGCAAAATTTCGGATACCATCTCACAGGCGGACGAAGCATAGGCCTCCACATAGGACAGCGTGGCATTCTCAATGGTCTCCGTCCCCTGCCTGTGATGGTCCAACACCACAATCGATTTACAAATCTTTAAGAGCTCTGGGCACTCGGTAATGCTGGGTTTATTCACATCCACCACCACCAACACCGTATTGCTCCCTGCCATCTCTATAGCCTGCTGGCTGCGCAGGAACATATCCGGCTCATATTCCCTGTTGTTCTGGAACATCTCGATTAACGGCTGGACGGAAGTGGTAATATCGTTGATTACGATCTGCGCCCGGCGCTCCAGTGCCTTTGCAATCCGGTAGATCCCAATGGCCGCGCCAAAGCTGTCCACGTCGGCCATACGATGGCCCATGATCAGGATCCGATCCTTACTGGTGATGATCTCGCTGAGGGCGTGGGCCTTCACACGCGCTTTTACCCTGGTGTTCTTCTCCACCTGATGGCTCTTTCCGCCATAGTAACTGATCTGCTCCGGCGTTTTCACCACAGCCTGATCCCCGCCGCGGCCCAAAGCCAGGTCGATTGCCGTTCTCGAGAATTCATAGTTCTGGGAATAGCTCAGACCATCCAGCCCGATTCCTACGCTTATCGTCACAGCCATTTCGTTCCCGATATTCACCGTTTTCACATCATCCAGGATCTCAAAACGCTTCTCGCCCATCTGCGCTACGGCCTTTTTCCGCAGGATCGCCAGATACTTGTCCTTCTCCATCTTCTTACAGATTCCATCAAAGCAGGCCACATATTTATTGATCTTTCTTTCGATCAGGGCGGTTAGCAGAGAACGCCTCACCTCTTCCACGCTTTCCAACGCTTCATCATAATTGTCAAGATAAATCAGTCCCACCGCCAAGGATTGGTCATCGTTTTCCTTCAAAGCAATTTTCAACGCCGTCTCGTCAAACAGGCACATGGCGAACAGACAGCCCTGATATTCTTCTTCCCCTATGATATCACTGTCATCAGCCATCTCGCGCAGGGAAATTCTGGTGAATTTCGCAACAAATTCGCTATTCTCATGGGAAATTTCAAATTCACACACGCCCTCCTCCTCCGAAGGGAGCCTGTCCTTTGTAACCGATGAAAAAAAAGACGTAATGGATTTCCTCACTGCCTTCTCGTTATGTATGGCCTGAGAAAATGCCTCATTGTACCAGATGATCTTTCCATCCTCATCCAGCAAGGTATAGGGAACATCCAGTTCCTTCAAAAGCTCCTTCTGTATCTGCCCATACTGTGTGGCAAAGCTCACCAGTTCGTTGATAATAATGGGCCTATTATAAAACATTAAATAGAGAATCATTCCAAAGTAAAAAACCAAAAAGCAAGTCAGCAAAAACCCCGCCTGCAGATCCAGAAAATAAACCCCCAGATCCACCAACAGAAGCATTAATCCCAGATACAGGGAAACCTGCATGTAGATTCTCAACCGCCCTTTCAGCTTCACTCTTTTTTTCATGGCTATACCATGCCTTTCCTGTTGTAGGCGTCGCCCCAGCATGCCGCGCAGCATCGGGAATTATACGGCTTTTGCCATTATACCATTTTTTTGACAATAAGCCAATAGTTTCCTTCTGCGAGTATGCGACACAATCTGCCAAAAGCCAACAAATAAGCGGTCTGTAACTGCTATGGAAGGGGGCGGGGAAGGGCACCCCGGCCAGAGGGAACACCCAAAAACGCCTCGTCCGTCCCGAAATGCCCCGCTTTGCACACGCTCCCCCATCCTACGCACCTATGGCATTCTCTCAATTCAATACAAGAAACCCTCCCACGCCGGAGAGATGAGCTCAATCCACGTGGAAGGGTTTCATTCAATAATGACTGGTTTTCAGACTATCTTATTCAGCCACATAAGGCATCAAGGAAAGATGACGAGCGCGCTTGATCGCCACGGTAAGGGCTCTCTGGTGCTTTGCGCAGTTGCCGGTGATCCGCCTGGGCAGAATCTTACCCCTCTCGGATACATACCTCTTCAGCTTATTCACGTCCTTATAATCGATCACATTATCCTTGCCGCAGAACACACAAACTTTTTTCCTTCTGCGCACGCCGCCCCTTCTCTTCATCGGAGCATCCGTCTTTTCTGCTTTATTATAAGCCATAATTTTGCCTCCTATCTGAAAATGAATCCCGAATACGAACTACCTATACCCATCTGTGCGCAAGGTACGTACTCAAATCAGGAAGATCGATACAAAATACCAATCTTGTCCCACCATGGGACAGCTTCCCTTCCCCGTTAATTAAACGGCAGCTCTTCGTCAATCCCGTCCGGGATATTCATGAAGCCATCCCCAGGCGCGCTTGGCTCAGGTCTGGACATCGGTGCGGAATATCCACCGGAATAGCCCCCGTCGCCATTTCCGGCCGCATTCTTGCTCTCAGCAAACTCCTGATCGTCCACGATCACGTCGGTTGTATAGACCTTCACGCCGTCCTTGTTCACATAGCTGCCCGTCTGGATCCTTCCTGTGACAGCGATTTTGATTCCCTTACGCAGATATCTTTCAGCGAATTCCGCACTTTTTCCGAAAGCCACACAGCTAATAAAATCCGCTGTTGCCCCGTCGCTGCTGTTGCGGGTAAACCTGCGATCCACAGCCAGTGTATATCTGGCAATCGCCGTGGAATTTTCCCCCTGGGAATATCTTACTTCCGGATCCCTGGTCAAACGTCCCATAAGAATTGCTCTATTCATATTACCTCCTGTACTGCGAAAGCACGCTCAGTACAATCCGGGAAACGCAACCATTCCGATTATGCTTCGCATTTCACGACTAAATATCTCATAACATTGTCCATGATGCGCACACGGCTTTCGATCTCAGCAGGCGCAGTGGTCTCGGCATCGAACTGGATGAAATAATAGAATCCCTCTTTCATCTTCTGGATCTCGTAGGCGAGCCTTTTCTTCCCCCACTCGTCTACATTTGTGATCGTGCCGCCGAATCTCTCGATAAGAGCCTTGCATTTGTCAACCACACCGGCTCTTTCTTCATCTTCGATTTTCGCATTCACGACAACCGCTAATTCATATTTGCTCATAGTTACCTCCTTCTGGTCTCTGGCCCCCGCAGGGGAGCAAGGAAATTTATATATCACGAGCTAATATAATAGCATAATATCCGCATCTTTTCAAGCTTTTTAGCGGATTTCTCTCACATTTTTTTCCACCAGTTTCCTTGGAACCATGATCTGATGGCCGCATCCCAAGCACTTCAGGCGGAAATCCGCTCCTACCCGCAGTACCTCCCATTCCTTATTTCCACAGGGATGCTGTTTTTTCAATTTCACAATATTCCCCACCTGGATATCCATATCTGCCTCCAGTCTCCTCATAGGGCAGCAAAGATCTCACCTATACTACCCTGAACCATCAGATTTGCCTGGGCATCCCTGGGCGTGGGCGTTTTATTGATAAGAATCAGCTTATTTCCTCTATAATAGTCGATCAGGCCAGCAGCTGGATAGACCGCCAGGGATGTTCCTCCGACGATCAGCACGTCGGCTGCCCGGATAGCCGACACCGCCCGGCTCACGGTATCCTGATCGAGTCCCTCTTCATACAGCACCACATCCGGTTTAATATTTCCGCCGCATGCGCACTGGGGAACTCCTTCCAAATCCTGAATATGGGACAGATCATAAAATCTATGGCACCGTTCACAGTAATTCCGCAGGACGCTGCCGTGCAGCTCCAACACGTTTTTACTCCCTGCCTTTTGGTGCAGGCCGTCAATGTTCTGCGTGATCACCGCCTTCAGTTTCCCCTGCGCCTCCCACTCAGCCAGCCTCCTGTGCGCCGCGTTGGGCACGGCATCCGGAAAGAGCATCTTATCCCTGTAAAAGCGGAAAAATTCTTCCGGATTCCTCCGATAAAAAGTATGGCTCAAGATCGTCTCAGGCGGATAGTCATATTTCTGATTATACAGCCCGTCCACACTCCGAAAATCAGGTATCCCGCTCTCCGTGGACACTCCCGCTCCGCCAAAGAAAACGATATTTTCCGAAGCATCTATTATCTCCTTTAATTCTTTCAAAAGCTGCTCCATCTTTCCTCTCATTCTGCCACACAACGCGGCTCTCGCTTCTAAACGAAACTTCCTTCCTGTCTGCCGTTACTTTTCACACGTCCGATTCAGAGGATACTTTCACGGTACAGCAAACGTATGTACGGTCAGGCAGCCCTGCCCCTGTGGTATCCGTTGCATTCCCGTTTCCCGTCGAATATAATAAACTCAAACGCTGTTTTTCGAAAGGACATTCTTCCATGAATAAAATCCTGATTGCCGGAATGCCGTCCCAAACGGCCCATTACCAAGATGCCCTGTCCCGCCTGGGGGCCCTCCCAATCGTATCCCTCGATCCCATGCAGGCCGATTCCTGTGATGCCCTACTCCTCCCGGGCGGCGGCGATATTGACCCTGCCCTTTTTGGCGAAAAGGACGCTGGTTCCCGCAATATAGACGCCGCCCTGGACCGGCTGCAACTGGATATCCTTGCCCGTTTTATCCGTCTGGGAAAACCGGTTTTGGGTATCTGTAAGGGTCTGCAGGTTATCAATGTCCATTTTGGAGGGACAATTATCCAGGATCTTCCCACTGCGGATACCCATCGCTACAATGGGCAGGATCAGATCCATTCTACCCGTGCCCTACCCGGTAGCATTCTGGCCGGCCTCTACGGAGAAGAGTTTGCCGTTAACAGTGCACACCATCAGGGTCTCGGGCGGATCGGCCGAGATCTTATCGTCATTCAGCACACCTCTGACGGCGTGATCGAAGCAGCCATCCATTCCTTTCTCCCCATTCTGGCCGTCCAGTGGCATCCGGAGCGCATGTGCTTTTCCAGAAGGCAGGACGATACCGTGGACGGCAGTCTGCTTCTCTCCCGTTTCCTGGATTCCTGCCGTTTGGGCAATTTTGGACACCCTGGACGCTAACTGCCTGCCGCGCAGGATTTTGACCTATTTTTTCTTTATGACCTCGTCCCAATCCTGGATCCCTATATAAACCTTGGCAAACTCCGTGTACTCCTGTGACCTGTCCGTATCGATGTAGCGGAAAGTATCATAGATGTACTTCTTTCTTCCGTTCTGGTAAGAAAGGCCAAGCGCCAGCCCCTGCGCCACTTCCTCCGCCGCATCCGTCTCCCGGGACAGAATCATGGCGTCGATATACTGATTGTTTTCCGCGATATAGTATGCATAGGCAAAAGCGGCTGCCTGCACATCCTCTCCATAGGTAGAGGTGAATCCCATCTCGCTCAGGATCACAGGGCGCACCTCACCCTCCTGCGTCAAAAAATCCGGCTGCCGCAGATAGTCAGTGACCACGTCAATATTATAGATCGTCACCATGGACGTGTCCTCCGATTCCTGCACCAGCGCCTCGTTTTGGGCAGACAGCTCCCAGAACTTGGGCCAGGTGAGAGGGACGGAATAAGGATGGTGAGCCAGTCCCCAGTCAATATTTCCCTCCCTCGTAATACACTCGTTGAACGCATCCAATATGTCCCTGGAATTATAACTGGACGCGGAAGTTAGATTACCCGTCCACTGCTGATCCAGGGAAATGTATACCCGCGCATTGGCATTCATACTGCGTATTCCGTTATAGACCAGCCGGAAGGCCCGGGCATACTCCCTGACGTAAACATCCAATTCCACGTTCTGCATATAGTTCCACAGAGAACGGACATTGATCTCATTCCCCACGATCCAATTCATCACCGTCCCGTGCTCCTTGTCCCGATAACGTTCCGCTAAAAAGGCAGATACCGCCTCTAAGTACTCACAGCCCTCTTCCTCCGCTGCATTGAACGCATAATAATAAGCATTCCCGTTCCTGGACAGGGGATGGATCATCTGGGGCGCATGGGAAGCCTTGTTATTTAACAGGATTGCGGTTATTACAATCCCCTTACGCGTCAGCGTACGGAATACATAATCATATTCGTCCACCACGTGACCGTTTAACGTGTACTTTTTTCCGTTGTAAGTGTACGTAATCGTAGGATAGTCGCTGTGGGTCGAGGGTCCAAGGATCCGGGCCACAGGAATATTATACACGGCATGTTTCACGCCCAGCTCATCCAATTCCGACGTGGCCAGCTTCAACGGATCCACCAACAGCCCTTTGATGGATTCTGATTCCGGAAAGGGCTCACTATACCCCGCAAGGGCCTCCGGATTGGTAATATAATGGGGCGCAGTTATAGCCACATATTGTCCGTCCGCTTTCACCGTCACCACAAATTTATCATACAGCCTGGAATTCTCCTGAAATTCGTTGATGGGCGCAGTCAGCGTAAAAAAATGCTCCTTCTTTGTCTCCGCAATGGCTTCCCGTCCTTCCGGAACGCTTTCCTCGTAGGGTTTAAGAGCAACCAAATAGAAATTGTCGTCGTCACTCTCCGGCAGTTCCCCCGTTTCCCCCTTCAGTGCAAACTGCTCCCCGTCAGGAAGGATTTTGCATGAAACCACCTTAGCATCGCCCTGTGGTTCCTGCGCCGCGACGCTATCCCTGATTCCTTTGGGAAAAGAGATCGGCCCATCGCTGCTGCCTTCCTCTTTCGGTTTTACGGCCGCCTCCGATTCCTCAGGAACGCCGCCGCTCGTCTGCTGGCTCTCCTTCCCATCCCTGAATGCCGCAAACAAGGACACAGCCATTACCATCAGGACGACACAAAGCAACAGCGCATATCCGCAGACAGCCCTGTCGCTCATTTTTCTTTTCTTCCCGGATCGTTTTATCTTCCTTCCCCTTTGCGTAAAATTGCCTTTTTTCATATTTCGCTTCATTCTTCCGCCGTCGAATCAGGAATGGCATACCTGCTTCCCTGACCGCCCACCTTTCTTTATGTATTCTAACACAAGGCAGAAGGGGAGAACAGCATGAATAATCGTTTTTTTTTATTCATAATAAAGTTTTTACCCGGGAATCTTCCTCTTCGCACGGGTTCCTGCAGGATACATGAAGCAGCGGTTTAAACGCTGTTTCCCTGTTATGCATGTCGGGCCGCGTTGACACATTCCTGATTCTCATCTATAATTGGGGAATTTGATCTTATTCACCGCACCGGCCAGAAGGAAGTAATAATCCATCTGTGAATCCCCTTCCGTATATAGGTAGGAGCCATAGGTGGGAATATCACAGCATATGGTGGGGCAGTTGGATGCCATCAGAATGCCATATCCCCTGTCCGAAAGCAGCAGCGGCAGACAGTCTTTTGCTTCTCCATGGGAAATATACCTGGCGCTTTTACGCAGGGAGAGCACGCCCTTTCCGGATCCCACTCCCTGCAGCGTCTCTTCCTTTGTCCAGTCCAGATAAAGCCACGTACGCATTCCGCCCGTTCCGCTTTCCATCTGCCTCGGTTCCCTGGCCCGCTCCGACAGCAGCGGTTTCCTATCTCTAGTCATATAAGTAATAGCGCCGCCCGTTTTGTCCACCCGCAGGCACAGGTCGTCCGTCAGAACTTCCACCGCATTTCCAGCCGTTCGGTACATCCAGGCATCGTCCGCCCCCGGCACCACAATCCGTCCTTCCCTTTTTTTCTCTAGTTGGGTTCCTCTCGCAAAGGTAATACGGATAATGCCGCTGTCCACAGGACTGATCCGCAGCACTCCGTATCGGCTGCTCAGATACAATCCGTCCGTCTCCTTGGACATCCAGCGCACGGCTAAATCTATCTTCCCGTGCCCGGCCGGACGGAGCTTTCCGTTATCCGGCATATCTCCAAAGGTGGGAGCGCTCGTCGTCTTTGACGAGGCGCTTACCCGCTCTACAGACTGCCCTTTCCCTTCTACTGCAAAAGAGCCCTGTTGACGCACACCCGGGGTTGAGCGGAGCATTCCCATCCCTTCCCCTGCTACCGGTCGGTTTCTCTCCTTCCAGCCGGCTATGGGACGTCCCTCTTGCCCGCCCCTTTCAACTGCGGCGCAGCCGGTCGGCAGCTTTGCTCGTTTTCCTTCCAAGCTTCCCCGCCCGATTTGCCTTTTCACGCATGACGTATCCTCCCCCTCTTTGCACCCTCTTTTCCTCCCATCGTTTTGCGCTCCAGACGTCTGCTTTTCCCGGTTCTCATCAGCTCCCGGCAGAATGATGTGCCGTTTTCCTTCTGGTATCGGATCCGCGATCAGCCCTGTCAGGTTGCCGGTATGCAACACACACAACTCATGAAGGGCACGGGTAGCGGCCACATACAAGAGTTTTGCATGGCCGTCGTCCACCGGATAGTCTTTCCTGTCCGGATCCAAAACGAGGACCGCGTCGAATTCCAGCCCTTTGGTTAAGTTTACAGGAAGTACCATAACGCCGCTTCCAAAAACCGTCTTTTCCGGATCGCTTTCCATCACCTCCAGATATTCCGACAGCTCCTGCGCCGCGCGCGCAGCCTCCTTCTGATTCCGGCACACCACGGCAATGGTATCCAGTCCTGTTTCCTGCCATCCACGGCAGACCCTAGCAGCCGAACGCAGCAAAGTTTTCCGGTCCCGCTCTTCCCTTACCTCCACCGGCTTTCCGTGCCGGATGATGGGTTCCACCGGATAAACAGCGAACTGCCCATGATGCAGGATTTGGGTGGCAAACCGGGAGATTTCCACGGTGTTCCGGTAGCTTTTTTTCAAAATGCCAAAGCTGTCCATCGCATCCGTAAGAAGCAGCCTTCTCAACTCCTCCCAGTCGTTCAGGCCATATCCGAAATGGATATTCTGTGACACGTCTCCCATGACCGTATAGGTGCAGCCTTTTAAACAAAACTTTAATACGGCATATGCCATGATCCCGAAATCCTGAGCCTCATCGATGACCACATGGTGCGCCTCGCTGATCACCTCCGTCTCTTTCACCCGTTTATACAAATAGGCCAGCGCCGCCAGATCATATACATCAAACGAATCCTCAGGGATACTCACCTCATGCCCTTTGGCAGCCTGCCGCATCAGGAATTCCCGGTACAAGTCATAGATCGGCCTTTTCCAGGCCCTTCCCCCATATTTTCCCCGATAGGCCTTCAAAATGGCCTTCCGTTCCGCATCCGTATATTTGATTCCCTTTCCAAGGAATTCTTCTTTAATCTTGTTGATCAGCCTTTCATTGAGCATATTGATCTTGCTCTGGACGGATACCCCTGGATTTTGCCGAATATAACGTTCTACCGTTTCCTCGTCTACCAGGCGTACCAAGTCTTCCAAAGCTGCCGGCTTACCGTCCGTCTCATCGAACACACCCGTCTTACCGTCCCGCATCCCCTCCACAAACTGTCTCGGATTGAGGTAAACAGTCTCCCTGGGAATCGTTTCCCATTCCAGCCGATCACAGTAAGTTTCCAGGGCCCGGAACCAGCGCCTGCCCCCCTTGATGTTCTCCCGGCCATCGTTCCCCCCGGATTCTTTCACCTTGTACTTTTCCTCGTCCCAATCCTCATACAGAAGCCGTACAAAGAGCTGCTCCATAGTCATCTGCCGCACGCCGTACACATCCAAATCCGGCAGAACCCCTGTGATATAGTTCAGCAGAATCCGATTGCTCCCCACGATATAGAAATCGTCCGGTCGGAACCGCTCCTGATAATTGTACAGGATATAAGAGATCCGATGCATGGCCACCGTGGTCTTTCCCGAACCGGCCACCCCCTGCACGATCACATTATGGTACGGCGACTTCCTGATGATCTCGTTCTGTTCCTTTTGGATGGTGGCGACGATTTCCCCCAGCACCGCCTGCTTGTTTTTCGCTAGATACTTTGTCAGCAAGTCGTCGTTGGCTATCACCTCGCTGTCAAAATAATCCAGAAGCTTCCCTTCTTCTATTTCATAGGTTCGCTTCCGTTTCAGGCGAACCCGGATCCGGGAACCGCCGGGCGCCGCATAGCTGCATTCCCCCAGCCCGTTTTCATAGTAAACATTTGCAACGGGCGCGCGCCAATCCACCACCATCCAATGAGTGGTATCCCTGGAAATACCTCCCTTGCCGATGTACAGGGATTCTTCCTTTCCTGCCGTCTCATCACGGAATACGATCCGGCCGAAATAGGGCTTTTGCTGCGCCTTCTCATTCCGAAGAAACGCGCGTTTCATATGATCGCGCAGGGTGATGGTATTGTGCAGAAGTGTGAGCATTTCCACATCGTTGCTCCTGAAATGTTCCCGCATTTCATCGATATCACTGCTCATCTTCTGAACCTCTTGTCCGTACTGCTCCACATTCTTCCTTACCACGGTCAACGTCTCATCCAGATACGCTTCTTCCTCCTGCCGCGACATTCCCGGAAGTTCCTTTTCCTTCGCTGTGTCCATGTCCACTCCTTTCTGCAATGTGCCGTTATGAGATCGCCTTTCGCTGCCAGCGGGTACCTGAACTGCTACCGATGTACGGTAGCAATGTAACATCCATTCTATCTAAAAAAGAAAAAAATACTAGACTTTATTTTTGAAAAGTGGTAAAGTAGATACTGAAGTGTGGATAGAGTTAAAATTGGCAGGACTTTTATTATGGCAAGTGCCATGATAGGGTTCTTTTTTATTCCGTGGGAATCGGCACTTTTTCCCTAGTGCCGCATAATTTACACAAAAAAAGGAGGCGCATATCTATGGGATGTCTTGGAAATATTTTATGGTTTATCTTCGGAGGCTTTATCAGCGGGTTGAGTTGGGCAGTAGCCGGGCTCCTATGGTGCATCACCGTCGTCGGGATTCCCGTGGGCCTGCAATGCTTCAAATTCGCTGCTCTCAGCTTCTTTCCCTTTGGTAAAGAAATCCGTTATGGAGGAGGCGCCGGTTCCCTTCTCCTGAATTTGATCTGGATCATCGTATCCGGCCTGCCTCTGGCGATAGAATCTGCCGTACTCGGCTGTCTGCTCTGTATCACCATTGTGGGCATCCCCTTTGGCCTGCAACATTTTAAAATCGCCAAGCTCGCCCTGATGCCCTTTGGCGCAACCGTGGAAGGTTAACGCAATAGAACGGTTGCAATCAAAGAGTGAAAACGCCGCAGCCTCCGAATAGGGACTGCGGCGCCAATTATTATAGTGGAACCTCGTTCCATTTTCTTGTCAAGCCAGTTTTAGTACAAGGCACTGGAAGGGTTCTAACATCAGGGTATTCCTGCTGCCGGACCTTTCAGCAAGGCTGCTTTCTGCTGCCCCGGCGCTGTCTTTCCCTTCGGTATCATAATTATCAAGGAGTATCTCCCCCACCCGTTCCTCAAAGGGCAGCTTTACCCTTTCCTTTCTGGCACTCGTGAGAATCAGAAGGCGGTTCTTTTCGTCTCTTCTCTCATAAGCCAGAATCCCGTCTTCCTTTTCATATCTTGGAAGGAATTCCCCGTAAATAAAGGTCTCCTCCAAATCCGCCCGCCTGCGTACCGCAACCATGCGTTTATAAAAGTTCAGCAGGGAATCCGGATCTTCTTTCTGCGCTTCATAGTTCAGCTGTGCATAGTTGGGATTGACTGCAAACCAGGGCTTTGCATCTGAAAAACCGCCGTTTGACTTCCCGTTCCACTGCATGGGCGTACGGCCATGTTCCCTGCTGGCATGGTTGAGTTCCTCAATGGCTTCCTCCGGGCTTTTCCCCTGCATCAGCAGACGGTCATAGATGGCATAGGTAGGCTTGTCCACATACTCCTCCAGCCGTTTCTTGGGATAATTGCGCATTCCGATCTCCTGCCCCTGATATAAAAAGACGATACCCGGGAAAAAGAAATTCGTCACCGGGAGCATACGGATGCTGTAACGGTTCTGATCCTCCCCAGCGAGGAAACGGTCGATACATCTGGGTTTGTCATGGTTTTCCAGAAAATTACAAAGCATACCCCGTCCATCCACCACCCGTTGTGCCTCGAACAGCTTATCCCGGTAATCGTTGAACAGCGCCTGTGTGTTTCCCTTCCATTTCTCTGCGTTCACATCATGGAATGTATGGCTGAAATCGAAAATGGAGCAGAAATTCCCATCCTCACCGATCACCGCTTCCACCTCTTCCGGCCTCATCTGGTCATATTCCCCGATGGTAAGCGCATCAGAAGGCAGGAACGTACGCTCCTTCATCTCCCGGAGGATCTCCGAAAGCCCGTCCACATTGTTGATGTAGTCAAAGGCCAGATTATATCCGTCCGGACCATCCGGCGGAAGGTTAGAATAAGAATAGTTTTTCTTCAAATGGCTGATGGCGTCCAGACGGAAGCCTCCTAGCCCCATATCCATCCACTTCAGAATCATTTCGTATATTTCTTCTCGCAGCTTCGGATTTTCCCAGTTCAGATCCGGCTGCTCTTTGGTGAAAATATGTAGGTAATATAAATCATCCCATCCCTCCACTCGTTCCCAGGCGCTTCCCCCGAAAATAGAGCGCCAGTTATTGGGCGGATTTCCGTCTTTTCCTTCTCTGAACACATAATAGTCCCCATATTCCCCATGGGGATCCTGCAGCGCCTTTTGGAACCATTCATGTTGGTCGGAAGAATGGTTTACCACCAGATCCATCAGTATTTTTATCCCCTTTTCAGCCGCCCTGGCGATCAGTTCCTTCATATCGTCCATAGTGCCAAAGGATGGGTCTATCCCCATATAATCAGAAATATCATACCCGTTATCCACCATTGGGGATGCAAAAACCGGACACAGCCAGATCACATTCGCCCCCAACTGCGCGATTTCGTCCAAATGGCGGATCACCCCCTGAAGATCCCCGACCCCGTCCTGATTGGTATCCTGAAAGCTTTTAGGATAGATCTGATAGCCGACCGTATTGTGCCACCATTTTTTCAACATATCTTCTGCTCCCCTTTCCATATTCGTATATAGTATATAGATTAAATGATGTCGCCCTCTGTTTATCCTTCCATCCGGTGTACATACATCCTCGCCAGATCCACTTCCCCGTCTCCCTGCACCATACATAGGAATTCCCATCCATAGCGCTCATAAAAAGAGGTATGGTCCGTCACCAAATAAAGAGTCCCGACTCCCCTCGTTTTCATATCCTGGCATACAAAATTCAGCAATGCCCCTGCCACTCCCTGGCGCCGCCTATCTTCTTGCGTATACACTGCGCAGACGTTGGGGGAAAGATCCTTCCTGTCATGGAAATCATTTTCGATCACTCCCATTCCCCCGATGATTCTCTCACCCTCCATGGCCATATACCATTGCGGGACGCTTCCCTTCTTCTCCAGGCATTCTTCCATGCTGTCCAAATAAGCCTGCAGCGGAATTCCCCATTTTACATGAAACCATTGGGCCGCCTCTTCCTTGATTTCAGGCACGTCCACCAAACGAATCATGCGATACTCCATCCATTTCTACCTCCCTTAAAATGGGCTTCTCACAGGCATCCTTTGACGGGTCTGCCTGGCAAATCCCCTATCTACGCCATTTAGGGAAACGGCCCTTTGATTTCATCTAAGACAGATTACAAGTTTCCCTTTAAGCCAATCTCCTCCGCCCGTTCTCTCATTCCTTCAATGGTTTCACGGATTACATCGTCAAGCTCCATACCGAGCATCTCACAGCCGCTGCGTATTGTCTCCCGATCCACGCCCGCCGCAAAGGACTTGTCCTTGAATTTCTTCTTTACCGACTTCACTTCCAGATCCAGCACGCTCCTGGAAGGACGCATAAGGCATACCGCGTTGATCAGTCCCGTCAGCTCGTCCACCGTAAACAGAACCTTTTCCATCCTGCTCTCCGGCTTCGCGTCTGTACAGATTCCATAACCGTGGCAGCTCATAGCGCGGATATAGGTCTCATCCACACCTCTTTCCCGCATGATCTCCTCCGCCTTTCGGCAAT
Source organism: uncultured Lachnospiraceae bacterium (assembly GCA_947650005.1). GTDB lineage: Bacteria > Bacillota > Clostridia > Lachnospirales > Lachnospiraceae > Eisenbergiella. Next base: position 19,016 of record CANSTU010000032.1, read on the forward strand.
GCTCTTCCGGGAATTTCTCATAGTCCAGATCATGCAGCAGGCCGGCAACACCCCATACCTCTTCATCTTCCCCCTCCAGCCTGCCAAAATGGGCCATTACCGCTTCCACCGCCAGGGCGTGGTTCTGAAGGGCCTGGCCTTTCGTATACTCAGTCAGCAGTTCCCAGGCATCCTGCCTTGACATCTTCTTTTCCATTTTTGCCTCCCATCTGCGCGATTTGACGCGCGTGCATATCAGAAGGATTGAAAAATTCAATTTTCATCCTTGCTCCCATCTGCGTGCATCGCACGCATTTAAATCAAGGCGGATGAATACGCCCTTCCTTCATCCTTGCTCCCGTCTGCGTGCATCGCACGCATTTAAATCAAAGAGGATGAATGCGTCCTTCCTTCATCCTTGCTCCCGTCTGCGTGCATCGCACGCATTTAAATCAAGGCGGATGAATGCGTCCTTCCTTCATCCTTGCTCCTATGCCCGCAGCCTCCGTTTCCAGCCGGATCAGGACAACGGGACGCAGCGGTCGTACAGAATACTTCGAAGAAAATAATAGCATAAAAATTGCTACCTGACATTAAGAAATTCGATAAAATAGCTTTTATTTTAGCTTTCGGCTGGCTCAAAAAAGGGCGGCACGCTTCAAAACAGGCTCAACTGTTCATAATCCGTTTTTCGTTCCAGCAAGCAGGGCGTTTTTTGTAGGAAACCTTCTATCTTCCTATCATCCATCATCCACTCCGCAATCTCCTGCCGCTCCAGAATCAGCGGCATTCGGTCATGTACCGGCTCCATGGAAGCATTTGCCACAGTCGTGAGGATCACAAAATGTTCCCCATCTTCATATCGCCTGCTAAACCCCGCCATGAACAGAAGCGACCTATCTTTCCTGCAAAACGTATTCTTCTCTTTTTGAGGGTTCCATTCGTAGAACCGCGCTGCCGGGATCACGATACGTCTGTGAAGGATACCATCCCGAAATAGCGGCTTTTCTAATACGGACTCGCATCTGGCATTAAAAATCACCCTTTTCCCTTCAAAACCAGGCAAGCCCCAACGCTGCCATTCGCAGCATATGGAGCCGTCCTCTCTTGACAGTATCGGCGCAACTTTACCTGGGTGGATGTCTCCTGCCGCAATTCGGCCTGAAGCCTGTAAGGATTTCTGCCTTTTCTTTACATCCTCCTGCCAAACCAACTTTTCAATTTCCCTGGCCGTTTGACCGTCCACTTCATATCTACCGCACATAAAATCTCCTCTGAATGCCTTTTCAGTCCCATAAATCGTTTTCCATTCACGGCAAACAGGGCCGCTTGTCCATTCATGCGTTTGTCACAGTTCGCCCCCTCACTCTTGCCCTGTATACGGCTGATAGAGGCAGTCATGTCATATTCTATCCCGTTTCTGACATAACATGGCTGCAATCTTATATGAGTTAAAACTCCAAATAGCCATACGCCTGCAGAATGTCATGCGCCTTTTGCCCGGTCACAATACTGCTTTGCATCGATTTTGCATAAGATCGAATCGAAGGAAGCGCTTCCCCGGCTTTCAGTTCGTCGCTCATAAACTGCGTTTTCATCTACGCCGCAATCTGCCCATGCAGAAGACTGCTCGTCTCATTACTTCCAATGATTTCCTTAACATCCACTGCTCTTTCTCTTTTCTGTATTATATCAACAAATACAGTATAGTACATGCATATACATGCGTCAAGGAATCTATTTGCGTCACTTATCCATTTCAAAACAGTTTCCTATCGGTTTGCAGGCAGTTATGACAGGAAATGGAATCTGGGAACCTGTCCTACAGAGTTTAACAATTCCGCCTCTAAATAAAATACTTATTTTTTAAAGGAAAATATTGAAGAAAGAACAGGTAGCCGCTATAATGGCCACAAGCAAGCCCGTATTGGCAAACTGCCCGCCAAGAAAAACAGGGCAAACGCATGAATGTGCCAGCCAACCCCTTTGATCCCTGCGCAATCCCATTTCGGCATCAATTGCACGTGGGAGCCACAGAGGGGATCATCAAAAACGTCAGCACTTTGCGAGCGCGTTCTTTGCGATCTTAGTACCGCTGCGTCTTGGTTGTGCGGGAGCCGTCCCCGCTGGATCCCCACGCACGGCTGAGGCCGAAATGGAATGATGCAGCAAGCAAAGGGATTGGTCGGTGCATTCATGCGTTTGTCCTGCGAGAAGAGGAGCAGAAATTAGGTTAGGGAAAACCATATGTCACGATTAGGAGGAAATATCATGTCAACGTTTTTCATCTTTCTGCTCACAGTAATATGTGTTGCGCTTTACACGGGGCAGACGTTTTTTAGCAAACTGTTCTCCACCCATTACAGAGGGCCACAGGAAGCCGCAACACCTGTCTATGCCGTTTTATATGGGGTACTTGTGAGTACCGTCACGCTGTTTTTGAGCCACTTTCAGGTTACCCCATCCAAAGAAACGATACTGTTGGGATGTATCAATGGAGGGGTGTTGTTTCTCTTTAATCTCAGCATGATCCATGCATCCCGAACCGGCCCGTATGCATTTCAGAGTATCATGATGCTTTTCGGCAATATCGTAGTATGCCTGGCCTTTTCCTCCGTTTACTGGGGGGATCGTCTGACACTTCTTCAGATGGCCGGGATTGCCGTGATGCTCGTGGCCTTTGTTGTTCTGAACGGCGGAGGAATCGACCTGCAAAGCGTCCAAAAGGGATACTTTTTTTGGGTCATATTGCTCTTTTGTACAAATGGTATCTATGGCGTCCTTATGGATGCCCAGCAAAGATTGTATGTTCATGAGCGCAACGAAATGATCCTTGTCACCTTCCTTTCATCCGCTGTGATATCGCTGTTCTATTTATTCGTTACGCAACGGAAACGATCGTTCAAAGTTTTCCGAATGGGAAAAGCGGCTTGGGGATTTACAGCCGGAAGCGGCCTATGCGCTGCCTTTGCGGTATATATGCTTATGACTCTGTTGGCTTATATACCAGGTTACATCCTCTATACCGTCTGTAACGGCAGCGTTCTGGTCCTTTCGGCCATTCTGTGCAGGATCGTACTAAAAGAGAATATGACAAAGATGACGGTTGCAGGGATAATACTTTCCGTGGTAAGCATCACATTATTGAGTATATAAGGATTTCGTTTATCCGGCAAAGCAGTATTTCATCAAAAGAATCTGACGCCTAGACGTAAAGCCGGCAGACCTGTGAAAGATCAAGGTTTGCCGGCTCTCTTTATATCCCCCAATTTTCCACTCCCTTCTTCGCCCAGATCCGTGGCATGCCAATTCTGCCTTCGGCCTGGGAAGCGTACGGCAGGAGAGCGGCCCTGGCCATAAGAAGGCTATATTGGTCTTGGCAGGTGTATGAACCGTTATGAAAAGTATATTTTATCATGTAAAACTCTGCATTTTACCCAGTAGAATATTTTAGGAAAAATTGCTAAAATATTAGGAAAAAAGGGATTCCTTTTATGGATCATGGAGATTTTCAGGATCAAGGAGGAAGGGGGATATGCTATGCAGGAGAAAAAATGGATCTATCTTATTCACTTAAGCACCAATATGTGGGGAGACCCTGGTTCCAACTTCATCTACAAACCTTACTATGATACGTTCCACACGGACGAGGACATCTGGAGGAAAACCATCGATTTCCTTCCAGCACAGGGTTTCAATTCCCTGCTGATCGATGTCGGGGACGCGATCCAATATGAGTCGCATCCGGAGATTGCCATCGCGGGAGCCTGGTCCAAGGAAAAGATGAAAAAGGAACTCGACTACATCCGCTCCATCGGTCTGACTCCGCTGCCAAAGCTCAACTTTTCCACTTGCCACGATGCATGGATGGGCGAATATAGCAGGATGGTAAGTACGAAGCAGTACTATCAGTTCTGCGATGATGTGATCGACGAAGTCTGCGAACTGTTCGATTATCCACAACTGCTCCATCTTGGGATGGACGAAGAAGGTTTGGCATGCCAAAAAGAATACAGCATCTGCCACATCCGCTTTGGCGATCTGTGGTGGCATGATGTCTACAAGCTCTTCAACGCGTGCGACAGAAATGGTGTCCGTCCATGGGTCTGGGCCGATCCATGCTGGAAGCATCCCGATGTGTATCTGAAGAAGATGCCCAAAAGCGTTATGCAGTCAAACTGGTGGTATGATCCGATGCCCCGCGCAGAAGACGGTACGTTTGAGGACCACCGTCCGGGCTGCTATCAACTTCTTGAGAAGGCCGGATACGATCAGATTCCCACATGCAGCTCCACCTGGAGCTACCAGTTTAACACAGACGATACGCTCAGAGAGGTGTGTTCCTGCATTTCTGATGAACGCCTTAAGGGAGTCATCGCAGCGCCCTGGCAGCTTACCACACAGGAGGATTATTACACGCTTCTTGACGAAGCGAACCGATTTGGTTTAGCAAAGAGAAAATATTTTCCAGACGCACCAGAAAGCCTTTATTAGGAAGGGGAGCAAGGTTGAAAGAAAGGCGCTTTCAACCTCCCTGATTTACAGGCGCGCTTAGGCGCGCGAAGGGGAGCAAAATATGTACACACAAGAAAGCAACGGCCGCTATTTCGTAAAAACAAGCAGCTATGCGCTCACGATCACAGCGAATTGCATTGATTTTATCGTAGCCGGGGAGGTTCTCGCCGGTCTTCGCCCCGTATCCGCAGTGAATACCTGTGGAAAAGAAAACAAAGTAACCGACGATGCGGAAATGGGACAGGTCAAGCTGTCTGCATCCATAGAACATGAAATCGCTACCTACATATGGGAATCGTCCTCTTCTCTGTGGGAGAAGAAGGAATATATCGTACGTTGCTTTGAAACGCATTTTGAATACTCCGTCCGTGTTACCGGAAGGGGCGCCGTCGATACGGTAAATTATTTTAGCGGAAATCTCTCCGAGGGAAAGCAGGGCAGCATGTACGAATTCGATATGGGCTTTACGCCTATCGTAACGGTTACAGGCCAAAAACAGTGCTATTTCTCGGCGATGGAAAGCCAAGAAGTTTTTTCCTATCTGATGATTCCTCCCATGTTTGTATACAGCTTCTCAACTCCCGGGGTTGCCCCCAAAATAGCATTTGGCCTTGCGGCCGACAGGGGGGAACACAATTTTACCCAATTTAACTATAAAACGCACTCCGATGCAAATCGTAGGCGTTTCTGGTTTTGGACGGATCAGAGCGGGCATACTGTTGTCAACGGTACATGGGAAACTCCCAGAGTCCTCTGCTATGTGGCCGAAAGCGATATGGCGGCGCTCAAAGTATACAGCGACTACTACTTTACCGCCGGTCTCGCAAAGCATAAATCGCCCGGCGAAAAGCGGCCGCGCTTTTGGTACGGTCCGATGACCTGCGGCTGGCTCGAGCAATATGCCTATGGTAACAGACACGGAGGCAAATATACAAGTTATGCCGAATGCACGGCTCTCGCATGCGAAGAAGTCTATCGCAATCTGGCCAAGGAGCTTCAGAAGAAAAAACTATATCCTAAGATCATGATCATTGACGATAAATGGCAGAACAGCTATGGCGATCAATATCCGAATAAGGATCAATGGCCGGATCTGCGCGCCTTTATTGATGAGAATAGGGACAAAAACGGGATTTATACAATGCTGTGGTTTAAACTTTGGGATGCCGAAGGACTTGAAGAAGATATGTGTATGTGGGATCCGAAGGAAAACCGTCGTGTTGCGGACCCGACCAACCCCAAATATCGCGAACGCCTAAAGGCAATGCTTTATCATCTTCTTTCCAGCGACGAGGGATGCTGTAATGCCTACGGGCTGAAGCTTGACTATGCGTTCTGGCAGCCTGTCGGCCGGGGTGCAAGATCCTATTCCGGAAAATACGGCGTTGAGCTATTCCTTGAATTGATTTCTTACATCTATCGGTGCGTGAAAGAAATCAAACCCGAGGCGGTCGTAAATTGCAGTCCCTGCCATCCCTTATTTGTCGAATTCTGTGATCAGGCCCGCCTCCATGACTACTATATCGATCTTCGCCGCTGCTATGAAGAATTCAGTTTCCGCAAGGAGGTCTATGAAATCGCCATGCCGGACGTTCTTTTCGATACCGACGGAGCTGCATTTTCTTCCTATAGAGATACCATGCGCTATATGCGCCTTGCCCCCACGCTCGGAATCCCTGATCTCTATTGTATTTCCCCCATGCCCAGCCTTGAGCTGAGCGCCGACGATTGGGATTGCGTAAGCAAAGTATGGGCCGAATATGACAGGCGGATCGATCGAATGTTTGAATGACCTCACAGTCGTTCAAAGGCAGCAAAATATCCGGATGGATAAAAGAACTTGAAAGGAACAGCCGTTTGAACAAAAAAAGAATAATCCGATTTCCGCTGCCAGTGCAGATGTCTCTACTTTATATTTTTATCTGCCTGCTTCCGACACTTCTGCTCTGCTTCTATTTTTCAGATGCTGTACGTATACTGAGTATTTCGGAGACGAAAGAAATCTATCGTTACTCCGTCGAACAGGTTGGAACGAACCTGAACGAAAAAATAACAGAAATAGCCCAAGCCTCCTTTGCCGTCGGTACGGATAAAGCCGTAGTCTCCTATCTTTCGGATCATACGGAAGACGATTACCGGCTATACAGCACTTATGTAAGCACGGTTCACGGGCTGTTTGAGCAGCTGCGATACCGTTTTCAAAATCTGCGCGTCCACATTTACACAACAAACCCCGATATCAAGTTTTCCGGGACATTTATCCGGGACGATGAGCAGTTTCTGGAACGTGAAGAGGCTCTGGAAGATGCGGACGGGCTGTTCGCATGGAACGGTATTTGCCGGGAATTCGGAAGGGATTACCTGATCGCCAGCACGCCGATCAAGGATTTCTCCATGGGGGGCGCTACCGTGGGCATTCTGGAGATTGGCATCGACCGGGAGGACCTTGTCGCATATATTGATGAAGCGGCTCTTTCGGATGTAATCGTCCTGCTGCGGGATCAAAACGATCGTGTGCTGCTCTCAAACCTACAGGACACGCAGAAAGAGCAGGAGCTTCTACAGGTTCTGCAAACCCCACGGGAAAGCGACATCGTATCATGGGACGAAAAAAGCTATCTGGTGTTCCAGTCTGACATTGAAAACAACTATCTTGGAATCGATCAATGGAAAAATGAACACCTTGTTCCGCTGCAGATTGTGGAACAGGGCGCGCGTGAAATTAAGCTCACGGGATTTGTGGTGACAGGGATCCTTGCCCTGACCGCATTGACTATCCTGATGTTCTTTTCGCGCCGGCTGACGCGCCGGCTGAAGTTGCTGACAGACGCGATGAACCATATTGAAGCCGGACACAATGATGTTTCGATTCCAGTCACCGGCCACGATGAAATCTATGATCTCGGAATGCATTTTGAAAAAATGGTCTTGCGGATCCGTTATCTGATGAACGAGGTTTATGAAAATGAGATCAAGAAACAGAAACTGATCAACGAACAAAAAACGATCCGGCTGATCATGCTGCAAAATCAGATCAATCCGCATTATTTATTTAATACGATGGAAACGATCCGAATGAATCTCTTGATCAAAGGCGATACGGAAACCGCAGGCGTGATCCGCGTATTTGCAGACAGCTTCCGTGAAATGCTGGACGATTCCACACTGACCTGCCGTCTAGGCGAAGAGTTGGGATTTGTAAAAAAATATTTTCTGATCCAGAAATACCGATTTGAGGAAAAGATCGATCTGACGATCTCGGCGGATGAATCCATGATGAATGCTGTGATCCCAAAATTTCTGCTACAGCCAATGGTGGAAAACTCAATTCTTCACGGGTTGGAACAAAAGGCGGGAAACGGAATGGTATTCGTTCAGATCGAGCGGTTCGGAGAGGTTCTGCATATCCGTATTAAGGACAATGGGATCGGTATGAACGACGCAGAGCTTTCTGCCCTGAGGGAAAGTATTGCCCACCCGGAGGAAGGCTGGAGGGAGCATTATGCGTTACGTAATATTGCGCGACGCCTTTCACTTCTATACAATGGCGACGCCCTGCTTGAGTTGGAGAGCGTTGCCGGCCGGGGGACACATTTTCATGTGTGTATTCCATATAGCGAAGAGCAGATAACCGACCGATGAGGAGGGAACGAGATGTACCGTGTAGTGATCGCAGACGATGAGCGGGCAATCCGGACCGGCCTGCAGATCATTGTTGATTGGAACAAGCTGGGGTTTGAAATTGCCGGATGTGCAAGCGACGGAGAAGAGGCGCTGCAAATGCTGTTGAAACAGAATATCGATGTCCTGGTGACCGATATCCGTATGCCCAGGCTCAGCGGCTTGCAGCTGGTAAAGAAAGTACAGGAGCTGGGATTATCGATACATGTTATACTTCTTACAAGTTACCGTGATTTTGAATACGCACGCCAAGCCATTTCGCTTGGCGTGCGCGAATATCTGCTCAAGCCTGTGGACGAGGTCGCTTTACAGGAGCTTCTTCGGAAGATGTACGACGAACTTAGCAAACGTGACGAGGAGGATAGCACTCATCGCGAGCAGCAGCTTGTTACCCAGTTACGTAGGTTGATCGAAGAAGAATACATGCAAAACATCAGCCTGAAAAGCTTGGCTGAACGCCTGCATTACAATCCGGCTTATCTGGGCCGGCTGTTTCGGGCAGAAACGGGAAATAGTTTTCGGGATGAGCTGAACCTTTATCGAGCCCGTCAGGCAGCGCAGCTGCTCAGAAACAGCAGTATCAGCATCAATGATGTGGCCGAGCGCGTCGGATATCACGACATTAATTATTTCCACCGCATTTTTTTAAAGATCTATGGGGTTTCACCAGGAAAATATAAAAGCGGTCAGCGGAAAAGCTGACCAATGGTTTGAGTGCGTGCTTTTCACGCGGATGGGAGCAGTCATGGATTTATTTGATCTAGCAAAAAGGAAAAAGGTGTTGCTCATGGCGCACCGCGGCGTTGCATTCGGCAATATCCCTTGCAATTCGCTACAAGCGTTTCAGATCGCGCTGAATCAGGGAGCCGATATTGTGGAACTGGATGTGGAATGCAGCAGCGACGGCGTGCTTTTCGTACAGCATCCCGGTATGGAAAAGGTACATCTAGGGCTTCAAGATTCCATCAAAAATTATCCCTCTTCAATGGTCTCAAATCTTCGGCGGTTCAACTGCGATATGGCCCCCACGGAATGGACGATCGTAACCTTGGAAGACGCCCTGCTGCTGTTGCGCGGAAAATGTATTGTTAATATCGATAAGTTCTGGAAAAATCCCAAGCAGATTGCGGAATTGGTCCGCCGGCTCGGGATGGAAGATCAGGTACTGATCAAAACTGCAAACCGCCCTGGCTATCTTGAGGACGTGGAGCGCTATGCACCGGATCTTCCTTATATAATGCTTGTGCGGGAGGAAGACCATATGCATTTGGAACTGATGAGGCGTAGGATCAATTATATAGGCGTAGAGGCCCTGTTCAGTACGGACGATGCACCGGTCGCTTCGTGCGAATATCTTGACCGGATGCACCGGGATGGAAAAATTGTCTGCTGCAATGCCATTGTCTATGATTACCGGGAAGTTCTCAGCAGCGGCCATACCGATGACGTTTCCATGGTGGAGGATCCGGAAAGGGGCTGGGGATGGATTGCCGATCGTGGTTTTGATTTGATTCAGACCGACTGCCTGCTGCCTTGCCGTCAGTTCTTGGAAGCCACCGGCCGACGCGCAAAATGAGGTAGCTTTGGAGAGTGACCCATCTGTAATCACCTTTCCGCCATATTTTACTCCTGTCTTACCACAGCCACTCCCCCGCTTCTTCATACTTCTTAGCCAACATGCACCGTTCATGCGCATCTCGTATAAGGGGCTGCATCAAAACAGGATAAGGGGCTGTTACATTTTATGGCAGCGCCGCAATATCTCGGTAGACCGCTGTTACAACCATGCGATATATTGCGTATGTCTGCTATGATGCAGCAGCCCTTTATCATCTCCCCTTGCTGTCTCAAATCCCTAGCGTTATTGTCAAGAACAGATTCTATTCAAGCGTAGTCATAAACCGTTTCTCCAAATGTACCATTCCTCCCGGGATCGCCAATAGCCCCGATGTCTGACTGCCCTTGTCTATCTGCGCCTTATTCCAGCGCTTTCTTCTGTTCTTCATAGATTTTGTTGTATGCGGCAACAACGGATTCTGCCCCAAGCTTTTTGTACTCGTCTAACTTACGGGAATAGATATCCTCAAAGTCGCCGCTCATCACGATCTCTACTGTCGCTTTGTTACGAAAGTCCACAAGCTGCTGCTCCAGCTTTGCATCGGAAGAGGTCGGATCAAGGGCAACCGTCCCCACAACACCGCTCGGGATAAACTCGACGTCGAATCGGTTATTCTTGAACCATATATCTTCCTCGATCTCCCAGCCGTAATGGCCATAAACCTCCTTTGCACGATCGGATAACGTATCCAGCTTGAAGCTTTTGCTGTCCGTCATCTGGTAATATTGACCGGAGTCGTCCATCCCTTTGGACAGACCGAGAAAATCAAAATTCCCAATACCCTGTTTGCTCAGGTAGCTGGCATCCTTGTGGTACTCATCCAGGAGTTCCTGCGTTGGAGTACGGGCACCGTCTTCGACCGTATAGTGCTCGCCCTCAATGCCCCATCCCAGCAGGATCTGTCCTTCATCTGAAGAAAAGTAATCCAGCATTTCCATAATACGTTCCGGATATCTCGCATTCTTCGTGATCGCCATACTCTGATAAGGATAGTTCTGAAGTTCACGGAAATGCCGCGTTTCCCCATTGTCGATCTGATCCTGAGACATGATAGGCATCTCCACGTAAGCCATCTCCGGATGTCCTGCCTCTTCAAGAGCGGCGTTTGATGCTTTCACGTACCATCCGCCGGTATACCACAAGGCAAGCGCACGTCCGGCAACCGCTTTTTCGTTTGTCTGTGACGACAGATCAGAGAAGCATTCTGGATCCAGAAGCCCTTCCTGATAGAGACGGTTGAAAAAACGGAGCGAGGACTTCACATATTCATTCTGGAAATAATCCTCATATTTGTCTTCCTTATCATTGTAAATCACGGCATTGTTTCCGCCCATAGCGGTATATCCGCCTTTTTCATACAGGATCGGCATGATTCCCTGGATACCGTAACCCTCGCCGCCGGGCATCGTTAAGCCGATGGTGGGCTGGCCGTTTGTTTCCGGAAACTGTTCCATACCAATCTTCAAAACTTCGATCCACTCATCCTCCGTCAGAAGGTCTGGCCACCCAGCCGCCTCCAAAACGTCGCTCCTGATCCATATATCAGAGCTCAACGCAACCTGCGGAGAATCATATTCCCATGTGTACAGGTGCCCATCGCCGGAAGACATTTTCGCAAGCTGAATGGTATCCCTATGATACTCGAGAAAATTCTGCGCCCCGCAGCTGTTTGCCAGTTCTTCCAGGTCGAGCAGCGCGCCTGCCTTGGCATAGGTCTGTATATCCTCATTGTTTCGAAGACGTACGATTTCAGGATAGCTCTGCCCAGAAACCATCAGCGCGACCTGCTCGTCATAATTGCCCGAGTAAGACGTTACATTAAAAACGATATTAAATTTTTCTTTAATGAATTGGCCAAGCAATGTGTCCGTGCTGAGAAAGCTGGAAGCTTCTGGATCCATCATATCGATCACATACTCTTCACGCGTTTCTGCTCCTGTTGCTCCCTCCTGCGATTCCGTATCCCCTGTCGATGTTTCCCCCGTTGAAGACGCCGAATCCATGTCGGCCGAAGTTTGGCTTGGCGCCGAAGATTTTCCGCATCCGATGGCCGATACAAGCATCATTAAAACCAGGATGCACGCAATGATCCTTTTTTTCATTTCTAACTACCTCCTTTTCATATAAAAAAATCTATTTACAATACGATCCGCCGGTCCCGATACATCCATTGCATAGGCGGTTGTGGGGCGTCTCGGCGATCCATATGAGGAGCCCGCCCATCGGTGCGTCCAGATCCACGCATTTCGTATCATAAGTACAGATTAGCCCTTGACCGACCCGATCAGGATACCGCTTGCAAAGTACTTCTGCAGAATGGGATACACGCAAAGGATCGGTACAGTTACGATCACTGTAAGCGCCATTCTTGCCGTCACGGGGTTGAACAGCGATTGGAGTTCTCCTTTGCTCTCCGCTTCCTGCAGCGACGATGCTCTGGTGTCGATGAAGGTCATCAAAACATATTGCAATGTATGCAGATCCGACTTCATGGAATTATAGATCATCGTGTCACTGTAAGCATTCCACTGATTCACGCAGTCAAACAACATTACGGCCGCTAGAACCGGCATACAGAGCGGAAGCAGCACGCGGAAAAAGATTACATAATCATTTGCGCCGTCTATCAGTGCGGATTCCTCCAGTGCCTCCGGGATTCCCTCCATATAGGTCTTGATCAGGATCATGTTAAAGGTGCTGAACATTGCCGGAACGATATACACCCAAAAGGTCCCCGCCAGATGAAGCCGCTGCATCAGGATATACGTCGGAATAATACCGCTGCTAAAATACATTGTCATTAAAACATAGATCAGGAACACCTTGCGGCCAATCAGCCTTTTACGTGATAGGGCGAACGCTCCCATCGAATTGACCATAAGGGAAATAAGGGGACCGAGCGTGCTGCGCGCAATGGAAACGAGCATCGCGTGGCCGATATTCGCCGCATTGGTAAAAAGAATCCGATATGATTCCAGGGTAAAACCGCGCGGATAGAGCAGAAGGCCCGCCCCCACTTTTCCCGAAGTACTCAGCGAATAAAACAGGATATATAAAAATGGATAGAGCGTTATGACGGAAATAAGGATCATAACGATCACAACGACCAGTTTCAATATGTAATCGGAGATACAGGAGGAACGGTCGTGATAGAATTTCCTGTGCCGAAGGTTGCGCTTTCTCCCGGACAAAATTTCCGCTTTCTCAGACTTGACCATTGAGTTGGTTCCTCCTTTCCTTAAATCAGCGATCGGCCATTGACGCGTTTTGCAACGATATTAACGGTAAAGAACATGATCAGACTGGCGGCTGTCTTGATAATACCTACCGCGGTCGCATAGGAGTAGTCGAGCATTTTCAAGCCGTAACGGTATACATAGACATCGAGCACCTCCATCTTCTGCCAGTTGACCGAGTTTGAAAACAAGTTGAACTCCTCAAAATTCGAATTGAATATCCAGCCCGAATTCATGATCAATAAAACTGCGAGCGTTGGAGCAAGTGCAGGAATCGTAATAAAGCGAATCTTCTGCATATGTGTGGCGCCGTCGATGCTGGCCGCTTCATACTGTTCCTGCTCAATACCGGATATCGCCGCCAGAAATATCACGCTGTTATATCCGATACTTTTCCAAAAACCTACAAATATGATCACGCCCCAAGAATAATTCGGATCCCCCAAGAAGTTGATCCCTGTGTCTATCAGGCCAAGATCCTTTAAAACCACATTCAATACGCCGGTCTGCATAGAAAGGAACGTGTTGAAAAGAGTGTATGTGATCACCCACGAAATGAAAAACGGAAAGAAAGAAATCGACTGTACAACTCTGCGCAGCCAAGAGGTTCTCACCTCGTTGAGCAGTATGGCAAACGCGCACGCGCTGACCAAATTAATCGCCAGAGAACTCAGGTTGATCACAAGTGTGTTACGGAGCACATAAAACGAATCGGCTGCCTGTGTAAAGAAATACTCGAAATGGCGAAATCCAACGAACTTGCCGCCAAACAGGCTGCCCCCGATCTGGTAATCAGTAAACGCCATCGCCCACCCGCTGAGCGGTATGTATGAAAACAGCGTAACGGCTACCAGCATCGGTATCATCATGATATATAACCTGTGCTGCCCAGCGACCTTTTTAAGAAAATGTCTAGTTTTCATAAAATCCCCCCTCCCTTCTCTTATATTTTGGCAGAATGTAACGAAAAATACTACTGGATAAAATGCATGACTTTACATGAGAAAATATACTTTTGGGCTTGCAAGGCTCCCAAGGTATCCCTGCCAGATGCAAGGATATGCAAAACTTACGCCCAAAATAAGACAAACGAATGAATGGCCCAGCGGCTCTGGAAGCTCCCCATCAGGAACTCCCTGGACCGCTAGGCCATTCATTCGTTTGTATGCTGAAAAACTCAGCCACCACAGAGCAAGTGATTTATTCGTCTCCAAAGTTCTGTTTCCGATTCAGCAAAAGCCCCTCGTCAAAGAACTGGATTCCTTTTTACAAACCCATTCCACCAGTCCACGCTTCGCAGGCTGATGAAATAGAAAGAGTATTTTATTTTTATTCTTTGAAGTAATGGAAGATGGTCAAAGCACATAGGTATATGTGCCCGCTCCAACGGTTTCTTGAACCTTCTCGCCGTTTACGCCGGTGAGGACGATTTCAGCCTCGGCATCAAACGGAACAGTGAAAGTATAGCGTACCTTCTCACCCTCGTATTTCCAACCGCTCTCATAGTGTCCGGCAGCTGTCTCAACCGTAGCTTTCGCTTCTCCCAAGCGCTTGTCCGGCAGCGGACGGAGCAACGCGCGTTTGTATCCCGGCGCCTCTGCAACCGGATTCAACCCGCAGACGTCTTTATACACCCACTCAAACACCGCGCCATACGCATAATGGTTCATGGAGTTCATACCGATGCCACTAATCTTCCCGTCCGGATTCACAGAATTCCATCGTTCCCAGATCGTCGTTGCACCCATGTTGACCTCATACAACCAGCTTGGCAGATCCTCCTGCAAAAACAGCGTATACGCATCCTCGTTTGAGCCATTTTCCGAAAGTGCACGGCAGAGCACCGGCGTACCGAGGAAGCCAGTCTTCAAATGCATCTTATTCTGCACAAGCAGCAATCTTAAGGAATCCAAAATCTTCCTGCGGGCGTGCTCCGGCGCAAGGCCGAAGACGAGTGAAATCGCATGACCAGTCTGCGTATGCGCCGCGCACCGGCCCCCAGGCGTATAGTATTCGCGGCGTACCGCGTCAAGAATCTCCTCAGAACGCTTTTTATAGATCGCGTAGTCCCAAGTCTTTCCAAGGACGCGTGCCGCGTCCCGGACGCAGCAGGTGGATTTATAGTAGTATGCGGAACACAGGAAGGTTACATCCGTGCCCCCAAGGGTGGATTCCGGATTAAACCCGGATTCCGGACCGTCCAGCGCCAGCCAGTCGGCAAAATGAAACTCCAGTCCCGGCCAGAGGCGCGTGCCACCGTGCGCCTCATCATAGCGGTAGACCCAGTCGGCCCAGCCCTTCATGTTGTCATAGCTGTTCTCTAAAATAGCCGGATCTCCGGAAGCAAGATACGTCTCCCATGGGACGATGGCCGCAGCATCCGCCCAGCCACACCGTCCGCCGCTCGAGAGCACGGGATGCGTCTTCTGGTACTCTCTGGATACCATCATTGGAGCCACATCCGGCGTTCTGCCGTCTTCTTTCTTCTGCTCGATGAGCAGATCCTTCATATATTTCGTATAGAACGCTTCGCAGTCCATGTTGAAGTTCGCCGTCGGGCAAAATGCCTGCGCGTCTCCGGTCCAGCCCATACGTTCATCACGCTGCGGACAGTCTGTGGGCACATCGAGAAAGTTGTCCCGCTGGCTCCAAACGGAATTCAGGAAAAGCCTGTTGACCTTCTCATTGCCCGTCACGATTTCTCCTGTAGCCTCCAAGTCAGAGTACATCGCCCATGCCTCGATATCCTCAATGCCATCAAAACTCTCGATACCGGAGAACTTCACAAACCGAAATCCGTAGAATGTAGCGACGGGGCGTATAAAACCTTTTCGTCCGTCCGAAATGAAGCGGTACTCCGCAAGGGCAGAACGCATATTATCGCGGTAGAAGCAATCGTCCTGCAAAAGCTCCCCGAATTGCAACCGCAAAGCCGTACCCTTTGGCAAGTCAGCAGTAAACGTCAGCCATCCGGTAATATTTTGCCCAAGATCGAGTACGAGCTCGTTCTTCGGCGTCGCAATGACCTTGGGGACGATCCTATGCTTTATCCTAACTGGAAGAGAAAGCCTGTCCGTGATCTGGCCTAGCTTCGTCGAGGTATTAATCTTCACCCCGCGCCAGTCTGCATAGGTACACTCAGCCGACGCCCAATTTTTGATCTCGAGCGCCTGCTCATACCGTTCTCCGTCGTAGATATTTCCAAACGTCAACGGACACGGCGCAGACTGCCAGGATTCATCCGTCGCAATGATGATCTCTCCCGCGTCCGTCCAAACGTGCAGCTCACCGAGGAGCAGATATTCTTCTGTAAAATTATTTGCCGGTATGCCGGGAAAATTTGTCTCATAACTGCCAGGCTCGCTCCCAAATGAGAAACGGCCCTTGGCCCAACCATTTCCAACGACCGCACCGAGGACATTCTCGCCTTCATGCAGGTATTCAGTCACATCATAGGTTTGTAGCTGAATCCAACTATCGTAAACAGTGCAGCCGGGCGCAAGGAATTCCTCACCGGCTTTTTTATCATTCACAAAGAGTTCGTAGATCCCCAAACCCGTGAAGTACGCCCGCGCACGGATCACCTTGCCAGGGATCGTAAAAGTCTTTCTGAAATACGGCGCAATGTCACAAGAAAGATCCGGAGAGATCGGTTTTCCGCAGAGAGGTTCATCCATCTTACCGGTCTCAAACCATGCAGGCTCACTCACAACAGTTTCATTATGCTCGTTTGTTACGGAAACACGCCAGAAATAACGCGTACATGGTTCCATCCGAAACTCTAGTTTCACTCCGAGAGACGAAAGTGTTTTCGACACGCCGGTGTCAAAGACAAGCTCGGAAAAATCTGAACATTTAGAAACTTCCACCCTGACGGCAATCTGCTTTTTCGCCTCTGTCTCACAGACGGTCCATGAGACCGACGGGGTTCTCAGGTCAAATCCTAACGGACTTTGAATGCGATTTGTTTTCATGCGGGTGATCTTCATACACATAGCCTCCTATACGCTGACCGTTTAATATGTAACAAATTTTACTCTGATGCTGCGTAACATCTGATTCTTATGTCCATACCGATCTGCAATCTCATTTACAGCAAAATAAAACCCCTGAAATTCAGAGGTTTTAAGAGGCGCAGACCGGATTTGAACCGGTGAATAACGGTGTTGCAGACCGGTGCCTTACCACTTGGCTACTGCGCCACATTTATATTATATGCACATTCATTTTAATAAATGACTCCGACGGGAATCGAACCCGTGTTACCGCCGTGAAAGGGCGATGTCTTAACCGCTTGACCACGGAGCCATATCCGGGACACTTCCCACTGCTACAAATCAATTTATTTCAAACTCCCCGAGTAGGGCTCGAACCTACAACAACTCGGTTAACAGCCGAGTGCTCT
>CANSTU010000033.1 GCA_947650005.1 uncultured Lachnospiraceae bacterium
GCATTTCGTGCCATGCAGATGAGACCTGCTTCCCTGGAGAGCCATTGCTCGACAGGGAAGCGTCCAGGGCTCATCGGAATGTTTGGCGCGATGGCACTTAAAAACATGGCATGGCCATCATGCTTCGTCCCAGGGCGCGCTAATTGGACGGGAAGCCTGGCGAGGTGTGGGAAGCAACGATGAGCCAAGCCGTTCTTACGTCCGCGCCACCTTTCATTTCAGTTAGTCAGGCAGCATGTTTTCAATGAATATTCCGTATCCCCTGGCAGGATCATTGACCAGTACATGGGTGACCGCGCCGATAAACTTTCCATCCTGAAGAATCGGGGCCCCGCTCATACCCTGGACGATACCTCCAGTGGCCTCCAGTAGGTCTTCATCCGTTACTTTGATCTCGATTCCCCGGTTGATATTATCGTGATCTAAGTGGATCGCGGTAATCTCGATATCATACAGGCAGGGAGCCCCACCCAGGCTGCAGAGGATCTGGGCCGCGCCCTGCTTTACTTCCTGCTTCAAACCGATGGGCATGCTTTCCGTCGAAATTTGTTTTGCCGCGTCACGGTCCAGACTTCCGAAGATACCTTCCAACGTATTGGCCGCAATAGTGCCGATACGGTTACTTTCTTTATAGTCGATCACACCAGTCAATTCCCCTGGCGTCCCGTTTTCACCTCTCGTTATGGACACGATCTCGGTTTTGTACAGGCTTCCCTTTTCCAGGCTCATCAGCGTTGCCGTATCCATATCATTGATCCCATGTCCCAACGCGCCGAAGCCGTTTTCCTCATCCAGCCAGGTTAAGGTTCCTACGCCCTGGGCATTATCGCGGATCCAGATTCCCAGTTTGTATTCCCCATTTCGATTCTGTTCTGGCTGTACTTTAATATCGAACTCCTGGTCATCCCGCAGAATGGAGAGAACCATTTCATTGCCTTCAGAAGAAGCGATTTTGTCCATAAAAGCGGCCTTTCCCGTCACTTCCTCTCCGTCCGCCCTCAGAATATAGTCTCCGACCTCCAGAAGCCGGCCTGCTGGCTCTTTCATCTGTCCGTCGATTCCTTCAAAATCCCCTGTTGCAATCACAAGAATCCCTTCGGTCTTCACGTAGATGCCGATGGGAATTCCCGCAGGCACGAGCGTACGGTCGTTGATGACCTGGATGTCCACCGTCTTAAAGGGAATCAGGCCGAACAGCTTTAGATCCATCGTATAGCTGTCGATCTTTTCCGCATAGAGAGTTAGATGCTCCCCCAGGTCAACCGGGATGCTCTCCTGCTGGGACGGCTGTGCCACTACCCGTCCTGTGACGGGAATGGCAGATTCCACATTGTCTTCCTTTCGTTCCGCCTTATAGACCATTCCCGACATGGGGACGTCTAAATCCAGGTCTTGCTGGACTCCGGCGCGAATATGGATGGTTGCAGGGACTTTTTCCCAGAGCAGAAAAAGCCAGCATATGAAAAGCGCTGTCACGGAGCAGATTAACAGCACATATAAAAATAATCTGAACTTCATTCTCCTTTCCATTTGTCACATCCTTTCTGTACCTCAGGGCCCGTTTGGAAAGAATTTTCTTTCGTTACAGTTCCCGCACACTTCTAGTATGTGACAATGGAATTTCAGTTAATCTGGTATTGTTTTGTATTTGCTGCCATATCTTTCAATTCTTTTGCGTTTGCTATGGCGCTTTGCGTAATCATATCGCCTCCCAGCATACGGGCGAGCTCGTGCAGCGTCTCATCACCTTCGATTTGCGTGATGGAAGTGGAGGTGGATTCATCCGTGGAATTTTTTTCAATGATGAAATGATGATCCGCCATGGCCGCAATCTGGGGAAGGTGGGTGATGCAGATCACCTGACGGCTGCCGCCCAGCAGGGCAAGCTTACAAGAAACTTTCCAGGCAGTTTTTCCACTGATACCAGTATCAATTTCATCAAAAATGAAAGTATCCTTGTCCTCCTGCCCAGCCGTCACCGTTTTGAGCGCCAGCATGATACGGGAAAGTTCACCGCCGCTGGCCACGCTGGCCAACGGTCTTCTGGGCTCCCCTGGATTGGTGGAAATAGAAAAGGAAACCTCATCTCTGCCGTCAGGGCCAGGTTTTTCCTTAGGCAAAATATCCACCCCGAAATCCACCTGATTGAAATTCAGATCAGACAATGCGTCTATGAGAAGGACGCGAAGCCTTTCGCCTGCCTTTTCCCTGAGTTTTGTAGCTTTTTTACAAAGTTTTTCCAGCTCCTTTTCTTCCTTTTCCAATTGGGAGAGGATCTGTTCCCTATAGGCATCTGCGTCCGTGAGCCGTTCAATCTCTCTTAGCTTTTCTTCCCTATAGCGCAGTATTTCCCGGATTGACCTTCCATATTTATCCTTCAGTCGATTGATCAGGTTTAACCGTTCTTCCACCTGGTCGAAATCTTCCTGATCGAATTCCAAATCTTCCATATAATCGGAAACGGTTCTATTAAAATCGTTTAACAGGGCATCCACATCGGAAAGCATGGAGACCATCTCCGAAAGCGTGTCATCATAATCTGCTACGCTGCCCAATTCGCGAACGGCCCTGCCTATGGCATCCCCGGCTGCACCCTCCGCTTCATATCCGGTCATGGCGTGCACCGCACCCAAAGCCTGCGCTATTCTTTGGCTGTTGCTCATCCTGCGGTAGCTGTTTTCCAGGTCCTCATCCTCTCCTTCACGCAGCTTTGCGTTCGCGATTTCTTCCTCTTCAAACCTGGCCAGGGACAGCGCACGTTCCTTTTCCCGTTCGTCCAGGGTATTTTCATGGGCCTGGACGCGAAGGCGCTTACTAGATTCATATTTCTCTTTCAGCTTCCTCTTGATACCAGCCATCTCTTCCCCGGCAAAATCATCCAAAATTTCCAAATGCTTCTTGGTCTGTAAAAGCTGTTGGGAATCGTGCTGGCCGTGAATATCGATCAGGACGCCGGAAAGTTCCTTTAAAAGCCTGGCGTTCACGGTCTCTCCGTTCACCCGGCTGATGCTCCTTGTCGGCATAATGCGGCGCTGAAGAACCACCTGTCCGTCCTCTTCCATTGGAATATCCAACGCCTTCACCCGCTCTATCTGGCCCGGCTTATCCAGCTGGAAAACCAGTTCGATCAGGGCATAATCCGCGCCGTTGCGAATCAAGTCCCGATCCGCCCTTCCCCCCAGGGCCAGCCCCACAGAGCCGATAATAATCGATTTCCCCGCGCCGGTTTCTCCCGTCATGATGTTTAAATGAGGGCCAAAAAAGACCTCCGTTTCCTGGATCAGCGCCAGATTCTTCACATGTAAACTGATTAACATCCTAACTCCCATCTATCCGCCTCTCAGCGGGCACTTAAATCAGGCTAAGGGAACTCTCGTTTCTTGTGAAATCGAAGATGTTCACGTTAACTTCCAGATCGCATCGCACAGCAGACCGGCAGAATCCCTCCCTGCCGGAAATATTTTAAAATCCGTATCAGGCGCGCTCCAGTATTTCCCATATTTTATCCATCACGATGCGTGTATCCTCCACGCTCCGAACCGCCATCATGATCGTATCATCACCGGCTATACTCCCCACGATTTCCTGAAACCGCATGGCGTCCACGGCGGCTGCCACAGCCATTGCCATTCCGGATACCGTTTTGATCACCAAAATATTCTGGGCCATATCCATAGAAACAAAGCCGTCCTTGAGAACCCTGACATACTTATCCCATAGCCTGCCGTCATCCTGCCGCAGTATAGCATACTTCTGCCTTCCGTTTGACGCGGGTACCTTGGAAAGATGAAGCTGTCTGATATCCCTGGAAACGGTGGCCTGGGTCACCGCAAACCCTGCTTCTTTCAGACGTTCCGCCAGTTCTTCCTGTGTTTCGATTTCGTCCGCCTCTATCAGTTCCACAATCTTCTCATGTCTGCTTTGTTTCATGCCTGGCTCCCATCTGCGCACTGTTATACGCCTAAAATCAGAGGAAAGCTTTCGTTCTCCTTCTTTCGCAAGCGGCTTTTCCCTTAAGGGACGCTTTACGAATGAAAATCCGTTTAACCGCTCATCTTTCTATGTAAACGTTCCACAAAGCTCATCTGGCTTAACTTCAAAATAGAGGTGGTTTTGGAACTGCGCATCACGCGGAGCCGGTCTTTGCTGCATAGAACCATCTGTCGGCCGCCATCGAAGTTCACTTCCACTTCCTGTTTTAATCCGGACTGTTTCTCCCCGATCTCCACTTCCACCACATCATCCCCGCGCAGCACGATGCTCCTCGTATTCAGCGTATGGGGACAGATGGGCGTTAACAGGATCAGATTAGCCCCGGGTTCTACGATCGGCCCGCCCGCGGAAAGGTTATAGCCTGTGGAACCGGTGGGAGTTGCAATCACGATTCCGTCCGCTTCATAGCTGTTGAGCGCCTGCCCGTTCACCCAGATGCGGAAACGGATAATCTGCAGGGATCCCTTTCTGGTAATGGTCACATCGTTGAGGGCGTGCATTCGGGCGTCTTTCCCATTCCCGTTTCCATCTATAACTTCTCCGGAAAGCATCATGCGCTCTTCGATCAGATATTTTTCCTGTAAAAGCCGGTTTAATGCCCCGTCCAGCGCCGAAGGATCTACTTCAGCCAAATATCCCATCGTCCCCAGATTCACGCCCAGCAGAGGAATTCCGCTCGCTGCCGTTTCCTTTGCTGCCTTGAGCATGGTTCCGTCTCCTCCCAGAACGATCATACAGGAAACCTTCTCTTCCCCTTCTTTGGGGAAGCGTATCTGATCCGCTCCCTCATTATCCGCGAAAACGGTACAGGAAGCTCCGTTTCCCTCCAGATACGTCCGAATTCTTTCGGTCACTTCCAGTCCCGGATCCTTGGGCCTGTTTGTCATGATGATATATCTTTTTTTGTTTTCCGTCTCCATCCCAACCCCTGTTCTTTATTTGCCAGCCGAATAGAATACACCATCAGAAATCCCCTTGGGCATCCAATTCGTTATGGGCCTGCTCAACCAGTCCGGCAATCTGCTTCCATTCCTCTAAAGCAGCCGAAAGCGTTCTTCCTGCCATGAGGCGCTCCAGTTCCCGTTCCGCTTCCTGCTCCTCCCATTCCCTTGCAGCTTCCGTTCCCTTTCGCAGATGAATCAGATATTCGATATTTCCCTCCGGTCCTTTCACCGGCGAAAAGGTAAGTCCCAGGATCTCGTACTCCAACAGAGCGGCGTAATCCGCTATCTTGGAGACTACTTCCTTATGAACCGTTGCGTCCCGTACCACGCCCTTCTTTCCCACTTTTTCCCGGCCGGCCTCAAATTGGGGTTTGATCAGGCAGACCATTTCTCCTCCCGATTTTAAAAGCTTGCGGGCTGGTATCAATATCTTGGTTAAAGAGATAAAGGAGACGTCCACCGAGGCGAAGTCCAAGTCGTCTTCAATCTCCTCTCGACACAGATAGCGGAAATTGGTTCTCTCCATGCAGACCACTCGTTCGTCATTTCGCAGCTTCCATGCCAGCTGGCCGTGTCCCACATCCACTGAATAGACCTTTTTTGCCCCATTTTGCAGCATACAATCGGTAAAACCGCCCGTTGATGCTCCAATATCCATGCAGACCTGATCCCTTAAATCAATGGGAAATTCCTTCAGAGCCTTTTCCAGCTTCAACCCTCCCCTGCTGACGTATTTCAAGGGATTTTCCTTTACCCGGATGACTGCCGTCTGCGCATCGAACAGAGAACCCGCTTTATCTTCCCTTTGTCCGTTCACAAACACATTTCCGGACATGATCACAGCCTTGGCCTTTTCCCGCGAAGCCGCATAGCCCTGCTTTACCAGCAGGATATCCAATCGTTCTTTCACTCTTATACCCCTGCATATCGCAAGCGGAGCCTGCGATACTGCCACCAATAGAAAGTTTGGAATTTACTTCCGAACTTATCGTCTGCGTGCAAAGCACGCACATAAATTCAGAAAGTTGAAACGAAGTTTCAAGCTTTTACCCATCTGCGTGCAAGGCACGCGCTCAAATCAAGAGGGTAAAACGAAGTTTCAAGCTTTGTTCCACACTTCCTTAATCCGCCTCAGAATGGATGTCTCATCGATCCCGATTTCCTGTTTCAACAGTTCTACATTCCCATGCTCCACATATTCGTCCGGAATGGCGATGGGCAATACCTGTAAAGAAAGTCCCGCATCCTCTACATAATCCCGAACCCGCTCTCCGAAGCCTCCGCTAGCCACATTCTCTTCCATGGTTACAAGGAGTTTATGGCCGTCTTCCAGACGTCGGATCATCTCCTCATCCACTGGTTTTATAAAACGAGCATTTACTAAACTGCAAGGGATTCCTTCCTTTTTCAGGCCATCCCGTACCTCTTCCGCGGTTTTTACCATGCTTCCCGCGGCGAATAGGGTAATTCCCTCTTCCTCATAGATCATTTCCGCTTTGCCGAATTCCACCGGCGCCCGCCAGGCAGCCAGCCCATCATAGGCTTCTCCCCGCGGGTAACGGATGGCAATGGGGCCTTCAAACCCTTCCGCAAACTTCATCATATCGGAAAGCTCCCATTTATTCTTCGGAGCCAGGATGTGCATGTTCGGAATGGAGGACAGATAGGAAAGGTCAAAAATACCCTGATGGGTTTCCCCGTCGCTGCCCACCAGGCCGGCCCTGTCGATGGCAAAGATCACAGGCAGGTTCTGGATACATACGTCGTGTAGAATCTGATCATAGGCCCTCTGTAAGAAGGAAGAGTATACGGCCACCACAGGCTTCAACCCTCCCGCAGCCAGCCCTGCGGCAAAGGTTACCGCATGTTGTTCCGCAATCCCCACATCAAAAAAACGTTCTGGATAGGCATGGCTGAATCGCTTTAGCCCCGTCCCGTCCGGCATCGCGGCGGTGACCGCCACAATTTTGTCGTTTCTCTGGCCCATCTTGATCATGATTGTGGAGAAAACATCGGTATAGTTGGCCTTCATCTTCTTTTTTTTCGGCACGCCCGTCTTCACGTCGAAGGGCTCCGCCCCGTGAAATCTGGCCGGATGCTTTTCCGCCGGAGCATATCCCTTGCCCTTCTTCGTGATTACATGAATCATCACCGCATTTTTTCTACGCTTCGCTTCCCCGATCACCCGGATCAGTGCATTGGTATCGTGGCCATCCACTGGCCCCAGATAGGTGATCCCCATATCTTCAAACATCATCCCCGGAATCACCAGCTGCTTCAGGCTGTTTTTGGCCCGACGGATTCCCGCCACCACGGGCTGTCCATATTTCGTGTTTCGGATGGCATAGTAAATCCCGTCCTTCACATCCAGATAGGCATTGGAGGTTCGAATATTGTTCAGATAGGTGGATACACCGCCCACGTTTCCGGAGATAGACATGTTATTATCATTGAGAATGATGATGAAATTGGTTTCCAACAGGGCGGCGTTGTTCAACGCTTCATAAGCCATGCCTCCCGTTAAGGAACCGTCGCCGATGACGGATACCACCGTATAATCGTCGTCTTGGATATCCCTGGCATGAACCATACCCAGTCCTGCTGAAATGGATGTGGAACTGTGCCCTGTGTCAAAACAGTCACAGTCGCTCTCTTTCCTTTTGGGGAATCCGCTCATTCCCCCATATTTTCTGAGCGTTTCAAAACCGTCCCGCCGCCCGGTGAGCAGTTTATGAGTATAGGACTGATGGCCCACATCCCAGATAATCTTATCCTCCGGCAGATTTAGGGCCAAATGAAGCGCCATAGTCAGTTCCACGGCCCCGAGATTGGAACCCAGATGTCCGCCCGTCACACTGATTTTGTTCACCAAAAATTCCCTGATTTCCGCAGCCAAGGCAACGTAATCTTTCGGACTTATATTCTTGATATCGTTTGTCTTTTTTATCTGATCCAGAAGCATGGAACGCCCCCTTTACTTTTTTCTCGTGATCAGGTCTTCCACCAGCATTTCCAGAAAAACATTATTTCCAAGGGCTTTTAGAGAGGAAAGCGCTTCCTTTGACAGCCTGCGCACCTCCTTGACAGAATTTTCTATGCCGTTCAAAGATACGTAGGTCACCTTATGGTTTTTCAGGTCGCTTCCGGTCTGCTTTCCCAATTCCTCCAGGCTGCTGGTCAAATCCAGGATGTCATCCTGAATCTGGAAGGCCAGGCCGATTTTGGATCCGATCTTTTCCAGGCAGCGCACATCTTCTTCCCCGCATCCCGCCAGGATTCCGCCGATCATCATGGCGCTTTCGATCATCGCCGCCGTTTTGTTTTCATGAATGTAGAGAAGAAGCTCCTGGGAAATGCGTTCTTCGGGAAAATCCTCCGCCTGAGTGTCCGCGCACTGGCCGCCGATCATCCCTCCGATTCCTGCCTTTCCGGCCAGGATGCCAAAAGCCTTTGCGCAGCGATACATCCATTCCCCATTTCCGGCCACCCTAGCCCCGTCAAAGGCCTGGGTGGCCGTCTCAAAGGCCAAATTCAGGAGTGCATCCCCTGCCAGCACAGCCATTCCCTCCCCATATACAGCATGGGTGGTTTTGCGTCCTCTTCGGTATTCATCATTATCCATACAGGGAAGATCGTCATGCACCAGGGAATAGGTATGAATGAATTCAATCGCTGCCATAAAAGGCTCTAATAGGCACCGAGCCTTATCCTCCCGAACATCTTCCTGTGTAAAAAGACGGAAACATTCCCGCATAAGCATGGGGCGAAGTCGTTTTCCTCCTGCTAATACGCTATAAGAGACAGCCTGGGAGACGGTAGCGGCATAACCCTCTTCTTTGGGAAGGTATCTTTTCAAGATTTCCTCTATGGCCTCCGTCTCTTCCTTTCTCCTTGGTTCAAAATTCATCCAGTTCTCCTTCCCCGTTCAGTACCAACACCTTTTTCTCCACTCTGTCGATCCTGTCGCTGCATAGCTTCAGCAGATCCATCCCCTTTTTATATGCCATAAAGGATTCCTCCAGAGAAATATCCTCTTTCTCCAGGGAATCCGTAATTTCATCCAATACATGAAAGGCCTCTTCCAAGGACATTTCTTCCATTTTTTGCTCCCATCTGCGCGCTTTTGCGCGCGTACAAATCAGGGTAATCCCATCTGTGTGCAGGGCATGCGCTCAAATCAGGAGATTGAAAAATTCAACTTTCAATCTTTTTACCACACGCCGTCTTCTCTTTCCACCGATTCCACCCGGGCGCAGATTCGTCCGTTTTTCACATGAACCGTAAGCAGGTCCCCTGTCTGAACCTGTCCCACATCCGATATAGTCCTTCCCCTTGCATCTGACACATGGGAAAATCCTTGGTTTAGCTTTTCGAGAGGCGAAAGCCCCTTCATCTTCTCCATATATAATTCCAAACGATGCCTGCCCGATACAAGCCTTTTCGCCATGGCCGCCCGCATTCGCTCTTCCAGATGCATGGCCTGCATACGCCGCTCCCTAATCTGGCCAGCCGGACTGAGATAGAAAAGCCGCTCCTGCATCCGCTCATATCGGAGCCTGGCGAATGCCAGCCTGGTTTCCATTCGACGGTTCAGTTCCTGCCGATACCCCTCCAATTGGGCAAATAGCTGCTTTACGTCGCAAATTGCCAGCTCTGCCGCCGCAGAGGGCGTGGGGGCGCGCAAATCCGCCACATAATCGATGATCGTGGTGTCCGTTTCATGTCCCACCGCAGAAAGGATCGGCACTCTGCAGTCAAAAACAGCCTGCGCGACAACTTCCTCATTAAAGGCCCACAGATCTTCGATGGAACCGCCTCCGCGCCCAACGATCATGGCGTCCACTCCCAACCGTTCTAGGGCGCGAATTCCCTGAATGATACTCTCCGCCGCCTGATCCCCCTGGACAATGGCGGGATACAGGATGATCTGCACATAAGGATTACGTCGATGAGAAATGGTAATAATATCCCGCACCGCAGCGCCGGTGGGCGCGGTTACCACCCCCAGGGAGCGAATATATCGGGGAATCGGCTGCTTGTACTCCTGAGCGAATAGCCCCCGTTCCTCAAGGTCGCGTTTTAGCCGTTCGTATTTCTCATATAGATAGCCCGCTCCGTCTGGAAAGATTTCCCTGGCATAAAGCTGATATTTTCCATCCCGCTCGTATACGCCGACCGTACCTGCGGCCACGATCTGCATTCCCTCCTCCAGACGGAATTTCAGCCCCTTCCTCTGACCCGCAAACATGACACAAGCAATGGCACCCTTCCCGTCCTTCATGGTAAAATAGATATGGCCTGAAGAGTGATATTTGCAATTGCTCACTTCACCTTTAATATAGATATTTTGCAACATGAAATCCTGGGAAAACATATTTCCAATATAGGAATTCACCTGCGATACCGTATATACATTTCTTGTTTTTGCATCCATGCCGCGCCTTTACCAGTTGAAAACAGCCGGACAAGCATTTCCCAACTCGGAAAATACAGCCCCCTTCTTTTACATGAATCGTGCGAGCACACCGTTCACAAATCCCGCAGATTCGTCCCTGCCGAATTTCTTCGCCAATTCCACTGCCTCATTGATGGCCACGCTGCCTGGAACTTCTTCATCAAAACGAATCTCATAGACGGCAAGACGTATGATGGCCAGTTCCACTTTTCCCATCCGGCCGATGGTCCAGCCCTGAGCCGTATTGCTGATCAACCCGTCAATCTCCGGCAGCTTCTCCAGGATCTTGTCCACCTTCTGATGGATATAGTCCCTGCTTTTTGGGGAAGAAGCGTTTTCTTCATCCTCAAAAAAAAGCATACACTGCTCCGGCATTTCCTCTATCGAATTAAATTCCACACGGAACAGCAGTTTAAAAATCTGTTCCCTTAGTTCTCTTCTGCCCATCCCTCTCATCCCACTCATACTCTTAGTATTCTGCCCTTTGGCAGCGCCGGCCGAATATCGGAAGTGCCTTTCGTATTCCGAAAGGCACTCTTGGCCGGCCCGTCCCTATGATCTTCCGGGCTCCATGCTCACATTCACAATACGGATGTTCACATCCGTCACCTTTAGGCCAGTCATATTCTCGATGGCGTTTTTCACCTTTTCCTGTACCTTACTGCTGGTTCCCGGAATATTATAGCCATACTCCAGGGAAAGGGAAAGATCAACCCTCACATTGTTGCCTGTTACCTGTACCTTCACGCCTTTAGTCAGGCTCTTGACACCCACCTTACTGATGAGTTCGTTGGTGATGTTTCCTGCCATAGAGGAAACCCCTTCCACCTCCGTGGCCGCCAGGGAAGCGATCATCGCCACCACCTCATCCGCGATCTGGACGGAACCGATGCTCTCGTCCTCCTGCAGTACATACGTATTCCTGCTTATCTCTTTCTCCATAGGGCTGCCTCCTTTAATTCCTATAATAGTGATTATAACAAAATACCGTCCCTTTGCAAAGCTTTTCTTTCAAAAGGAGGGGGATGTGAGATATAAAGAGGGACGCCGTGAGGCAGGAAGGGGGATTTCGGACGGACGCCCAGTCCGCCCGAAATCCCCCTACGCCTACAGCCAAAATCCCAAGCTCAGTTGATCACGAGAATCGATATAGGCCACAGACATATGATTCCCCTTTAGGTATTGGAATATTTCCTGGTCATCCAACAGTTTTTTCCGAATCAGCTCATAGATTTCGCCGTCTGCACATTTCAGTGTGACCATTTCCTCCCCCTGCTCATAGGCGGCTTGGAAGAGCCTGGCTATTTTTTCATCGTCCGCCTCCGTAAAGTAGGCATCCCTGCGCACATAGTAGTTGTCCTTCATGCTGGTGCATTCCGGCAGCGCAAAAAGAGGGCTGATCTTGTGGGTGCGGGTGATCATCTGTGTGGTCACGAGAAAATAATCATAGTTTACTTCCGGCAGTTTTCCGGACTTCCAGGCGGGGTCTGAGTCCGACATCCGGTAGCGGGCGTCTCCCCAGGTTGGATCCACGTAATACCAGTCTCCGTCCGCACATACCAGGTTCCAGGCATGGCCCTCTCCGCCCGTCACCGTACCGGTGACCAGAACCGACGGGATTCCAGCTTCCATACACAGAAGTTGGAATGCCTTTGCGTATCCCTGGCAGACGCTTCTTTTGTACAGGAAGACGGAGCAGATGGTCTGATTCTCCGGCGCCTTCAGATCATACTCTGTATTTTCGATCACATATTCGTAGAGATATTTCAGCTTTTCGTATTCATCCATGGCATCTTCCATTCCGGCCAGGATCTCTTGAACACGGGTATCGATCAGCGCTTTTCTTTCTTCCACCTGGCTTTGGCTCAGCGTATACCTGGCGGAAAAGGTAACTTTCACAACCTTATCGCCCAGCGTATGGGTGGTAGCGTTGTAGCCGTCCACATAAAATATCTCCGGGTGGTCTGCCATGACACATTCCATCACGTCGCCGATGGCCGATGAGTTCTGGGAAGAGAGTTCTGCATCCTTAGAAAAACTGGTGATCGCATCCAGGATTTCCCGATAGAGGCGCTTTTGATCCTCCGTGAGGCAGCTGTAAGCGTATTCCGTCCGGTTCAGAGTGCCCTGCACCGCCTCCTGAAGCGGCAGGGCCGCCAGGCTTTCCGCCATCCGCACATGGTCCGTACTGACGCTTTCCAAAGGGATTGTCTCTTCTTCCGCCGTCTCCTGCATCGGAATCTTCCTCTCTATAGCCCATAGGGAGGCGGGAAGGGCGATCATGGCTGTAGCGGCAAACAAAAGCAGTCCTGTTTTTCTTTTCGCTCTTCTTCTCATGCCTGGCTCCTTTCCTCAATTCGGATCAATTTCTGCTAAATTCTGTCAACACAAGCCCAGGATTCCGATCCAAAGTCATTCCCACACTCCATTCGTTTACAAATAAAAGCAGGGGGTTTCCTTTCATATCTTTTACCTTCTTCATGTCGGAAGTACCCGTCAGCCTATCCATATCCAGGCCTTCCCAGTCCTCGATCCATCGGATATATTCATAGGGAAGGGGCTCTAAACGGATATCCACGTTGTATTCGTTCTCCAGCCTATAACGGAGTACATCGAACTGAAGGACACCCACCACTCCTACGATGATTTCCTCCATACCCGTATTGTATTCCTGAAAAATCTGTATGGCGCCTTCCTGGGCAATCTGCGTGATTCCTTTGACAAACTGTTTTCTTTTCATGGTATCCATCTGCCTCACCCGGGCAAAGTGTTCCGGCGCAAAGGTAGGGATCCCCTCATAGGAAAAAGTTTCCTTCGGGCTGCAGATGGTATCTCCGATGGAAAACACACCGGGATCAAAGACTCCTATGATGTCCCCCGCATAGGCTTCCTCCAGAATCTTCCTTTCGCTGGCCATGATCTGCTGGGGCTGGGACAGGCGCATGGCTCTGCCTCCCTGCACATGCTTTACTTCCATGCTGGCCTCAAATTTGCCGGAGCAGATTCGCATGAAGGCGATACGATCCCGGTGGGCTTTGTTCATATTGGCCTGTATTTTAAACACAAATGCGGAAAAGTCCTTTTCCACCGGATCCACCACGCCGCAGTCCGCCGTCCTCGGCAGCGGCGTAGTCGTCATCTGCAGGAAGTGCTGCAGAAAAATTTCCACGCCGAAATTGGTGAGGGCAGACCCGAAAAAGACGGGCGTTAAGTCCCCGCTGCGTACCTCGTCCAAATCAAATTCGGCGCTGGCCCCGTCCAGCAGCTCTATTTCCTCCAAAAGTTTCATCATGGCCTCGCTTCCGATGGCCTCTTCCACCCTCTGTTTCTCTTCGATCGGAATCCGAGTGGCCTCCCCCTCTTTTGTGCCCTTTTCCGTATCGGAATAGATGACCACGCAGCGCTTGTCCCTGTCATAGATGCCCTTAAAACCTTTGCCCGAACCGATGGGCCAGTTTTTCGGGCACGTGGCGATTCCCAGCTCCTTTTCGATTTCATCCAGAAGGTCAAAGGTCTCATTGGCATCCCTGTCCATCTTGTTGATAAAGGTGAAAATCGGTATTTTGCGCATCACGCAGACCTTGAACAGCTTCCTGGTCTGGGCCTCCACGCCTTTAGAACCGTCGATCACCATAACCGCCGAATCCGCGGCCATGAGCGTGCGATAAGTATCCTCCGAAAAGTCCTGGTGCCCGGGGGTATCCAGAATGTTGATGCAGTATCCGCCATACTCAAACTGCAGGACCGAGGAGGTTACGGAAATTCCCCTCTCTTTTTCGATCTCCATCCAGTCCGAAACAGCATGTCTGGCCGTGGCCTTTCCCTTTACGCTTCCGGCCAGGTTGATGGCGCCTCCATATAAGAGAAACTTTTCCGTCAGCGTTGTTTTTCCCGCATCTGGATGGGATATGATGGCAAACGTCCGTCTTCTGTTAATTTCTTGCTTCAGATTACTCACTTTTGTTAGGCTCCTATCTGCGCGCTTTAGCGCGTATCAATCAGGGGAGTGAAAGATTTTCTAAATCTTTCACTCTTGGCTCCAGGTCTTTTGATTACGGTTTCGGCTGGGAAACCAGTATTTCAGGAAGCATGCTCTCTGCGCTGAATTTGGACTGTACCCCGAAATAATCCAAAACCGTTGCTCCGATATCAGCAAAGGTACGCCTCGTCCCCAGATTCACGGGACGGATTTTCTTCCCGTAGATCACAAGGGGCGTGTATTCCCGGGAATGATCCGTAGATGCAAGATAACCCGGATCGCATCCATGATCCGCCGTAATCATCAGCAGATCATCTTCCCGCATCTTGGCCGTTAATTCAGGGAGCTTCTCGTCAAAATATGCCAGCGCTTTAGCATATCCTTCTATATCATTCCTATGCCCATAGAGCATATCATAATCCACCAGGTTAATAAAACAAAGACCTTCAAAATCCTTGTCCAAATATTCCAGCGTCCGATTGATTCCTTCCACATTGCCCTTCGTGTATACATGTTCGGTCAGGCCTTTTCCAGCGAAAATATCGTAGATCTTTCCCACGCCCGCCACATCGTATCCTTCCTCTTTTAACTGATCCAGCATATCCACAGACGGGGGTTCTATGGAAAAATCGTGTCTGCCCGCGGTCCTGGTATAGTTTCCGCTCTGCCCGGTAAACGGGCGGGCGATTACTCGGCCAACGCCATGCCTGCCGCACAGAAGCCGCCGGGCAATACGGCAGTATTCATATAGCTCTTCCACAGGCACCACATCTTCATGGGCAGCAATCTGAAAAACGCTGTCAGCAGAGGTATATACGATCAGATCCCCTGATTCCATATGCCGATCGCCGTAATCCCTGATCACATCCGTCCCGGAATAGGGCCTGTTGCACAGCACGCCTCTTTGGGTTTTTTGGGAAAATTCATCCAAAAGCTCCTCAGGAAAGCCTTCCGGATAGACGGGAAGCGGGCTGCCGGAATAGATTCCTGCGATTTCCCAATGGCCTATTGTGGTATCCTTCCCCTTGGACGCTTCCCGCATACGCGCCACCGCAGCCAAAGGCGACGGACAGGGAGCGTGCCAGTCCATTCCCTCTATATTAAAAAGGCCCATTTTTTCCATATTCGGCATACGGAAATGTGGGCTGGATGCGGCGCTCTTTAATGTATTCGTTCCCACATCCCCGTATAACTGCGCGTCTGGCGCAGCCCCGATTCCAACGCTGTCCAATACGATTAAAAAAATTCTTTTCATACCGTTTCTCCTCGCATTCTGCCGCAGGAAGCGGCTGATCCATTGGAAAACAGCCGGGGAACGGCAGGATTCCCCTTAGGCTTGGCAGATACATGCTCTAAGGGGGATTCTGGCGTTCCCTGGCATTTGAATCTAAAGTTTCGTAACAGTTCAGATAAATCCGAACTGTTACGAAGTTTCTTCTCTCTTTGGCAAATGCGTCCTGGTGCATTCGACGCTGCCCTTTTCGGACAGTATACCATAATTATACGGTTTATGCACCTGTTAATTTCCATTCACTGGGCTTATGATGATGTTTTCGGGAGCAATTCCGGTCTTTCTTGTCACGATATCTTCGATCTGGGCTCTCTGCGCATCCGTTAGGCTGCTGGCGTTAATTACTACGTCCACGGTACTTCCACTGATGCTCACCACTACATCCGAAAAGCCTTTTGCTTCCAGCAGAATTTCCGCCGCTGTTTCCTTTTCCGCCATTTCAGTGAGGGCGATCATTCCATTGATTGCATCTTCCTTCTGTTCGTCGCTGATATTATTGTTGTTGATGATCCCGAGCAGGGTATCCTTATTTCTCGCTCTCGTCTGCTCCTTCTGCAGCTTCGCGCCAGCCAGGGAAGTGATTCCTGACGAACTGGTAAATACCGCTTCACCCGGTATCTCTCCATCCGATACGTCGGAATCCTCGTTTGCCAATTCTGCGCTTCCCTCATCCGGTCCGGCCGCAGATACGTCTACCTGTACCGTGGCCCCTTCCTGAATCAGGCCATCTACCGTCATCGCAGAATCCAGATAGTCCGCTGCCGCTACGCCGTCTTGGTCCGTATCCATACTGTCGATATCGGACATGACATCTTCCTCCGAAAGATCCAGCAGGGCGGTCATGTCTTCTTCGGCCACCTGCGCGCTTGTGCTGGCAAACTGTTCTTCTCCTGCCTTGGTTCCGGCAAAATTCAGATATCCTGCTACGGCGATCATGATCGCCAACGCCGTGATCATGATCTGGTTGCGTTTCAACACATTTTTCACTCCTGATCCCTCTGCTTTCCCTATTTCATCTTAACTACTCTAATTTTATGTGCTTCTATATCAAATAATGCCTGAATCACCTCCGTAATATTTTTCTGTACAATCCCTTCGCCTCCCCCTTGGGCAACCACGGTCACCCCTTCCACCGCAGGCTCCAGGGTCATAACCACATAGGGTTGTCTTTCTCCGGCGGACGTCGTCGTATAGACGGTGCTTTCCTGCTGCTGGGAGCTTGCCGTTTCCCGCGATCCTCCTGCGCTGTCGCTCTCTTTCATGGTATCCATGCTCGAAGGGACATCCTTTTCCACCACTTGCTCCCGGGAGGAGCGCAGGGTTACCATCACCTTCACTTTCCCCACGCCTTCCATGGCGGAAAGCAGCTCCTCCAGCCGCTCTTCCATCTGTCTCGCATACTCTTCTTCCTGCGTTTCCTGCCTTTGTGGTTCTGCCGCCTCTCCGGCATCAGATGACATACGCTGTGTGTCCGTCTGTTTTTCCTTTTTTACAGGAAGGGCGATTACCATGAGCAAAAGACCCAAAAGCGCCATCACAGCCATATTTTCCTTTGTCAGTCTTTTTTTCCAAAAGGCTTTACGCCCCTCAGCCATCCCAAATCACCTCCAATTTTTCCGTCCCCATCTGCAGGGTATCAGCAAAAAGGGTTCTCAGATTTTCCGCCTTTTCCGCCCTTTCCATATCTTCATCCTGTACTTTTGGGCTCTTTTCGTTCTCAGATGGAGTCACTTCAATCGGGTCGATTTGTATCGCTATCCGCCCGCTGGCCGTTTCCTCTCCCTGTTCGGTCACGATGATCGTCAGCCCGCCTTCCCCATCCGCCACGGCCTCCATTATCCGCACGCCCTGTTCCTGGGCAGGGGATGCAAGCCTTTGCCGAACCGTTTCCGTAAGTGCATCATCCGCATAGTCTCCTTCCAGAAATTCCATGGATGAAACCTCTCCCCCGATCCGATCCATCTCCTGCTCATACTGCGTTAGAGCCTCGGAAAATAGCTCTTTCACTCCGGAATCCGCCAGGGAGAGGATGGGAAGCGCCAGCTGGGAAAGGAGCATAACCCCTAGGATCACTCGCGCATATTTCCTGTATTCCAATGTGGGAAGGAGGTGCACGAGCATCTGTCCTGCCAGCATAAATATGGTTACCTCTTTCAGTATTTCCAGGAATCCATTTCCCATCATCCCCTCCTCTCACCGGCCTGCCGTCCCCGCCAGACACGTAATAATGGCAAACAGAATCAAAAAGCAGGCCCCCGCCGTATAGGATATCCGCAGAAGTAGGAAGATCGCGTCCCCTGCTCCGCCCACACACCCTGTCAGACGCTTACCAGATGCGAGCCCCAGAAGGCCCGCGCACAGCCGAAGAATGCTTCCATAGAGCAGAAGCTTTACAAAAGGAACGATACAGAAAGCCAGCAGAAGCAATACGGCCGCCACTCCAAGCCCATTTTTCACGAGGACAGCCGAGCCC
The DNA here is from genome assembly GCA_947650005.1 of uncultured Lachnospiraceae bacterium. GTDB lineage: Bacteria > Bacillota > Clostridia > Lachnospirales > Lachnospiraceae > Eisenbergiella. The sequence goes on from CANSTU010000033.1 coordinate 18,136, forward strand.
AATAACATCTGAGCAGTCCCCTCCGCCAGCCCGCCCAACCCCGGAATGGCGGATAGCGCTTTACTTGCGGCGGTTAGCTTGAGTTGTTCCAATACCGGCGTGATCATGGATTGCAGAAGCCCTACGCCTGTCACGCATGCGAGCAGGAATTTCAAGGCGCCTTTGGCGCCCTTTTGTGTGAGCTCCAGCAAGGCATCCATACGTTTTTCTTCCCAGATACCATCCATCATTACGAGCATCATATAGACATGAATCACCGGCAGTCCGATGCTGACCAGAATCTGTTCCACACCATAAATCAGAAGCAGAATCAGTTCATAATATCCCACCGCCGTGGCCGTCCCTGCGGAAAGTCCCAATGCCAACATAAAGGTGGGAATAAACAGGCGGACGAATAACAGCATCCTATCCAAAAGCTCCTTGGTAATCCCCGCCGCCTGCAGATAGGCGGCCAACACGACGGCCTGCATCATCAAGTAGGCGATAAAATGCGCCATATCCGCCAACTGTTGATTTTTAAAGGCCTTTGTAACCACCGTATATAGCGCCGAAAGCATTCCAATCAAAAGAAGGGTGATAAAAAGGTTTCTCATGCCGCCGACCTGTGCCTGAACGCTTGAACGCATAGACGCCATAAACGCCCCAAATGCCCCTGTCAGATCCCCCTGCAGGATGCGTGCAAAAAAGGTATGAAAATCGATCTCGAATTCTGGGAATAGCCTGTCCAGATTTTCGGATACCTCATTTATATTCAACGTCCGTTCTATATAACCCGCATCCATGCCAGCTCCCATCCGCCCGCATCGGCAGGCCTTCCAAATAAATCTTACAAATCGTAACAACCAAGACACTCTGAACTGTTACGTATCCAGCCATGAAAACCGTCGTCAGGCGGGCCGGATGCATGTCAACCGTTATGCCATAAACCCTGAAATCGTCTCAATCAGGGATAGAAGCACCGGCATTCCGGTTAAGAGAACCATGATTTTACCGAATAATTCTATCTGTGCGGCCACTGCCTGATACCCCGCATCTTTACAAATCCCCGATCCCAGCTCACATAGATAGGTGATTCCGGTCACTTTCAGCAAAATTCCCAGATACCCTCCGCTTTGGCCCAGAAAGCTGCCCAGGGATTGAAGGGAATTTTTCATTTCCACCAGATAACCTGTAATCTGAAGAAAAATCAAAAGGGACACACAGACACCGATATACAGGCCATATTCCGGCTTTCCATTTTTGAATTGAATCCCCAGCAGCGTTCCTGCCACTCCCAGCATTACAATCCGCACGATATCCATGGCTCGCTCCTCCTATAATTGAAACAGATTCTGGATGGTAACGAACAAGTCATAAATATAGGGGACGATCCAGGTGAGTACTAGGATCAGCCCGGCAAGAGAAACCAAAAAGGCCTGTTCCTCCCTGCCACTATGCTTCAATATCTGCCCAAGGAGCGTAACCAGGATTCCTACAGCCGCTATCTTAAATATCAGACTTACTTCCATCCGTGCCCCCATCTGCGTGCAAGGCACGCACTCAAATCAAGGAGATTAAAATTAATATTTTAAATTTTTCCTCACTCTTCTATAACAGCACAACCACCGCCAGGAAACCGCATGTCACGCTCAGGGAAAGCACCGCCTTTTTTCTGTTTTCGGCCTCCTGAACTGCCTTTTCTTCTGCACACTCCATTTCCCGGCCGAACTGTTTCAGATTCAAAAGCTGCATTTGGCCATCCAAAAACCCGGTATAATCCGGAAAGGAAAGCAGCATCTGCCTGTCCTTTTTCTTTAAACAGGTATCTTTGAGATAATCCAGGATCTCCTTCTGCCAGGTTTCCTCAAAGGTGGCACCTGAAAAATCTTCCTGTCCGGCCCGTACGATACTTCCAATCCTCTGAAAGCAGGTTCCCAGGGAGCCTTCCAGTTTCCGTCCCACCCGTTCCATTCCCTCCGGCAGGGTGGCCATACTGCCTCCCACTTCCCGTTCCAGCATGGCAAAAGCCCTCACCAACGTATGGAGCTGACCGATTCTTCCATCCATTTCCATGCAGGCACACCAGCCAAAACCGGCACATCCTGCGATCAAAAAAAGCGCTCCCATCAGCTTCAGCATAATCTTCCTTCCGTCGGCGCCCCGAATTTCCCATCCCAAACCGAGAGCACTCCATAGCTTTCTCCTTTTTTTCCCAGCATCACGTATCGATCAAAACTGGTTCCCTCGGCTCCATAACCGAGCCTTCCGACCGCCTCTTGTATGGATCCTGCATGCATGGTGGCCAGTATCTTGCAACCGCATTGTAGCACATGGTGCAGCGCCCGGATTTCATCTTCCCCTCCCAATTCGTCAACGGCGATCACCCGCGGCGACATCGATCGAACCAGCAGCATCATTCCCTGCGCTTTTGGGCAGCCATCCAGTACATCCGTACGCACGCCCACATCGTTTCCGTGGATGCCCCGATAGGTTCCCGCAATCTCCGATCGCTCGTCCACAATTCCCACCGTCATTCCTGGCGCACAGGGATTCCCATCAGAAATTTGCCTCACAATATCACGCAGCATCGTGGTCTTCCCTCCACAGGGAGGGGAAACCAACAATGTATTCAGAAAAATGCCGTCCCGATAGAGCCAGGGCATCAGGGGGGTCGCCACGCCCTTTTTCTCATGGGCAATGCGGATGTTGATTCCGGAAATATGTTTGATCTTCCGGATACGCCCCGTTTCCTCCAGCACGGTTTCCCCCACCAGGCCCATTCTGTGTCCGCCCGGCAGAGTCAAGTATCCCTGCCGTATTTCTTCCTCATAGGCATACATGGAATTGTCACAGACATAGGAAATCAACTGCTCCATTTCTTTCCGGCCCACCTCGGCAGCCTGTCCTTCTTTCCTCGTCAGATTCCCATTCCGATCCATATACCATTCCGTCCCTTTTATGTATAAAAGAATGGGCTTTCCTGCCCGAAGCCTGATCTCCTGCAGCTCGCTCGCCCCGGCGGCATGCTTCCATTTCTGTCGCATTCCCTCTGGGAAAATACGAAGCAACATCCCTTCCTCAGCCACCCTCTCACCTCTTTCCAGGCAGCCAGCCTGTCTGATCGGTTCTGCCTACCTCAATATATGTCCCTCCCTTCGGGGATAGAACAGAGGCTTCCTCCACCGCGCAAAAAGGCCTGCCAGAATACTCTGACAGGCCTAAAGACTCCATGCTATTTTTTTCGTTGCCTCCGGGAAAGGGATTGCACATTTTATAACGGTATTCTAATACCCATGCCTTTTTGTAACCTGCGGATTTAGGCTGCAAAGGCATTTTTCAATCTATACCTACCCGCTAAAACCGTCGCTTAAACCTGGGCCACATCCTTCATAGAGAAACTTGTCCTGCCCATTTTGTCCTTTCCAAGGCAAACCACGGTCACTCTGTCGCCCAGAGTAAGCACGTCCTCCACCCGGTTGATCCGTTCGCGGGCAATCTTGGAGATATGGACCATTCCTTCTTTTCCAGGTGCAAATTCAACGAAAGCGCCGAATTCCTTGATGCTCACCACCGTTCCCTTGAAAATCTGCCCTTCCTGGAATTCCGTGGTGATAATCTTCACCATTTCCACCGCTTTATCCATCATCTCTTTGTCCGTGCCGCATACGGATACCTTTCCGTCATCGGTAATATCGATCTTCACGCCAGTACGGGCGATAATCTCGTTAATGGTCTTGCCGCGCTGTCCGACCACATCTCCGATCTTCTCCGGGTCGATCTGGATGGAGATGATCTTCGGCGCATAAGAGCCAACCTCAGATCTAGGGGCAGCGATACAAGGAGCCATGATATCATTGAGGATATATTCCCTAGCCTCTTTGGTCCTGGCTATCGCCTCCTCCACGATGGGCCTGGTCAGGCCGTGGATCTTAATATCCATCTGAATGGCAGTAATACCCTCATGGGTTCCCGCCACCTTAAAGTCCATATCCCCGAAGAAATCCTCCAGGCCCTGAATGTCTGTCAGAACGATATAGTCATCATCCGTATCCCCGGTCACCAACCCGCAAGAAATCCCTGCCACCGGCTTTTTAATCGGCACACCTGCCGCCATCAGAGACATGGTGGATGCGCAGATGGACGCCTGGGAAGTGGAGCCATTGGATTCAAAGGTTTCGGAAACGGTACGGATGGCGTAAGGGAATTCGTCTTCGGAGGGCAGTACAGGGATCAATGCCCTTTCTGCCAGCGCGCCATGTCCGATTTCACGCCGTCCGGGTCCTCTGGAAGGTTTGGTCTCCCCTACGGAGTAGGACGGGAAATTGTAATGATGCATATACCTCTTATTCACTTCATTTTCATCCAATCCGTCGATCCGCTGCATCTCGGAAAGAGGAGCCAGCGTAGTAATGGTACAGATCTGAGTCTGCCCACGGGTGAACATGGCGGAACCATGCACTCTGGGAATAAGATCCACCTCTGCCGCCAGCGGACGGATCTGAGTGATTTCACGGCCGTCAGGACGCTTGTGATCCTTGAGGATCATCTTCCGCACCGTTTTCTTCTGATACTGATATACCGCTTCGGAAAGGAGCGCGAGCCACTCCTCATTGTCCGCAAAGGCCTCCTCCAGTTTCGCGGTGATCTGTCTGATATTCTCTTCTCTCTCCTGCTTTACATCGGTGAAAACCGCTTCCTCCATCTGTGCGGGAGTTACGATTTCCTTAATAGCTGCAAACAGCTCTTCTGGCACCGCACAGCTGGTATACTCGTGTTTGGTTTTCCCCACTTCGGCCACGATATTGTTGATGAATGCGATGATGGACTGGTTCACTTCATGGGCCAGATAGATCGCTTCGATCATCTTCTTTTCCGGCACCTCGTTTGCACCGGCTTCAATCATGATGACTTTCTGCGCAGTGGATGCCACCGTCAGATTCAGGTCTCCCTTCTTCCACTGCTCCTGGGAAGGGTTCAGGATGAATTCCCCGTCGATCATGCCCACCTGCGTCATTGCGCAGGGACCGTCAAAGGGAATATCGGAAATGCTGGCAGCGATGGCAGAGCCCAGCATAGCCACCAATTCAGGCCTGCAGGAGGGATCCACGGAAAGCACCAGATTATTTAAAGTCACATCATTCCTGTAATCCTTGGGGAACAGGGGACGCATGGGACGGTCGATCACACGGCTGGTCAAAACCGAATTCTCACTGGCCTTTCCCTCCCGCTTATTAAATCCGCCGGGAATTTTCCCAACGGAATACAATTTCTCTTCAAACTCCACGCTCAAGGGAAAGAAATCAATCCCGTCCCTGGGCTTCTCACTCGCCGTGGCCGTGGATAAAACCGTCGTCTCCCCATACTGCATAAATGCAGCGCCATTCGCCTGTGCTGCCACTCTGCCGACATCCACGCGCAACGTGCGTCCGGCCAATTCCATAGAATACGTCTTGTACATCTTCTCTCTCCTTTTCGACTCCATTTTCCTGCAGCCCGCCCAACTTAGGCAGAAGACGCCGAAACTACTGACAAACACATTTTCCGGCAAATATGCTTGTCAGTGGTCTCGGAAGCACTCTTCCGCCCCTAATCGGGCACTCTGCAGCCGCCAGTTCCTTATCTGCGGAAATAAGGCGGAAGATCCCGGAAACGTCCGGAACCAACTCCGCCTTTTCATTTTCCTATTACTTTCTGATTCCAAGCCTTTCAATCAGGGAACGATATCTTTCGATATCTTTATTCTTCAGATAATCCAGAAGGCCTCTTCTCTGTCCGACCATCTTCAGAAGACCTCTTCTGGAATGATGATCCTTGGGATTCTCCTGTAAATGGGTGGTCAACTCCTTAATCCTCTCGGTGAGAATGGCAATCTGAACCTCCGGGGAACCCGTATCGCCTTCGCTTCTCGCATACTCCTTGATAATCGCTGTTTTCTTTTCCTTGGCAATCATTTTCTTTCTCCTTTCTTGGATAACCGCCGGATGCTGGGACGGGGTCGGAGCTTCCTTCATCCAAGCAACGGCTGAATTCATACTTGGTTAGTATATCACACCTCCTTCAGACTGTAAACAGTTTTCCTGGATTTTTCAGGCAAAGTGCGCGAAATCCTCAGGGATTTTTCAAAAAAAACTGCCGGCCAATACCTCCTGCTGCAGGCTGTGCGTCTACCTTCCTCCTGGAATCTGTCTTCTTAACTGCCCCTAGACGCCAAAAGCGGCGCACACCCCATCGGATGCGCACCGCCTCGCTTTCGTCTTTTACAGCGTTCCCGAAGTAAACAGACTCTTCACATGGGATACCGCCTCCTGGCTGGCCTTCTGGGCCGGAACGTAGTAGGATTTCTCCCTTGCGATTTCATAAAGCTGCTCCTGGGACTGCTCACAAGCATTTCTCATCTGCCGCAGCGTGGTCTTCAATTCCTTGTTTTCCGTTTGGGCGATCATCTCACCGAAACGAGTCAGTTCTCCGTTAATGCCGGTCAGCGTATCCGCTACCATCGTTTTTTCCTGCATCTTGTCACCTCATCCCTTTCCGCCGATCTAACACGGCTTTTACTGCAAAAATTTCATCAGCTGCTGTTTGTTCTCCATCGCCGACTTGGCGCCCTGCTCAAAGAACTGCTTTACTTTACTGTCCTGTGCGCAGGCAGCGTACTCCTTCATCTTGCAGTGGGTGGTATCATAACCGCCAATCAGATGGCGCAAGTTCTGCAGGTCGAGTTCCGATAAATTTGCCATTTTCCTTCCTCCATTCTTTTGACGCGTGTAAGCGATCTGCCTTTTACACCTTTATTCTGCGTCAAAAGAAACCCGCCTATGCAGAAAAAAAATTCCATTTTTAGTTGAATGTCTATGCAATCCCCAGCTGTGCATAAGGGACGACGATTTCCGTAAAGCCTGCTGCATAGGGCGCTATCTCGTAGGGCTGCATATAAAACACGACGCCTTCCTTATTCAAATAGAAATTGGATGTGAAATTGTCTTTCTGAGCGAGTGTATCCGCTGCTTCCGGAAAAAATTTGTTCTCCTCATCGTTTTCCACCAACTCCAAGAACATACTGCGCATTTTGTCGTTGAGTTCCTGGGAAGACATACCGGTTAAATTTTCAAGCGTAATCTCCTTCCCCGTCTCCGGATCGAACATATGATTTTCACGGCCCGGCATCCCGTGAGCTCCTCCCGAGTAAGAATAGAAAGACTGATAGACCGATATTACTTCTGGGCGAATGGTCACGCTTTCCAGCATAAAAACCTCTTCACTGGCCGGGAAATCCGCATATTCCGGGTCATTCTTAAGTTGCAGGGCGGACTTTACGATGGATTCAGGGTCGTTTTCATATGCTTCCAGTTTATCGGACGCCCATTCTTCATAAAACGCATTCATCATTTCTTCCGCTGTGGATGTTCCCTCAAATATGGGGTATGCAAGCTTTACAGTACAGGCAACCTCTCCTGCATCCGTCTCCCATTTTTTTTCCAGAGAGGCTTCATGGTAGGCAAGCGTTCCTGTCTCGCTTTGCGAAGTTGTTCCTTGTCCATTATCATTCTCCGAATTGTTTTCTAACGTCGCCTCTTCCTGGGGCTTTTCTTCCGTGGTCTGCGCAATCCCTTCCTCAGACGGCTTTGCATCCTCCTGCGTCTCCTCAGAAGAAGCGGACAACGTTTCCGAATCAATGTGTACCGGGGATTCTTCCTCCGTCTTGCCGGAAGTACATCCCATCAGGCAAATCGCGGCAACTAGCGCAATAAAGATCTTTTTTTTCATAATTCCTCCCAAACCTTCTGCCCGCTTTTACGGGTATTTACGTACAGACTGTGAAGTAAATCTGATTCAACCAAAACATCGTAAAGATAGAGAAACGCCAATACATCCGGCGCCCTATTGCTGCGCCGGATGTATGTTGTGTCTTATCCAATGAGCCAATCGTACATCTCCTGGTATTTTCGTGCCGATACCTCCCATGAAAAGTCCACTTCCATTCCGCGGTCTACGATCTTGTTCCATTCCCGTTTCTTGTCATAGTAGATCCGCTCCGCATAGCGTATCGTGCCCAGCATCTCATGGGCATTGTAATTGGTGAAGCTAAAACCGGTGCCCGTGCTTTCAAATTCGTTATAAGGCTGGACGGTATCCTTCAGTCCTCCCGTTTCCCTCACGATAGGCACTGTCCCATAGCGCAGGGACATGAGCTGGCTCAAACCGCAGGGTTCAAAAAGAGAAGGCATTAGGAAGGCATCACTGGACGCGTAGATCCTGTGGGACACCTGCTCGGAGTAATAGATTTGTGCGGATACCTTACCCTGATATTTCCAGGCGAAATGCCGGAACATATTCTCATAGCGTTCCTCTCCGGTTCCCAGCACGATGAGCTGTATGTTATCCTGGCAGAGATCATCCATCACATATGCAACCAGGTCAAAGCCTTTCTGGTCTGTGAGGCGGGAAACAACGCCCAAGAGCATGGCCTTATCATCCTGATTTAATCCGAAATCCGCCTGCAGAGACCGTTTATTCTTCACCTTTTCCTTTCGGAAATTGATCCGGTTATACGGATGGGTAATATAGCGATCCGTCTCCGGATTGAATTCTTCATAATCAATTCCATTTACAATACCGCGCAGATCATTGCTGCGCGCGCGCATCAATCCGTCCAGGTTTTCTCCGTAGAAGGAAGTTTTTATCTCTTCCGCATAGGTATCGCTCACTGTCGTAATCGCATCCGCATATACCAGTCCGCCCTTCAGCAGATTGGCATCCTTATAGGCTTCCAATTTATCCGGGGTAAAGAATGAACCCGGAAGCCCTGTAATCTCCTGTACGCCCTTAATATCCCATTTCCCCTGGAATTTCAGGTTATGGATCGTCATCACGGTCTTAATGCCTCGGTAGAAATCGCTTCCCTGAAATCTCTCATGCAGATACACAGGTACAAGGCCGGTCTGCCAGTCATGGCAATGGATCAGATCAGGCCGGAAATCGATGACAGGAAGGATGGAAAGAGCCGCTTTTGAAAAGAATGCAAATTTTTCAATTTCAAATAGAGCATTATCACTGTAGATTTTAAAACCATTGAAATAGAACTCATTGTCGATGAAATAATATTTCACCCCGTCTACTTCCGCTTCCAGAATGCCAACATACTGATTCTGCCAATGGAAATCCATATAGAAATGAGTCTTATAGGTTAGTTTGTCCTTCATTTCCTGGGTCATGCATACATATTTTGGCAGAATCACCCGCACATCATAATACTCTTTATCAATACATTTCGGCAGGGAACCAACCACATCCGCCAGGCCGCCCGTTTTAATGAACGGTACGCCTTCTGAAGCCACAAACAAAATATTTCTCATTTTGCCAACCTCCCGTAATCAATAATACCCTTAACCTCACCTGTCGGGTTTATGGTTATTATACAACATTACGGCAGTTATTAAAAGGCTAATTTTTATACTGAAGCCTTATTTTATCCGCAATCAGTGCAATAAATTCTGAATTTGTAGGTTTTCCCTTTCCTGTATTGATGGTGTAGCCGAACAGAGCATCCAGCGTCTCCATTCTTCCCCGGTTCCAGGCCACCTCAATCGCATGTCTGATGGCACGTTCCACACGGCTGGATGTGGTTTGGTACTTCTTCGCTATGGTCGGATAAAGGATCTTGGTAATGGAATTGAGCATTTCAATGTCTTCCACCGACATCATGATCGCCTCCCTCAGATACTGATAACCCTTAATATGCGCAGGGACGCCGATCTCATGTATCATATCCGTCACATCCTTTTCCAGATTACGGGCCGTTCTCTCTTCCGGCTCCCGATCTTCCTCTGACGGATAGGCTGAAACCACGCTCTGGGATGCGGGGACAGTAATCATAATCTGAAATTCCTTATTCGTCTTCATCAGATCCGTCAGAATCTGGACCACTCTCTCATTGTCTTTTCCCGTATTCATGCGTACTTGTTCCATGATTCCTCCAATTCTGCCGCCGCGTGCGGCGTTAACTATTCAACAGAAATCCTTTTCTTTCTGTCTCTTACTCCAACAATTATATAGGAATGACAAATTATGGCAATCTTATTTTGCCGCATAAATAGCGCTATATCGTACATTTTCCCACACTTTCGACATTCCAGGCTTCTACTCGGGGCGAAAAAGGGAGAAACTGCGCGATCGTTTCAAAAAATCCGCAAAAAAGGGAACTATCTCTTGGATAGTTCCCTTTAAAAGCCATTTTAAATCCGCTTTCCTTTATTCCACTTTTATATCAACGCTCACCATCTGGCCGCCGGTATAGGAGTTCTTAGCATAAGCCGCCTGCGCCTTAGCTCTCCTCACCTTGCGCGCCTCCGGAGTGACCTCCGCCTCCATACGGCTCATTTCCCGCCGGGCAAGAATGGCTTCCGCCCTTTCCGTGCTATCAATATCCGGCTTGTTGACGGCGTGTCGGCTCAAAGAAGGCTCCAAACTCCCGGCCATTCCCCATTCTTCGGTCCCCATCCCGTTTTCTTCTGTGCCTTCCGCCTCTTCGGCAGCTTCCTCCACAGCCTTTTGGGCCGTTTCCTTGGCCGTATCGTCCATCGGATCCTCTATGCCCATTTCGGCCTTCTTCGCCTCTTCCATTTCCTTTTCAGCTTTCAGACGTTCCGCCTCCGTGGGAAGCCTCTTATATTCCCCGCTTTCCACATATTTTCGTTCCGTATCGCCCAGAGCCTGGCTTCTTTGCAGTTCCTGCATCATCAGCTCCAGTTTCTTCCCCTTAGGAATATTGGGATTCGACTCGATTTCTTTTACAGAGGCCATGGCAGACGCCGCATGGGCCATTTTCACCCGCTGCACCTCTTCCTTGGTCTTACATTGTTTCAATTCCCTCTCATAGGCTTCCCGTTCCATCTCGATGGCCCTTGCCTTCTGATAGGTTTCCGGTGCATGCTCCTTCAGATATGCCATCTCCTCAGCAGAAAGCTTCTTGCCGCCCATCATCTTTGCCTGGATCGTCTGCATCATCTGGGAAGATGCACTATTTTGAGACTTCGCAGCATCCAGGGCGGACTCCTTCAACTGTTCCTCCGCTGTTTTGGTTCCCGATGCATAATTTCCGGAGGCTTGTTTCTCCTTCCATTTCATCTGCATCTTCATGTTTGTCGTATAAGTATTCAAAGAACTGATCATCATTACATTCATGCAAATCCCCTCCCTCCGGCTTTGTTTCCCTTGATATATTATAATAAAATTATCGGCAGCAGGCGGGAAAACATAACCCTAAATATAGGAAACGCAGCCAAAATCCGCCTGTTTCCGGCAGATTTTGGCTGCGTATGCATGTTTGGCTTTCCTTACACAGGTATTTCTATATTTAAGGCTTCACCACAATATTGATGATCTTTCCCGGCACATAGATTTCCTTCACAATATTTCCTGTGAGCCTGTCGGCCACCGCTTCCTTTCCGGCAGCAATGGCATCCTCCTTCGTCACATCCGCAGGCACCTTTACCGTGGCACGTACCTTTCCGTTTATCTGTACGGCCACCTCGATCACCGTCTCCACGGTCTTTGCCTCATCCCATACCGGCCATGCCGCCTGATACAGCCTGCCGCCATACCCCATCGTTTCCCACAGTTCTTCAGTCATGTGGGGAGCAACCGGATTCAGGAGAAGGAGAAGGGTTTTGAATTCGTCCTTTGTCACCTGGCCCGCCCTGTAGAAATCATTGATCAGGGACATCAGCGCCGCAATTCCCGTATTGTATTTCAGGTTTTCATAGTCGCTGGAGACTTTTTTGATGGTCTGGTGCATCCGAGTTTCCAGCTGTTCGGAAAATCCCGTCTCTTCCGTTACCAGCTCCTGCAGCTTCCATACCCGCTCCAAGAACCTGCGGCAGCCCCGCACGCCCTCCTGGCTCCATGCGGCGCTCAAGTCGAACGCGCCGATAAACATTTCATAGGTACGCAAGGTATCCGCGCCGAATTCCCCGACAATATCATCCGGATTCACCACGTTTCCCCGGGATTTGCTCATCTTTTCCCCGTTCTCTCCCAGAATCATACCATGGGAAGTCCTCTTCTGATAAGGTTCCGGACAGGGGACGATTCCCTCGTCATGCAGGAATCTATGCCAGAACCTGGAGTAGAGAAGATGCAGCGTAGTATGCTCCATACCGCCGTTGTACCAGTCCACCGGCATCCAGTAGCGCAGCGCTTCAGGGCTTGCCAAGGCATTTTCATTTTTAGGGTCGGTATAGCGCAGGAAATACCAAGACGAGCCTGCCCACTGGGGCATGGTATCCGTCTCCCGTTTTGCCGCACCCCCGCAGCAGGGACATGTCGTTTCTACCCACTCCCGCATGGCAGCCAGAGGGGATTCTCCGTTGTCCGTAGGCATATAGCTTTCCACATCAGGCAGTTCCAGAGGCAGTTCCTCTTCAGGAACAGGCACATAGCCGCATTTCGGGCAATGGATAATCGGGATCGGCTCGCCCCAATAACGCTGCCTGGAGAAGACCCAATCTCTCAGCTTATAGTTTTTCTTCGGCTTCCCGATTCCTTTCTCCTCCAAAAATCCCGTGATGGCTGCTTTGGCCTGCTCCACTTCCATCCCGTTAAGGAAGCCGGAATTCACCAGTCTTCCGGTGGCAACATCCGTAAACGCCTCTTCGATCACATCCACGGCTCCCTGGCTGCTCTCCACAACCTGGATGATGGGCATGTCAAATTTCTTGGCGAATTCCCAGTCCCTTTCGTCATGGGCGGGCACTGCCATGATGGCGCCCGTCCCATAGCTCATCAGCACATAGTCGGAAACCCAAATCGGGATTTCCACTTCATTCACCGGGTTTATCGCCGCTAACCCCTGGATCTTTACACCCGTTTTTTCCTTTGCCAGCTCGGAACGCTCAAAATCCGATTTTCTGGCTGCCTGCTCCTGATAAGACCGTATTTCATCCAGATTTGTGATCTGATCCGCAAATTTTTCGATATAGGGATGTTCCGGGGAAATGACCATATAGGTCACGCCGAACAGTGTATCCGGCCTCGTGGTATAAATGCGGAGCTTCTCTTCCTTTCCCTTGATGCCAAAATCCACTTCCGCGCCCTGGGAACGGCCGATCCAGTTTTTCTGAGATACCTTTACCCGCTCAATATAATCCACGTCCGCCAGCCCGTCGATCAGCTGGTCCGCATATTCTGTGATTTTGAGCATCCACTGACTCTTCACCTTCCGCACCACTTCGGAGCCGCAGCGCTCGCAGACGCCGTTTACCACTTCCTCGTTGGCCAGCCCCACCTTACAGGAGGTGCACCAGTTGATGGGCATTTCCGATTTATACGCCAGCCCGGCCTTGAACAGCTTCAGGAAAATCCACTGTGTCCATTTATAATAGCCTGGATCCGTTGTATTGACCTCCCGTTCCCAGTCAAAGGAGTATCCCAGGGATTGAAGCTGGTCTTTGAACCGCTGTACATTATTCTTTGTCACAATTCTGGGGTGAATGTGGTTTTTGATGGCATAGTTTTCCGTGGGAAGCCCAAAGGCATCCCAGCCCATGGGATAGAGTACATTATAGCCTTCCATCCTCCTTTTTCTGGCCACGATATCCAGCGCGGTATAGGGTCTGGGATGCCCCACATGAAGGCCCTGGCCGGAAGGATAAGGGAATTCCACCAGCGCATAATATTTCGGTCTGGAATAGTCGTCCGTTGCGGCGAATGCCTTTTCCTCTTCCCATATTTTCTGCCATTTTCTCTCGATTTCCCTGGGATTATATACTTTCTCCATTTGATGACCTTTCCGGGCTGGATTTTCACACCGTTTCAGCCCATTTGATTTTCCTGAATGTACTTTGAAATATCTGCATTTTATCGTTACATGATTGTTTTGTCAAGCATCAGGGCATACACAGCAGTTTGGACATGTTCAAACTGCTGTGCACGCTATTATTCATACGTCAATCCGAAACCTGCCGCTTCATCCACAGCATGGGAAGAACCCTGCTGAAGAGATGCCATGGCCTTAAGATGATTGCATTTGGACCAGGGCAGCGGTTCAGCCAGATGGACTATTATTATCCATAATCTCACGTACCGGATTCAATCCATAATTGTCTTCATAAGCCAGACTGATCCTGTCGCCTTCCCGATAACGGATAATCCGATATAATTCTTCCTCCGTCACATTCACATCAAAAATATCCTCCTGTCCTTCCAGGCAGATGTAATAGTGGGTGCTTCCCTCCACCGTCACCGGAGCGATTCGTTCTATTACGCCGGAAACCGTGGGATAATCCTCCGTGTTCTTACTCACGATACCATTGGTGGCGAGCAACCCGTTATAGTTTTTCTCACATTCCCGGATCGTGTCTCCGATTGCTACCCACTGATATTTCTGCACATTGACCATAGCGTACTTTTTCACCAGCCCGGCCGCATCCTTGAGCGCCATAAAATAAGTGGGCTCGTCCGCAATGTTCAACAGCAGGGGAAAGGAAGCCCGATAGCCCAGATTCTGTACCTGGCCTTCTGCTGAAGACATGGCCGACATTTCAGTGGCTCCTTCTACTTTATAATACCTGGTTTCCATGGTCCTCTGGTTCATCAGCACAAACCCCACATTGGACTGATCCCCATTCACGGAGGTGATGCCGGTATATACCCACACATCGTCATCCAAAGCGATATAATTGTAGCCGTTGGTGGTGACCAGACAATCCCGCTGTCCCAGCACACTATTGAAAAACCCATGCTGATATAGGCCGTGGTAATCATATAGCTGCATCAAAAGCTCTGCAGAATATACTTTATCGATCCACTGAGGCACCTCTGCCACATCATAATCTGTGCATTCTCCTGTAACGGCGTTTACCAGAACCACCCTTCCTACGGTTTCCCCTCCAAACAGGCCTATATTAAATTTTTTGACAGGACACACCCAATAGGGGACTCCTTCGTCATCAATTTCAAAGAAAAGCTGGTCGCTGAAAATATAGGTGGGATAGTGAAAACGTAGATGGCGATATAGATTCCTGTTAAAATACTCTGATTTGGAATACCGGATTCCTTCCTCCAGCATCACGCATTCCGTGTCCTGAGTCGTCATATCAATACGGATATAGGCCGGAATTCCGTTTTTCTGATTGGTGAACCACTTAATCGGGCTCGCATATTCCAACGGGGTTACCCGTACTGGGACGCCATTATAGTTGAGCTGTGTATAGTCGTCCGCCACTTCAAACTGAGACACCATATCCACCAGGCTTCCCATCTTACGATCCCCCAGGAGAGCCGCCGAATCCTTATCCAAGAGCGGGATCGTCCGGTAATCCACTTCCCTGATGTCATCCGTAAAATTTCTGGTTTCCAAGGCCAGCAATTCCTGATACTTCCCCGCGTTTATGATAGGAGAAGACAGGACTGAACCAATGGCATAGGCAGCGCCCAATACGATCAGTACAAATCCCATCCCCTTCAACGCTTTATACTCTTTTAAATGTTCAAAATGTATCCTTCCATCGGAAACCACCGGATCCTTTCCCACCTTTCGGATGAGATAGATCCCCATAGCAGCCACCACGATTACCATGAGAAAAAGCCAAAATCCGCTGGAATGGATGTTAATGGCAGGCAGTGTAATATAATAGTATACAAATGCCATGGCCAGGGCAGCCACCCCACAGATGGTATACCATATCCCTTTTTTCATAATCCGTTATTTTCCTCCTTCATTGAAGCCTGTCCTTTTTTTCTCATTGTCGGATATACAGGCTGTTCTACGGGATATCTTACCACAGAATCCGCCCTGTTACCAGTGTTTGGGCAAAACTTGTCCGGATAGGATCGTCCCTGGAGGAACATGGCAGCCGTCCCCAAAAAAGAGCGCCGGCGCATCCCCCAACGCACCGACGCTCCACCCCAATATACTTTTTCTAAAAAAGGTCTTACTCGTCGCTTCCTTCTGCAACTTTAGTCGCTCTTGCGGCAACTTCCTTCTCCTGAATATCCGAAGGCGCCTGCTCGTAACGGACGAATTCGTAGGAATATTCTCCTCTGCCGCCCGTCATGGAACGAAGATCCGTACAATAACCATACATCTCCATCATCGGAACTTCCGCTTCCACCATCTGCTTGCCGCCAACCACAGGATTCATTCCCAGCACGCGGCCGCGGCGTTTGTTAAGATCGCCCATTACATCGCCGGTATACTGATCCGGTACGATTACCTTTACGGAAGCGATGGGCTCCAGCAACGCCGGACCTGCTTCCATAAATCCTTTTTTGAATGCCTGGCTTGCCGCCATCTTGAAGGCCATTTCAGAGGAATCCACCGGATGATAGGAACCGTCGTACAGGACAGCCTTCACGCCAACCACAGGATAAGCCGCCATAGGCCCCTTCAAAACGGATTCCTGAATCCCTTTTTCCACAGCAGGGAAATAGTTCTTCGGAATGGCTCCTCCAACCACCACCTGTTCAAATACATAGGGCTGTTCCAGATCGCCGGAAGACTCAAAGCGCATCTTCACATGGCCGTACTGCCCATGGCCGCCGGTCTGTTTCTTATATTTATATTCCACATCGGATTTCTTCCGAATCGTTTCACGGAAAGCCACCTTCGGCTTACTCAGTTCCACTTCCACCTTATATTCATTGAGCAAGCGGCTGACGATGATATCAAGATGTTGGTCTCCCATGCCGTAGAGCAAGGTCTGACGGTTCTCGGAATCGTTCACCGCTTTCAGAGTCTGATCCTCATGCATCATCTTGGATAGGGACTGGGCTACTTTGTCAATATCCGCTTTATTCTTCGCCTTATATCTCTTATATGTATAAGGGGTAGAGATCTCCGTCTTGCCGTATTCCAACGGAACATTCTTAGTGGAAAGGGTGTTCCCAGTCCTGGCAGCCGTCAGCTTAGCCAAAGCCCCGATGTCCCCCGCGTGCAGCTCGGAAACTTCCAACGGTTTGCTGCCCTGCATCACATAGATCTTGCCAATCTTTTCCTCAATATCCTTATCATAATTGAGCATCAGATCATCCTGCTTCAGCACGCCAGAACATACCTTAATCAAGGAATATTTCCCAATAAAAGGATCTACGATAGTTTTGAAAATATAGGCGCTCTTCGCCTTAGCAAAATCGTAATTTGCCTGGAAGACCTCCTTTGTCTTCATATTCACACCGGCAATTTCACGGTTTTCCGGGCTGGGCAGATATTTTACAATGTCATCCAGCAGCGTATAGATACCCTGACAGAGCACATTGGAACCCATGGACATGGGGACGATGCTTCCGTCGTTAATATTGGTTCTCATGGCCGCCCTGATCTCCGCCTCAGAGAAAGTCTCCCCGCCAAAATAGCGTTCCATGAATTCTTCACTGGTTTCCGCCACGGCTTCCATCAGCGTATCCCGGCACATCTGCAGGTTGGCCTGATTGTATTCCGGAATTTCGCACTCCACAACCTCTTTCCCCTGCCATCTGTGGCCCGTCTCAGAAATAACATTGATATATCCCACAAACTTCTCATTTTCACGGATCGGAAGATGGAACGGGGCAATCTTCTTCCCGTATAATTCCGTCATATCCGCCACCACCTGACGATAGGAGGCGTTATCAATATCCATATCCGTTACGAATACCATACGGGGAAGCTTATATTTATCACAAAGCTCCCAGGCCTTCTGTGTGCCAACTTCCACCCCGGCTTTACCGGATACCACGATGATCGCCGCATCAGCCGCGCCCACAGCTTCTTCCACCTCACCTACAAAATCAAAAAAACCGGGCGTGTCCAATATATTGATCTTCACACCTTCCCACTCGATCGGGACAACAGATGTGCTGATTGAGAACTTCCTCTTCTGCTCTTCCTTTCCAAAATCGCTGACCGTGTTTCCATCAACCACTTTTCCCATTCTGGATGTAATGCCCGACAGATACGCCATTGCCTCGACAAGGCTCGTCTTGCCTGCTCCACCATGTCCCAAGAGGACAACGTTGCGGATCTTGTCTGTTGTGTAAATATTCATACTGAGTCCCTCCGTTATGCGATTTCCGGGATTTCTGTCAAAGTCCCCAATCAATTACGCCGTTCTCTTACTCCTCCAGAACCCCATAAGGACATTTTACTAAAAGTCTGAAAATATAGCAAGTAAAATTCCACGAAATTGACAGATTATTTTAAGAATGAAGACGATTTTCTCCGGCAGGCAATACAACAAAGGCAAAATCCGCACGATAGTTTTCTGTATTTCGGACAAATTTCGTATGTTGGGGATGCTTTTGCAGAACCCCGGAATGGAAACTCTCGCATCCCATACCCCGACGGATTCCC
>CANSTU010000034.1 GCA_947650005.1 uncultured Lachnospiraceae bacterium
AGCAAAAAACAGGACTAAATTAAAATAAATATCTAAGGATCTCCAATCAAACAGATAGCCTTTTTCCAATTTCCAGACCAATTTCTCCCAATATTCAGCAGGCAAAATTCAAAACCCAGTTACTCAAATTGCACATAAAATTAAGAAATGTATGAATAATCACCAAATTTTGGAAAATCAGCAGTGGGAACACTTTTCCGAAAAGGGAGTTAGAAAATGGAATCGTTCCCTGAGAAAAACCTTGGACAGGCATCAGACCGCAGTCAGCACATTTCAAATAGCCGCTGGAAACTTTCCCGCTCCGTATTGCCTCCCGTGTGCCCATCGTCCACGTACTCAGCATAACCTTCAAATTTATCCATGTGGTTACAGCAAAGATCGTTAATTATATCACTTTTATTTATTATAGTCCGTAAGTTATCGCAAAAGTGCTTGCAGACACTTTATGGAAAGTTGGAAGAGAGCAAACATCTGCGCCGCCCTGCCCACGTAACGGGGCCAGCATAGGCAACGCTGATCTCACTGTTTCAGCCCGCCTACGGTTTCTACGTTCTGCGCCCAAGTGTACAGTTTTCAAGAAATAACTTGCTCACGCAAAAATCTCAACATAAGAACAAAGCGCTGGCAGCAGTTGAACGGATGACAGAGAAATGGACGCCGAAATATCCAAATTCCATGAAACGCTAAAAGTATCCGCCAAAATAGCCCCTATCTACTCACAGTATATCTGTATTAGACGATTTCTCTTTTCCCGGTCTAATCCGTACTCGCTTTCAAAGAATTCGTCATAGCCGGTATATTTCCTTTTGATAGAATCGATGGTCAACCGGATAAAATCTTCCGAGACGCCCAGCAGGGGCGTACATATCTGCCTATATTCTTCTGGAATATTCAACTGCTCAGCTAAACCAGCATACTCCTCTTCCAAATACTGATTGGACAGCAAATATTCTTTCACCGCATCTTCTTCATTCATGTCCAATGCCATCATGATCAGAAAACCAGCGACTCCGGTTCTGTCTTTCCCTGCGGTACAGTGAAAATAAATATTTCCATCGTTTTCTAAGAGAAGGGTAAACAGTCTTTGATATGCCGGACTGTCAAACGCCATGGTACGATATCCCTCCTTTAAATATCCAAGGATATCCTGGAACAGGCCGGCATCCATTTTCCTCTTTATCATCTTTTCAAAGTCAAAACCATTTTCATCATGCTTTTGTACTCTTAACGCGCCAATCCGTTCATAGTCTGCAATAGAAAACGGGTAATCCTTCGCCATCTCAGCTTCTTTTTCATCGCGGAAATCAAGAATATGTCTGATCGCTAATGCATCTTCAAGATAATCTGCCTGCTCCGGTGTGATACAGTCTAGTGCTCCTCCGCGAAAAATCATATTCTTTTTCATCATTTTTCCGCCTTGGTTCTTATATCCGCTGATATCTCTAAAATTGCGTATGTTCATATTTGCTCCCATCTGCCCGCTTTAGCGGGCATACAAATCAGGGAGATTGAAAATTTTATTTTTCAATCTTTACCCATCTGTGTACAGGACACGCACTCAGATTAAGGAATTGAAAGTTTAAATTTTGCTTCCATCTACGCGCTTTAGCGCACTTACAAACCAGAGGAACGAAGATTTGGAAAAGCTTCCGCTCCCAGCTTCCCACCCATCACAGGCTGCGCCCGCTAGGCTGCCGACGATAAAGCGTTTTAAACTTCCAACCGATCCTCAGTCGCCTTATCACCTTTCAATATTTTCTCCTGTCCTTTAATTCATCGTAAAGCAGACAGTAATCCGCATATCGCGACGCGCCGATTTTCCCCTCCGCAAGGGCCTTCTTCACGCCGCATCCCGGTTCCCTCAGATGGGCGCAGCCAGAAAAGCGGCATGCGGCTTCCCACTTGGAAAACTCAGGAAAAAAGCCGGCCAGTTCTTCCTTTTCTATCCCGTATACCCCTGCAAGCTCGATGGAACTAAAGCCCGGGGTGTCCACAATATAGGTGCCGGGACGAATACAGATCAGTTCGGAATGCCTGGTAGTATGCCGTCCCCTTTTTATCTTAGCGCTGACCTCTCCAGTTTCCATTAAAATTCCGTCCTGTAGACCGTTAATCAGCGAAGATTTTCCCACACCGCTGGGCCCGGCCACCGCAGTGGTCCGGTTTTGCAGGATAGCCTGCAGTTCGCCGAGACCTTCTTGTTGTACGGCGCTGGTAAACAGAACCGGATAGCCTGCAATACGGTAATCCCATGCCAGCTTCTCCAATTCCCCTTCTCCTGCTAAATCGCGCTTGTTAAAACAGATACAGCAGGGAATCCCCTGCTGCTCCATGGTAATCAGAAACCGGTCCAACAGGTTCAGGTTAGGTTCCGGGTTTGCAGCTGCCAGGATCACCAATGCTTGATCCACATTGGCCACCGCAGGACGGATGAGCGCATTTTTTCTGGAAAGGATTCGGCGGACATTCCCTTCCCGCTCCTCCTCATCCAGCACGTCCATTTCCACGTAATCCCCGGGAAGAGGCTTCATCCCGTCCTTCCGGAAAATTCCTTTTGCCCGGCATTCATAGACCACGTCCCGCAGGATAGCCTGGCCATCCGTCCCTCCCCTTCTGAGACACGCCGTTGGGCCGTCTTTCTTTCCTTTTCCCACGCAGGCTGTCAGGCCATCCCCGCCTCTTCTTTCAGCGCAAGATGTCAAGACATTTCCATCTCTCCCTTCAGCGCAGGCCGTCAGGCCATCTTTGTCTCTCCCTTCAGCGCAGGCCGTCAGGCCATCTCCACCTTCCCTTTCAGAGCAGGCTGTCAAGACATTTCCGCCCACCTTTTCAGCGCAATCAGCCTGACCATCTGCCTCTTCTCCCTGAGGATAGCCCACTGCATCCGCTGCCCTATCCTCTTCCAATACCTGCACATAATAGAAACCCGCAATGCCTCTAATAATCCGTCCCCGCATACTCACTCTTTTCTGCTGAATTCCACCGGTCTGCTAATCGACTTCTCCTCCACCGTTCCGGGCACGGTCGTGGTTTCTCCGGTTTCAGGGTTTACCACCGTTGAGGACTGGCTTGTCACGTTATAAATCAGCGTCAGCGTACCCGTCGCCTCGTTGAGATCCAACAGATTGACCGGCGTAGGGAACGACGCGGTGGTCATACGGTACAATTCTCTTCCGCCCGCCGTGGTGAGCACGATGAGGCACGGCGTACCCTGCACATAGGCTGGATCCTCCAGAGCAGGACTTTCGATATTGGCCATATACATATAGGTGACCTTTGGTCCAATGCTCACATGCAGATCCACCGTTGTTCCCGGTTCCACCTCCGTACCAACGGAATAACTCTGATAGCATACTTTACCGACCAAGGCCTCGTTGTCGTTGTTCACCTCTTCCACGGTGCCCACATTCACCCCGGCCGCCTTCAAGGTGGTCTCCGCATCTTCAGGGAGCATACCCATCACATCCGGCACGGGCACCTTGCTTTCCTGAGCGCCCTGGCTGACGGTGATCGTTACGACGCTTCCGCGCTCCGCGCTGGTCCCGGCCTCCGGGTTCTGCGCCATCACATTTCCTTTCACCACAGTATCGGAAAAGCCTTCATTTTTTTCGGGCACAAACCCCTCCGCCTCCAGCTCAGACACGGCCTCCGCTAGACTCTTATTCTTTACATCTGGGATTTCCACCCCCGAAGTCCCGCTCACCGAAAGTTCCACATGATCTCCAGCCGAAAGTTGTGTTCCTTCCCTGATATTCGCGCCGATCACCTGGCCTTCGGGCACATCCGCGCTTTTCTCGTATACCACGGAAACTTCCAACCCCAGCCCTGTGAGCTCCTGTCTGGCCTGTGCCTCGCTCATTCCGGCCACTTCGATCATCTTGACCACATCTTCCTGGGTACTGGGCGTAAAACGGAATACGCCGATTCCCCTTCCCACCAGAAAAATGACGATACATCCGATTAAAACAGCGCCTATCACCGCCAGGATGGTGGTAACGCGCTCCATCCTGGATTCATACTCTTCTTCCTCCTCTTCCCGATAATCCGCTTCGTAGTTTCCCTGCTTTTTCTTACTGCTTTTAGGCGGAGGGGCAGCCGCCTTCCTGTCGTTCTTTTTCAGGCGAATTTCCTCCGTATGGGACGACTTCCTGCCGGACTGCTTCTTGATCTCATTCAATTCATCCCGGGAGATCTTGCGGGTAGCGCCGCCCGTATCCATGTCCATCACCTTGACGAAGTCCTCGTCAGGTGAAACCAGGGATTTTTTCAGGTCTTCGATCAACCTGCCTACGGTTTGATATCTGCGATCCGGGCTCTTCTGGGTGCTCTTAAGCACGATCTGTTCCACGCTCACCGGGATCTCCGGCACATAATCCCTAGGGGAAGGCATGGGCTCCTGGATATGTTTGATGGCTACGGCGACCGTGGTATCCCCGTTAAAGGGCACCCTGCCGGTGAGCATCTCAAACAGAGTGATGCCCATGGAATAAATATCGCTCTTTTCATCGCTGTATCCGCCCCTGGCTTGTTCCGGCGAAGTATAGTGGACGCTCCCCATCACATTGGAGGTGATGGTGTCGCTCGTCGCCGCCTTGGCGATCCCAAAATCCGTAACTTTGACCTTTCCTTCCTTGGAAATGATAATATTCTGCGGTTTAATATCCCTGTGGATAATATGGTTATTATGGGCCGCCTCAATCCCCATGCACGCCTGAATGGCAATGCTCACCGCCTCCTTCACGGACAGACGCGCTTTTTTCTCAATATATCTTTTCAGGGTGATCCCTTCCACCAGTTCCATCACGATATAATGGATCCCGGCATCCTCACCCACATCATAGACATTCACGATATTGGGATGCATCAGGCTGGCCGCAGCCTGTGCCTCCACTCTGAACTTAGACACAAAGTTGGAATTTTCGCTGAATTCCTGTTTTAATACCTTTACCGCCACATAACGGTTCAGTTTATGATCTTTCGCTTTATATACATCCGACATTCCGCCGGTACCTATTTTCTCAAGTATTTCATATCTGTCGCCCAACATCATTCCGATTTTAATCATCCTAACTCCCATCTGCCGTCCCGGCGGGTGTCCAAATCGAGACGGTTATCCACCATCTATGCGAACGGGTCAACCACAATGACCGCGATGTTATCTCTTCCACCATTATCATTCGCCGCCTGGATCAAGGCCTTTGCCCCTTCGCGGACTCCCTCTTCCTCCGTCAGGATCCGATAGATCTCCGTATCCTCCAGCATATCCGTTAAGCCGTCCGAACACAGGAGTACCAGATTCCCGGGCGCAAGATCTTTCTCAAAGCAGTCTACCTTCAGGTTCTCTTCCAGCCCCACCGCACGGGTAATGATGTTTTTATTCGGATGAATCCTGGCCTCTTCCCTGTTGATGCCTCCCACGCGCACCATCTCCTGCACAAGGGAATGGTCCTCAGTAATCTGTCTGATTCCCCCATTGACCACATAAAGCCGGCTATCGCCCACATTGGCCGTTATCAGGGTCTCTCCTTCAATGCATGCCGCCACTACAGTGGTTCCCATCCCATAGAGGCGTTCATCCTGCCCTGCCAATCGCTCCAGCACACCGTTCGCCTCCCGGATCGCATCCGTGAGGATCTCCGGTATTCCGGTTTTTTTTGATTCCTGTATGCTTTTCAGAATGATTTCCACCGCACAGCTGGAGGCATAACCTCCGGCCCTATGGCCCCCCATACCGTCTGCCACCAGGAAAATATTAGGCAGATTACCCACCGGCTCCGTGGAGGCATACAAGTGGTCCTGATTCAATTGTCTCTTTTTTCCGATATCCGTAATGGAAAACGCCTTCACTTCGTATCTCACCTTTCTTCGGACAGATGACGGCGGCGCAGCTGCCCGCAGGCGCCGTCGATATCCCTGCCCATTTCCCTTCTAATGGTAACATTTATTCTATTTTTTTCAAGTTCCTTTTTAAAGGTCTCCGTAGCCAAACGGCCGGATTCTCGATAATCCCTCTCTCGGATGGGATTCACTGGGATCAGGTTCACATGTGCCGCAAGCGGCTTTGCCAGAGCTGAAAGCCGTCTGGCGTCCGCCGGTGAATCGTTTATGCCGCCCACCAGCGCATATTCAAAGGTGATCCTCCTGCCCGTCTTTTCAAAATAGTATGCGCACGCCTCCATCAGTTCATCCAGAGACCATCTTTCGGCGATAGGCATCAGGCTACGGCGCTTTTCGTCCGTGGCCGCGTGCAGGGAAAGGGCCAGGGTAATCTGCATCCCTTCCTCCGCCAGCCGCCTCATCTGCGGCACAAGGCCGCAGGTGGAAACGGTAATATTCCTTTGGCTGATGTGCAGCCCGCCTTCCGAAGAAAGCAGCTGCAGGAACCTCACCAGATTGTCATAATTATCCAATGGCTCCCCAGTCCCCATGACCACCACGTTGGAAACCCGCTCCCCCGTAATCCTTGTGATGGAGTAGACCTGCTCCAACATTTCAGAAGGCAGCAGGTTCCTCACCCAGCCGTCCAAGGTGGAAGCACAGAAGCGGCATCCCATCCTGCAGCCTGCCTGGGAAGAGATGCACACAGAATTTCCGTGCTTATATTTCATCCAAACGCTTTCCACCAGATTTCCATCCCCCAAGGAAAACAGGAATTTCCGCGTTTGGTCCAAAGCGGATTCCTGCATTTTCACCAATTCAAGACGGATGAGGGGATGGGTATCCAAAAGACGCTTCCTAAAATCGCCCGGCAGGTTCGTCATCCGGTCGTAGTCCTCCGCCAGCTTGGCATGCATCCATCCATAGAGCTGGGCGGCGCGGAAACCCTTTTCCCCCAGATCTTCCACTCCCCTTTTCAATTCTTCCAGCGTCATGGATTTGATATCATATCCCATGTTTGCTCCCATCTAACACGTCAAGGCGCGTATACAAATCGGGGATTGAAAAGGTCAATTTTCAATCTTATACCCATTGAGCATCACAGGCTCTGTCTGTGATACTCCCATCCATCAGGAGTTTAAAACGAAATATAAAGCTTGACTCCCATCTGCTCACTTTGGCGCGTATATAAATCAGAGATGAGAGAAAAGATAACAGTCTTTCCCTCTTATCCACAATCCGCCGACATATTGGCATTTCACTTAGGAAAGGCGCCTGAAACAGGAGAGAAAGAAGCCGTCCGTCTCGAAAAATCCCGGCAAAAGCTGGCACATTCCTTCCCCCTCCTGCCCGGCCATTATCTCTTCAGGCAGCCTGCCCTTCAGGGAAACCGGTGCGAAAGGAAACGTACCGGAAAACCATTCCGCCATCCTCTCGTTTTCTTCCCGGTTAATTGTGCAGGTGCTATAGACCAGGATTCCTCCGGGTTTGACGTATTCCCAAACGGTTTCCAGGATCTTTCTCTGCAATGCCGCCACTTCCTTAAGGCTCTCTGGAGACACCCTGTATTTGATATCCGCCTTCCTTCCGATCACTCCCAGGCCGGAGCAGGGCAGGTCCGCCAGAAGCACGTCCGCCGTCCCTGTCATGGCAGGATCCCGCATTGTGGCATCCCAGACTCGCACCTCCAGATTGGACAGCCCCATTCTATCCGCATTCTCCCTTATGTATGCGGCCTTTTTCTCCGACACATCCCGGGCCTGTACGATACCGCGCCCGACCAGGCACTCCGCTGCATGGACGGCCTTGCCTCCGGGCGCGGCACATACGTCCAAGACCAGAATATTTTTCTCTACGCCTCCCCCAAGGCCGGCACATTCCGCCACCAACATGCTGCTCACATCCTGCACAGCGAATTTTCCCTCCGCAAATCCCGGCAGCTGAGCCACATTTCCCACTCGTTTTAACAGATAGGCATATGAAAGGAGCGGATGACGCCTGGGATCGGCGCCTGCTTTCCCGAGTTCGTCCAGAACCGTTCTTTTCTCTTCTTCCGTCATCCGTGGAGAAATACGGACAGCCACAGGCCGCTCTTCCAAGAGTCCCTGCAGCATCCGTTCCGTTTTCTCCGTCCCATAGTCGGATGCCCACATCCGAACGATCCATTCAGGCATGGAATAGTACACAGACAGATATCGAAAAGGTTCTTTTTTCCGGTCCGGCCAGGGAATTTGATCTTTCCGGCAAGAAAGGCTGCGCAGTACGCCGTTCACAAAGCCCTTCAGAGGCTGGAAATGCCTTCTTGCCGCCAACTTTACCGCTTCATTGCAGGCCGCCGCATCAGGTACTCCCTCCATAAAAAGGATCTGAAACGCTCCCATCCGAAGCACATTCCGAATGAGCGGCTTCATCCTGCGTACCGGG
The DNA here is from genome assembly GCA_947650005.1 of uncultured Lachnospiraceae bacterium. Taxonomy (GTDB): domain Bacteria; phylum Bacillota; class Clostridia; order Lachnospirales; family Lachnospiraceae; genus Eisenbergiella. The sequence continues at coordinate 8,302 of CANSTU010000034.1, forward strand.
ACGCTGGAAAAGAAATCCAATACATAGTCCAGCTGGATCCGACGTTCCGTCACCCCCTGCGTAAGCCGCTTGGCAAAGGCCTTCTCCCGTTCTTCCAGATAATCGTATTTATTCAGCACATCCCGAAGGAGCAGATTTTCATATCCCCCGCCCCGCTCCGTTTCCAGAAGCATATCCAGAACCAGTTCCCTTGCGCTTATACCCATTTTAACCCTTTCATGCCACGTCCTGCGCGGCCGCGCAATGCGAAATCCGCGCGGCCGACTTCGCATCTGCAATCCAGATTCTATTCTTGCAACCCCCTGCATTGGTGACAAAACCCTTTTTTTCAGGCATCTCCCCAACTTGGAAACAGGCTTAGACCCGCAAGACAGGAAATCAATCCCTGTCGCTTCTTCCTCTGGTTAAGAGCAACAGCCGCAGAAGTTGCAGGATGGAAGACGCCGCCGCTGCCACATAGGTGAGGGCCGCCGCGGAAAGCACTTTTTTACACTGGCCCGTCTCCTGGGGGGTGAGAATCTGATAGCCCTCCAGCATTTTCAAGGCGCGGCCGGATGCGTCGAATTCCACGGGAAGGGTCACCACCTGGAAGAGCACCGCCAGGGAAAAGACCCAGACACCGATCATGGCTAAAGACTCTGTAAGCCCCAGGAAAATGCCCAGCACCACCATGGGCAGGCCCAGTCTGGAACCGATATTGGCCGCAGGCACCAGTGCGCTTCGCAGCTTCAACGGGCCATAGCTCTCCTTGTCCTGTACCGCATGGCCGCATTCATGGGCTGCCACGCCGATGGCCGCTACGCTCCCGGAGGCAAAGGTGGCATCCGACAGCCGCAGGACTTTGGAAGACGGGTCATAATGATCCGTCAGGTTTCCGCCCACATGCTCGATCTTTACGTTGGATAATCCATTATAATCCAGGATTCTCCTGGCAGCCTCCGCCCCTGTCATTCCTGTCATGCTGCGGACCTTAGCATATTTATTGAAGGTGGAATTCACCCGGCTGCTGGCCCATATGGAAAGCACCGCGCCGATGATGACCAGTATATAAGTGGGGTCAAAATAGTATCCGTAACCTAACATCCCAATCTCTCTCCTTTTTCCATCCGATATCCCAGCAGAAAATCTTTCACCGCCATCTGCTTCTTTCCTTCTATCTGAACCCGGATTACTTTCAGAAGCCCGTTTCCCGTATTCACATAAACGGCTTCCTTTTCCACCCGGCTCACGCTGCCTGGGCTGCCGTCCGCCTCTTCTCCCGGCACGCAGGCCTCCCAGATCTTCAACGTCTTTCCTTTATAAGAAGTATACGCACTCGGCCAAGGATTTAACCCCCTGATCAGCCTCTGGATCTGTTCCGCCGAACTGGAAAAGTCGATCAGCCCCATTTTCTTATCGATCATGGAGGCATAGCAGCTGCCTGCTTCCGGCTGGGGTGTGGCTTTTGCCGTCCCCTTTTCGATGGCATCCAGCGCGGGCACGATCAGGGCAGCGCCCGCTTCTGCCAGTTTATCCTGGAGGGTAGCAGCGGTATCCTGCAAATCGATGGGCACTTCTTTCTTAAAAAGCATGTCCCCAGTATCTATTCCCTCGTCCATCTGCATGATGGTAACTCCGGTTACCGCCTCGCCATTCAGAATGGCCCACTGGATGGGAGCCGACCCTCTGTACTTTGGCAGGAGAGACGCATGGATATTCACACAGCCATAGATCGGCAGCTGCAAGATTTCGCGGGATAGGATCTGCCCGAAAGCCGCCACCACGAAGATGTCGGCCCCATAGGAAGCCAGCCTCTCCACAGCCTCCGGCCGTTTCACCCGTTCCGGCTGGAATACTTCGATCCCCTTTTCCACAGCAAATGCCTTCACCGGCGACATCTGAAGCGCCTTGCCCCTGCCCTTCGGCTTGTCCGGCTGGGTCACAACTGCCCGGATCTCATGTCCCGCTTCCCATAAGGAACGCAGAGCCCCCACAGCGAAATCGGGGGTTCCCATAAATACTATCCTCATTCTTGCTCCCATCTGCCCGCTTTATCGGGCCCTCAAACCAAGGAGGTTGAAAGCGCTTTTCTTTCAACCTTCCTCCTTCCCGCAGGCACGTCAATCTGCGCATCAGACGCAGGTTATCGCCGCAAAGCGTCGGATGCGTTCAGCATGAATAAAATCCTTTTATCACAAGCGGGTTTTATTCATACTCCTCTTCATATTCTTCTTCCGCCACGTCCGTCAGCTCGCCTTCCACCTTCTCCACATACATGTGTCCGTCCAGATGGTCCACCTCATGGCAAATCGCCCTGGCCAAAAGCTCCGTCCCCTCCACTTCTATGGGCTGCATATCCCTGTCATAGGCTTTCACCTTCACATAATTCGGCCTGGTCACGGTACCGCTCTTCCCGGGCAGGCTCAGGCAGCCTTCCCCTCCGGTCTGTTCCCCGCTGGTTTCCATGATGCGGGGATTGACCAGCACGATCAGATCCTCCCCTGTCACGTCGATCACCACGATCCGTTTCAGAACCCCTACCTGGGGAGCCGCCAGCCCCACGCCGTTCGCATCGTACATAGTATCAATCATATCGTCGATCAGTTCCCGCGTCCGGGGCGTCATTTCCTTTACTTCCTTACACGTTTTTTCCAATATGGGGTCTCCCATGAGCCTGATATTTCTGATTGCCATTCCTATCCCTCCTGCATTTGGCATACAAAATATGCCTCCGCTTTAATCCGTCCGTTTGTACTCCATGTACCGCCATTTAAGGGCTTCCTATCGAAATAATATATAATCATACCATAATCTAGGCCCAATTTCTATCCCTTTCCGAAATCCTCTTCCATGATGTACTGCATCATATCCTGGGGAAGCATGGTATATCCTTTTGCCTTCAGCTGGGGAAGCTGTTGCGTATATTTGGTTTTTAGGGAAGACAGATAATAATCCTTATAATGATAATCTCTCAGCCTTTCCACTTGGCCGTCGCAATACTTCAGCGCTATCGTCTCCCTGGTCTTCCGGATCCTGCCCTCGATCTCCTCTATCCATTTTTCCATATCCGTTCTGGTTGAAACGGGAATCTGATCCTGAAATTTGTCATATTCCGTCCGCGCATCCTCAAGCTCCTTCTCATCCTTCTTTAAATACAGGCCCTTGCACCAGCCGGCGATTTTCCAGTCCAGATTGTCCGCCGCATCCGGAAACCGCGCCCGAAATGCCAGTTTCAGCTGTCCTTCCGCTATATTCCTATTGGTGGATGAATCATAAAACTCGAGGATCAGTCCCTCCCATTGGCGGATCAGCTCCTCCTTCTCATACGCCTGAGACAGCTCGTCCACCAACGTGGAGGCGAGGGAATACACTCTTTCCGCCAGTTTTTCCAGTGCCTCCACCGCAGGCTGGTAATCCTCGGCCTGTGTCGGCTCCTCCTTCTGTATCGCATTCCGAAGCCACTGCTGGGCGCGTCTACGCACATCCCCGGTGCCGCTCTCCTCGCTGACGTTATGGGCAAAATTCGTACGCAGATCCTGCACCAACGCCTGGCAGTCCTGCAGATTGCCGAATACGTCCCGGCATTTCCGGCCGAGGCTGCCTCCCAGCTTCCCGTCCAGCCTTTTCAGCCTGCCGATCAGCCCCGCATCCACCACGAATTTATACAGGTTTGCCACGCCCTTGAGAAATCTGCCGTCGTCTCCGAAAATCCGAACGCTGTCCGGCTCGTAATTGCACAGTAAAAACAGATGGGGCGCTATTCTTTCCTGCACCAGCGCGTTCAATTCCTCCGCGCCATCCCGGTAAAAAAGAAGGCTTCTGTTCATGGTCTGCCCTCCAATCTCTTACGGCCCTCCGCCGTATACAGGGAAAATCCCATATAGCCGATGCCCATTTCCAGGCCGGGCAGATATTCGTTTTCCTCGGGCATTTTACGGTTTCCCAGGTTGTTTAAGAAGAAACGGACTCCCTTCTTATTGCCCAGGTACAGCGGAAGACCATCCACCTTAATGAAGCCCTTAAAGCGTTCCTTGGCGTCGATCACCTTGCCCGCGTACGCGGCCGGAGCGCCGTCTGACGTACAGATCATATATGGAACCCGCATCCGCGGCGTGGCGTAAAAGGCCTCCTCATTCAGGTTAACCAGCATATCTGCGGCCTCCCGATAGTCCCCCGCAAGCTGCACCACGGACAGGGCATGGATCAGGACGACGATGGGACGCCTGTTGGAATTGGTGCATGCCTCATAGAGACAGCAGATCCTTCTGATATCCTCCCACTGCCCGCGATCCAGCCTGGTCATCCGGCGTTCCTGCCCGCGGTCGGACAGGGGTCTCCTGTTATAGCACATCCAGGCCACCCGGAGCAGTAGATACAGAGCATGGGAATTCCTCTCCATGCACTCCGCATACTCCTTTTTGCTGAGGAAATCATAAATCTCCTGGCATTTCTCCAGCTGTTCGACAGACAATTCGGCCGTCTCGTCCTCCAGATCCCTTCCCGCCTGGTTCAATCCGCCCAACTCCAGCTCCTGCTGCGCCACAAAAGTGATGGCGGAGGCGTTGTTCTGCTCCAGCATAGTCTGGAACAGACCGGCAAAGGAAGCGCTGCAGCTTCCGTCCAAAATGCTGCGGATACCGACCCGAACGGCGCTGCCATACTGCCGGATACGCGTTAAATGCTGGCCAAGCTCGTCCACGCCGGCTGGCCCCCGATCTTGGATATCGGCGCTCAACGCATCGTCCACATACATCATTATCTCGCTCAGCAGAGCGATCTTTTTCTCTTCCCCGTCCGCATCCTGATATTCCTTTTCAAATAGATCAAACAGGGCATTATAAATATATCCGTTGAGCGGGTCGCTGTTGAGCGCCTTCGTCAGCATCTGGTACATGGGACGGTAAGGCAGCGGATTGTAAATCGAACAGTCGACCCTCGGCTCCAGCTCTTTTTTCCGGCACAGGCGGAAATACTCGTTCAGAATCTTTTCCAGGCTCATGTTGCAGCGGCACAGCTCCACGGTCAGGGAATTGATCTGGGAGGCTACCTGACGCCTGCAGTTATAATCCACATCGGAGCGCTCCAGCATATCGATATTGGCATTGGCCAGATCCACCGCCTTTTTCAGCTGTTTCAGTCTGGTATAATAGGTTTCCTCGGTGAAAATAGCGTCGTACACATCCCAGCATTCCAATCCCCCCAGTTCGTTTTCGCTGGCAGAACGGCCGTGCACGATCCTGGACCAATTGTTACCGAAATATTCCCGCAGGAACGTAATTTCAATGGATGCAAAGCTGGCATCCGTATCCTCCATCCCGATTTCTTCCCGCATATAGGTCAGCTTATCGATCATTTGATCCATATTTTTTAGCAGCAGGTTGTGTTCCGTATCCCCCTGATCCTGAAACTTCTCATAATCCGAGTTCGGGCCCAGGATCCGGATGAGCCGCTGCAGCGTCCTTTTCAGGAACGGATCCTGGGATCCGTACTGCCTGTAGCTGTAGATGTAGTAATCCAACATCTGCAGAACCATACCGATGGTCTTATCCGGCTCGCTGATATAATTTTTCAGGTGGATTTCCGCCTCCCTGGCGCTTCGGTAATAGAAGCAGAACTCGCCTTCCTCGTTTTCCCGATAGAAAATCCACGGGATAGAAGATGTCACGATCTTGAACAGCTCCCGCTTGCTGTCCGAGTAGAAAAGCTCGGCCTGTCCGGCATTCCCCTCGTACAGCAGATAGAGCGCCAAGGACACCGGCGTATCCAGCTTAAAACGGCTGAAAAGCGCGACGCAGTCGTTTAACCGGCCCAGGTTTTTCAAAGCCTGATCCTCTTTTTCCTCCGCAGCCTCCTCCGGCCCATCCAGGGTGATTCCGGCCTCCTGTAATGCCTTCTGTATGGGAGTGAGCGCCTTTTCCTGCGTTTTATCCGCACTCTCCCCCATATAACCCTTCATCTGTTCCTGGACATAGCGGAAGACGATCCGCTGCTCATCGCCCAGTCCCTGCTCCAGGGGCGGCTGCAGCGCCACGATCAGTTCATAGAAATAGTCAAACAGGCTCGCATCCGGCATATTTTTCAGTTTTTCCCACTTCCTTTTGATGTGGGAGGAATTTTGCGGACAATATTTCCTTATATTATTCATCAATTCATATTCTTCGCGGCCGTTGATCCAGCGGTTGCTGTTGACAAAATAACAGCCATTGTAATAGGATACTGCAGCCGGAACACCGTCTGAGCTCTCCCGAAATCCCGTCTCTTTCTCCCAGACATATCGGCGCACCTCGTCCTGACGGGCCTTTTCCAGGGCCAGGCTGCGGTACGCGCTGCACACTAGGATGAAGCGGCGCCCCCTGTTGTCCAGCTGTCTGGCGATGTTTTTCGCGTTCTTCTCGATATTGTGATAGGCAGAGCCGTCCCAGATCACCAAAATGCGCGTATCCGGCGTATCCGCTTTTCCCGCGGTCTCGATCGTCTGCATCATATTGTCCAGCTCTTCCAGATCCTCATTGATATTCAATTCCTTCTTGGTAATAAAAATGACCGGATTGATCTTCTTCTGGAAGATCCGATAGGCCAGGGCCCCCAGCACGATACTCTTGCTGCTTCCCGGATCCCCGTTTAAAATGATCGGCGTGGCATATCCGTAGCCGGCCATTTCCTTTCCGTCCAGGATGTTACTGACCAGCTCCGTCAGGATTTCCCCGTACTTCCTTTTCAGGTAGAATTCCGACTGGGGCAGGTAGCCGTACCACTGCGGGCCGTAGACCGCGGTTCTCGTCAGGAAATTGGCGAACCATCTCGCCTGCTGAATCCTCCCCAGCGGACGAATCTCATAGACCTTCTCTTCGGTCAGAAGCTCCCCCACATTCTTATAACGCAGCAGCTGGCTCTTGGGCAGAAATACAGGCTTTCTGCCCTTATGGAACAGGCTTTTGGAGGCATCCGGATCCTCCTTTGCCTCCGGCGCATCCTCCGTGCCCCGACGGTCCAGCATCTGCGCCAAGGTCTCCCTGTAATGAGGAAAGTTCATCTTTTTCGCGGACTTCAACAGCTTCGCGGTCTCCGGATCGTCCGGATCCATACCGAACAGGCTGATACTGCCTCCCTGGCATTTTCCCCATGCAACCACAAGGGATGTCCTTTTGAGCTCGTTCTCCTCCCCCGGGCGGTAACCCACTATAACCATCTGGCTGACCACGTCCAGCTTGGCCATGACCGCTGCCAGGATGGTTTTGCATTCGTCCTGCTTTTGTTCTAGGAGGAGTTCCGGATCCTCTTCCGCCTCTTCCACGGCCCCGGCGCCGAAGCATCGGATCACCGGAAGCTGTGAACGGTTGAACAATTTTAGGGGAAGTTCTCCCACGCTGTTGTATTCCTTAATCCTTCTGCCGTCCTTTTCAAAATATTTACAGAAGCCCTCTTCCTGATTCGTCGTGATCACACAGCTCCAGGGAAGATGGCAGACCTCAGCGGTCAATTCTTCTTCGGAGGCGCCTGTCCCGACGAACAGGATCATATTGTTGACGTTGAAGCTCTGAATCAGCTCCGCAATGACCGCATCCTCTTCTTGGATCGAAATTCCCATTTAAAACCACCATTCTGCCGCCGCAGGCGGTCTTCAAATCCGAAGGGAACTTTCATGCATAAGGTAACATTTCGTACTATAAAGTAACACTTTATGTTACCCGACACAAATTCCCGAGTTGAACAATCCCTGTCTCCTTCACGCTTCCCGCATCAGGACCACCTTGGCCGTTCCTGTGGAATGCCGCCCCTCCAAGGACACTTCCACAAGGAATTCCAGCTTCCCTCCCTCATAGAGCTCCGGCCGGAAGACGATCCTCGCCTCCGCCTTGGCCCCGTACAGATTATTCAGCGGAAGCTCAAAGGCCTTTCCGTTTATCGTCTCCACGCCCTCAGGCATATAGACCCGGATCCTGGCCCACTGCTGCTGGCACATGGTATGGGAATTGACGACGCTAACCTTCACCTCTCTGGTTTCCCCGGCTCTGAAAAACACGGAATCCCCATAGTCTACCATCATCCGGAAGGCCGGGAACTCATATCGGGCCACATAGGCGGACAGGCCGCATAAGTCGCGCACGGGAAGCGCCTCATCCTTCCCGCCTCCGTTGATACCGGGCAGATAATCCGCGGCCCTCCTACAGTAGAGATCCCTGCCTTCCAGGCATTCTATGCTCATTCCGCCCTCCCCGAATATATCGCATCGCTCCGGCCCCAAAAACCCGGGAACCGCGCGCATGACCCGATCCGTCAATTCCGTCACCGTGGAGGGCACCCAGACCCCTCCTGAGGTTCTGTCGATGCACAGGGTGGAAATTTTATCGTCCAGAGGGGCCGTCCACTTCTCCGGAAGGCCGCTGGCCCCGGATAGAATGCCCAGGACAGCTCCCAGAGTGGCGCAGGTACAGTCCGTGTCCTCCCCGCAGGATACGGCCATGCAAAGGCTCTTTCCGAAATCCTCTTCTCCGTACATCCATCCCGCAATGGTGAACGCCACATTCTCCGGCGCATCGAATCCGGGAGCGCCCAGCTCCATTCCCTCGTTTCCCTCCGTCGGAATCTGCGCGATCGTGCAGCCTTGAATGCCAAAGGTTCCGGGCGCCGTATTGTGGATCCGTCTGCGCGCTTCGGCGAATTCCACTCCGGTATCGTAGCATTCCATGGCTGTGCGGATCGCTTCCGCCGTCCGACACTCCTCAGGAATATAGGATAGGGCGATATCGATCAGCTTCCGTTTATCCGTCTCCACAAAGGCCGCGCTCTCCAGAGCCGCGAAAAAAATCTCCCCATACACCCCTTCTCCTTCGTGATCCACAATGGCATCCTCATAGGCATAACGGGCCGCCAGCTCCGGATTGCCCGGAGCGAGACATGCCCAGATCTCCGAACGGATGAAGCAGCCGCAGCTGTCCTTGTAGATATTGCCCACCACGCCCGAAAGGGGCGGCTGCAGGCCGGCGCGCAGGTTCGCCTTTCCCGTTCCGTATTCCACCCAGTTCGGAATGCAATAAGAAAGCCAGTATTCCCCCAGGATGGAAGCATTCACATTTCTGCCGTAACGTTCCACTGCTGCCAGCCAGATGATCTGCAGATCCAGATCGTCATTGGGCGGCGGCCCCATGGACAGATCCTGTGTATAAAAGGAAATGTCGTTCATCTGCCTGATTCCCTCAAAGGGCGCGCCCAGCACTCCTCCTATGTTTTTCCCTGTCCAGCATCCCATTACCTTGTCTTTATATGTGGCAAAATCCAGCTTCATCCGAATAACCTCCCTGCCGCGTTCCTGGCGGCTTCCCGATCAATAGGGCGACATGGGATCAAAATCAAACTGAACCCGTCCAGCTGCCTCCCCCTGCCCCTTCAAATAATGTTCCATCCGATCCTTCAGTCCGGTTAAAAGCCCATAATCCGGGCTTTTGATATAAAGCGCATACCGGAATACATCATTGATTTTCCCAATGGAGGCAGGCGCCGGGCCGATCACGTACGATCCCTCCGGCGCCTCCCCCACCAGGGTCCTCATGCATTGCGCCATCTGCGCCGCTCCCTCTTGGGTCGGCGCGCCCACTTGCACCGCCAGGATGTGCGCCACGGGCGGATAGGCCAAGAGGCTACGGTAAAGGATTTCTTCCTCATAAAAGCCTTCATAATCCTGGGCCGCCGCGTGAACAATGCTGTAATGCTCCGGCTGATAGGTCTGAATAACCACCTCTCCAGGCCTGCTCCCTCTGCCTGCCCGGCCCGCCGCCTGGGTAAGAAGCTGGAAAGTCCTCTCCCCGGCCCGATGGTCGCACACCCCCAGGGACATGTCAGCCGCCAGAACCCCCATCAGGGTTACATTGGGGAAATCATGCCCCTTTACGATCATCTGCGTCCCCACCAGCACGTCCGCTTCCCCTGACGCAAAAGCGGAAAGAATCTTTTCATAACTTTCTTTCTTCCGTGTGGTATCCGCATCCATGCGCAGCACCCGTTTACCGGGATATTTCTCCAAGAGCTGCTCTTCGATCTGTTCCGTCCCGGCCCGGAATCCTCCGATGTATTTGGAGCCGCATTCCGGACACAACCGCACCGCATCCTGTACATAACCGCAGTAATGGCACGCCAGCGTGCCGTTCCTGTGCTCTGACAGGGATACGTCACAGTGGGGGCATTTCATCACATGGCCGCACATCCGGCAGGACACAAATCCCGCATACCCCCTCCTGTTTAAGAAAAGCATACTCTGTTCTCCCCTGGAAAACCGATCCTCCAGAAGCTGCGTTAACCTGCGGGAAAAAATGGAACGGTTCCCGTTCTTTAATTCTTCCCGCAGATCTTCCACATAGACCGTCGGCAGCGTCCCTCCGGTCAGCCGTTCCTCCAGGGTGAAAAGCCGGTAAATTCCTTGCTTTGCCCGGTAATAGCTGTCCAGGGAGGGCGTGGCGGATCCCAGAAAAACGGAGGCATGATGCAGCCTGGCCAATTCCTCCGCGGTTTCCCGGGCATGATACTTGGGCATGGTTTCGCTCTTATAGCTCCCTTCGTGCTCTTCGTCGATGATGATCAGGCCAACCTGCGTAAACGGGGTGAAAAGCGCGGAGCGAGGACCGATGATCACATCGATCTCCCCTTTTCTCGCCCGTTCGCACTGATCATATTTTTCCCCGGCAGACAGCGTCGAATTCATCACCGAAACCCGATCCCCGAATCTTTTATAAAAGCGCAGGACGGTCTGGTAGGTGAGGGCGATTTCCGGAATCAGCATGATGGCCTGCTGCCCCCTTGCCACCACCCCCTCAATGAGCGCCATATAGACCTCTGTCTTGCCGCTCCCCGTGATCCCCCGCAACAGATAGGTCCGACGGCGCCCTTCATCGTAGTCCGTCAACACTTCATCCACGATCCGTTGCTGACCGGCACTCAGCTGACGGCCAGCTTCCCTAGCGGCATCCAGCTTCACCGGATTCCGATAATAGGGTACCGTATTGACAGAAATCAGCCCCGCTTCCTGAAGGCTTCGGAAGGTGGCGGGAGAGATATTCAGTTTCTTTGCCACCAGCCCCATGGGCAGCTGCTCTTCCGCGATCAGCTCACGCAATACTCTGGCTTTGGCCGCCTGATGCTTCCTTTCACAGGCCAGCATTTCCCCTCTGGCCTCCTCGCGGCCCACACGCAGGCAGATTTCCTTCTTTTCCTGCGCTTTCATCTTCTGGCGCACCGGCAGCACGGTTTTCAGGGAATTGATCATGGTGGAGCCATAGTGTTCTTTCATCCAGAAGGCCAGCCGGATCAGCCGGCCTTCCACCTGAATGCCGTCCTCCAGGATATCTGCGATCTCTTTGAGCCGGGTTTCATCAAATTCCGCTTCATCCGTCACTTCAATGACGTATCCGGTCCGCAGTCCGTTTCCCCTTCCAAAAGGAATACGAACGCGCATCCCCGGCTCCAGCATTCCGGACAATTTCTCCGGAATGCGGTAGGCAAAGGGGCGATCCACCTTTTCATGGGAGATATCCACGATCACATTTGCAAACCTGCCCTGCATTGCCCTCCTCCATGATTTCCGCAATCAGCACTCTTTCGTCCATCGGATGCTTCACACCGCATATTTCCTGATAATCTTCGTGGCCTTTTCCGGCCAAGACAATGATATCCCCGGCCTGTGCGTGCTCTATGGCCCAGGCGATGGCTTCCTTCCGGTCGCAGATCTCTACGTACTTTCCGTCCGTTTTCCGGATTCCCGTGATGATATCATCGATGATGGCCTGGGGTTCCTCAAACCTGGGATTATCCGAGGTGATGACCGTCAGATCCGCCAGCCGGCCGCTCACTTCTCCCATCTCAAGCCGCCGCAGCTTGGAACGGTTTCCGCCGCAGCCGAAGACACACACCAGCCGGCCATGTTCATACTCTTTCAGCGTGGTCAACAGGCTTTCCAGCGCCATAGCATTGTGGGCATAATCGATAAGCAGCGTAAATTCGTCCGACACCTTTACCGGCTCGATACGTCCCCGCACCTTCGCCCCTGCCAGAGCGCGTCGGATGTCCTCACAGGATACGCCGAAATGCCTGCAGATCGCAATGGCCGTCAGCGCATTATAGACGCTGAACCGCCCCGGCATAGCGATCTGCGCCTCCATCTCCATAAGCCCTTCCACCCGGAACGCCACGCCCAGCCGGCCGTTTTCATTGACCAAGCGCAGATCCGCGGCCCGCAGGTCGGCCGGGCCGTCACAGCCATAGGTTTCCAAAGTACACGTATGGCCGGAAAGCACCGTTTCCCAGTGGCTATCATCCCGATTCACGATTCCCACCCGGCACTGGCGGAACAGAAGTCCCTTGCATTGCATGTACTCTTCAAAACTGTCGTGCTCATTGGGGCCAATGTGATCCGGCTCCATATTGGTGAAAATACCGAAGTCAAAAACGAATCCCTGGCTGCGGTGAAGCTTCAGCGCCTGGGAGGAAACCTCCATCACCACCGCATCGCAGCCCTCCTCCACCATCCGCGCCAGATAGGACTGCAGCAGCCAGGATTCCGGCGTGGTATTCTCCGCATGGATGTGGGTATCGCCGATGATCGTTTCAATGGTTCCGATCAGGCCCACCTTCAGGCCCGCATTTTCCAGGATGGATTTCACCAAATAGGTGGAAGTGGTCTTCCCTTTGGTTCCAGTGATCCCGATGGTTTTCAGCTTTTGTGCCGGATGGCCGAACCAAGCCGCGGAAAGGGACGCCAACGCATAACGGGTATCCGCCACGCGTAGAATGCATACGTCCGCCCCCTCCGGCACCTTCACCTCTTTACAGACGACGAGCGCTGCCGCGCCCTGGGACGCTGCCTGGGCTGCCGCCGTATGCCCGTCGAAATTCGCCCCTTCTATACACACGAATAAGCATCCTTTTGTAACTTTCCTGGAATCGTATACCACCGCACTGATCTCTTGATCCGGGACGACGCCCTGCACGACGGATACCTCCAAGTCTTTCAGTAAATCCTTCAATGCTGCCATAGCCACCTCGCATTCCCCGCCCCGCCATATAGAAAGCAGGGCGGCCTTCCTTTCTGATGAAAGGCAATTACCCCGCAGCGGGCTACGGGGTAACCAGTTTAATCTATTAAGAATTATAACACGTTTTAAAAATAAAACAACTCGAACCCTGCGCCCGCCGATCTCCTCCGCTCTATTTTGGTTCCTGTTCATCCCCCTGCCATGATACCGTTCGGAGAGGGGCGTTCCAGGAGGGAGGCGCGGCTGCCGTTTCTGTTTCCGCGCGCCATCGCGCCGGACATTGCGATGAGCCCTAGACGCTTCCCTCTCGGGCAATGGCCCTCCAGGGAAGCAGGTCTCATCTACATGGCGCGAAATGCGCGCGGAAACAGAAACGGCAGCCGCGCCTCCCTCCTGGAACGCCCTCTCCGAGCGGTATCATGGCAGGGGGATGAACAGGAACGTATTTTGTTACTTCTCCATTCCTTTTATGTATTCCAGGTAGGTTCTTCCCCGTTCTGCCGCGTATATCCTGGCATCCTCTTCTACGGACTGTCCGTAGTAGGCAGCGTATTCCTCCCAGGAGGGCGCATCCCCCACCGCCTGATAGGCGAGGATATCCTCCTGCCAGGCGAGCGCCTTTTCATAGACACAAAGTTCCCATCCCCACTTCCGGCGGCCAAGCTCCCTGATACAGGAGACCTCATAGGCATGATAACATTCATGCAGCACGGTGTTCAGGCAGTCCTGCGCACTGATCCCTTCTTCAAACAGTCTGTCACTGATGAAAATGGATGAACCTCCCACGTCGAAATACCCCGCCTCATTTTCATTTTCTATTGGGACGGCTGACAGGGATACCCTGTCGATTCCAAAGGCAATCATCTCCAGCTCCACAATGCCTTGCATAACCTGAAGTTTTTCCTCCGGCGTCATGTTCTGAAAAATCTCCTCTCGAAGAAGGAAAAGGCGATCCCTGTTTTGGCTCCATAGGGCGTCCGATTCCCGCGCGTTCCCTTCTGCTTCTTGCGATTTCGCTACCAGGACTCTCGTTTGCAGCCCGGCGGATAACGCACAGAATATCAGCAGGGACAGAGTCACCCATACTCTGCCCTTCCCGGCACAAGCCCTGCGAATGCGGCCCCCACGAAGTCTTTGTCTCTTTCTTCTCCCAGATTGGCCGTTCTCCATCCTGGCGGAGGTCCGTTTTTTTCGCTCTTTTCCCATTTCCCCCTTCGCCATCATCCACGCCGCACCACCCGCCAACAGGCACGAGGAGAGCAGCAGGAGCCCTGCACCGTAAAAATCCCGTACCATCCACTGCAGGGTACAACAGGCCAGAATGGGAAAAAGCGCCACCTGTCCAAGATTCGGCAGGGATTTAAGGCCGCGTTCCAGGAGGCAGAAGGCTCCGCAGTTCAGGATGAAAAACGCCCAGGCCAGTTGCCTCATATCTCTGCTGTCCAGATATAAACGGAAAGCTTCCAGATATACGGGCTTCAGCGCTCCCCACCACAACGTGATACACAGATAAAACAGGCATACGGAAAGCAGGAGAAAGGCATTCCTCCCGTAGATTTCTTTTGTTATTTGGCCAAACCTTTGCTTCCTTTGTATCCTGCCCTTGCTGCCCGTATGGTTTTCCCTCACCGCTGTGACATCCTCCTGCCGGCCGCCGTTTCCTGCTGCTATGCTTCTAAGTCATTCTATCAGAATATCAGGCGGTTTGTCATCCCTGATTTCGTTTCTTCCAGGACAAATGCACGGATGCGCCGGCTCTAAGTCCTTCGCGGGAAAGAAAGCCATCGGACCCTTTCCAGACGCTTTCATGTCTGTGGGGAAGTATGCTACAGGAAGGCCAGCTTCCCACAAGGGACAGCCCCACCAAGAAACGTCCAGAGCCCATCTGAATGTCCGGCATCCGCTTTTCTTTCGCTTTTCTAAAGAAAGCCTTAAGACTTTTTATTTTCTTTTTCTGAAACGGACACATTCCTGTCACAATTTTCGTTTACTATAAGAATCGGATAGTGGAACAACTCAAAACTATCTCCCCCCTCATAAGTACGAAAAGCCCCCGCAGCCCGCGGGGGTTTTTCGTTTTGATCCAATAACGGCTTCTCTTACAAAGGCCGCATATTTCACTTCTCATAAAGCTTTTTATTATTTGAAACGCTTCCGCTTATCCGAACACTTTCTCCCTGTTGCCCACCCGCAGGGGAAGCGCCAGCGTCAGGACGAACACGGTGAGCGCCGCCATCGCCATATAAAGGGCCCGAATCTGGAACGCTTCCATGGCAAGGCCGCCCAGGTTCTGTATCACAATGGCTCCCAAGCTGCTGCAGGCACTGACCACAGCCAGTCCCAACGTAGCCGCTTCAGGTGGAAGCAGGTTCCGGACGGTCTTTAAATTCACCATCATCATGAGCGTGGAGGCTACTGCCTTTAGGAGGATGACAGTGGATACCGCCGCCCAGGGTGCGCCTGCCAGCGCATATAGTGAGAACTGCGCCGTAAAAATGACCGTGGTGATCACCAAAAGGCTTTTTGCGGAGAAGGAATCCATAAATCGGTTCGAAAACAGGAGCATCGGTATCTCCACCAGCGTGCTGATGGACAGTACGGTTCCTACGGCTCCCATCGGGATACCGAAGCCCGTAAGCATCAGAGGAACGCAGCTGCTGTTCAGGCTGGCACAGCCCGAGAGCAGGAAGGAGATCACCAGGTAAAGAGCGAAAGAAGGGCTGCGAAGGATCGATGAAGAGGAAAGCCCGGACAAATCTTTCGCCTTTGCATATTTCATCGGATCTTCGTTATTTTCCACCACACCCAGATACCCTGCCACGGCAAGAAGCCCGGACACAGCAATCATGGAAAATAATACCACGGAGGGGAAACGCTCCACAGCAATGCCTGCCGCCTGAGCCCCCAGCGCAAAACCAAAGGTTCCCCAGACGCGCAGAATTCCATATCGGTAGGGGCTCGACGCCGCGAGCTGCTCGGATACGGGAAGTGTGGCATTCAGAAAGGAACCTATGAACCCCTGCAGCAAAAACAACGCCCATACTGCTTGACAACGGGGATATATCAGGGCCAGGCCGCCCATACAGATCAACAGGATCATACAAATCAAACGGGGGTTCTGCAGCCGATCGCACAGATACCCTGCGAGCGGGACAATGCCCAGTCCAAAGATGCCTGATGCGGAAACGATCAACGACATCTGAGAAACGGATTTTCCGATACCCGTCAGGTATACGGACAGCACCGATGCGAGGGAACCGGTCATAATATAAGTGAAAAAAAAGATCATCACATAGCTGGCGTAACTGCCCTTCCATCGCTTCCATATATTTTTCTTTTCCATATTCATCCTGCGCCTAAATCCTCTCCACCACAATATCCCGATACAGTTCTTCTTCCAGCGAGAGGGGAATATCCCCATTTTCAAAGGTGGTGGCATTGGCCGCCGACAAAGCCGCCGCACGGCGCACCATTTCCTCTTCGCTGGCTCCGGCGATTCGCTGCATGGCTAACGCAGCCACCACGCTGTCCCCGCATCCCACCGTATTTTCAGCTTTCACCTTCGGCGTTTTGGCATACAGACAACCGGAACGGCCTGCCAGCATCAGGCCCTTTTCCCCCAGTGAAACCGCCACCAGAGGCACCCCGGTTTTTTGAATCACGCCAGCGGCCTCCTTCAACTCTTCCCGGTCCCGTAGACGATGGCCTATAATATACTCCAGTTCCTTTCGATTTGGCTTAATGATGGTGGGACACGCCCGGATCCCCTGTCGTAGCAGTTCCCCGCTGGTGTCCAGAATCGTTTCCTTTCCCGCCCGTACGGCTATCTCCACCAACCTGGCATAGATATCCTCCGGGATCCCGGGGGCAGCGCTTCCGGAAAGGACCACCATGCGGCAGTCCTGCACCAGGCAGGCGAAGCGTTCCAAAAAGATTCCCAGCTGTGCTTCGCTGATATGAGGGCCCGGTTCCAAAATCTCCGTGACAAAGCCGTTGTCCGCCACAATGTTCATACTGCTCCTCGTCTCCCCATCGATCTGTATGAATTCGCTGCGGATCCCAGCCTTCTGTAGCCTGGTTTCGATCCACTTTCCCGGGAAACCGCCCAGGAATCCAGTCGCCGTCACTTCATAACCATACTGTCTCAGCGTACGGCTCACATTGATCCCCTTTCCTCCCGGGATATTGGTCACGCAGCGCATCCGGTTCACCCTTCCGCAGAAAAGCTCTCCCGTCCGGTATGTCTTATCCACTGCCGGATTCAACGTAACTGTTAAGATCATAGCTCTCCTCTCATTCCGCCGCGTCAGCGGCCTTTGGTGCATTGGTAGTCTATTAAAACCCATGCATGTCCGGGCCGTCCCATTTGGCACTGCGGCGCCTCGGCCGGGCGCCAAATGGGACGGCCCGGGCACGCATGCGTTTATCCTGAACAATCTATTGGTAATATTTCATGATCAGCTGCAGCTTCGCGTTCCCCTGCCAGGTGTTGACGGAAGGGTAATAGGCCACGGAAAGCCGGATTCCTTCCCCTCTTCCCCGATACAGCCCGTCCACCGCCGCCTGTCCGAACCGTTCGGCCAAATAGGCATCCATGGAATCCGGATCTCCAAAGGCCATCATCTCCCAGCGCTTTCCCTTATCATCCAGAACGGTGAAACGCACCGCGTTGCGATTCTTTCCCAATACCCGGGCGGATAGAAATTCCAAATCCTTCTGGGCAAACAAAGGCCTGGGATTTCCGTTTCCAAAGGGCTCCAGCCGTTCCAATTCCTCCACCAGCGGCCAGGATACATAGGATACGGGCATGGGCACGTCGATGTGCACCTTTTCCTCCATATCCTCCTGCGTCAAGCGGCAGATCGCATTGATTTCCCGACGAAAGCAATCCACATCCTTTTCCTCCATGGACAAGCCCGCCGCCATTTTATGGCCGCCGTATCTGGTGAAAAAATGATTAACTTTGGTCATTTCCTCATACATATGATAGGTCTCGATGGACCTTCCGCTTCCCTTTACCCCCTCCTCGCTCCGGGTGAGCAGAAAAACCGGCCGATGGTATTTCTCCCTCACGCGCCCAGCAATGATGCCCGCAAGGCTCTCGTGGCAATCTGGCAAAAAGACCACCAGAACTCTGTCGTCCCTGATCGGCCCTTCTTCCACCGATCGGACGGCCAATTTCACGTACTCCTCCGTCATCGCCTTACGGCTGTCGTTGAGCTGTTTTAACTCGACGGCGGCCCGCACTGCCTCCCCTCGGTCCTGAGTTTCCAGCAGCTGCAGCGCCCTTGCTGCCGTATCCAGCCTTCCCGTGGCATTCAGACAGGGGCCCAGTACGAATCCGATGGTATAGGCAGACAATTTTTCCCGATCCACCCCGTTTACTTCCATCAGGGCGCGGAGCCCTTCGTTACGGGTGCGCTTCATATGTTCCAGGCCTTCCTTCACGATGATGCGGTTTTCATCCAGTAGCTCCATCACGTCGCATACCGTGGCAAAGGCCGCCGCTTCCAGAAGTTCTCCCAACAGCCCTTCCATTTCCTCCGCAATCCCCATCGTCTCATACAGCCTGCAGATTACCTTATAGGCCACTACCCCGCCGCAGATTCCTTTAAAAGGGGAAACGTCCCCCTCCTGCTTGGGATCCACCACCGCGTCCGCGGGAGGCAGGAGATAATGTTTCTCCCCACCCCTTTCTTCATAGGGAATTTCATGATGGTCGGTGACGATTACCGTCATGCCCTTTTCCTTTGCAAGCGCCACCTGAGGCGCAGCCGCGATTCCGTTGTCGCAGGTGAGAATGGTATCGATTCCCGCCGCAAAGGCATCCTCCACCAGATGATCGTTCAATCCATAACCATCCTTGATTCGATGCGGGATTGCGGTATCCGCCACAGCTCCTGCCCCAAGAAGGCCTTGGTGCAGAATGAATGCGGAGCAGATCCCATCCGCATCATAGTCCCCGATGATTCGGATGGGCCGCTTTTCCCTGATCTTTTTTTGCAGCAGTCCCACCGTTTCTTCCATGCCTTTTAGAAGAGCCGGACTGTAGAGATCCTCCATCCCTCCTTCCAGGAATTTCCGGATTTCTTCTTCCTCCACCATGTCCCGGTTCCGGATGATACGAGCAGTCACCGGGCTGATCCCATATTTCTCGCTGATCCCCTGAAAATCCGCCTTTTTGGCGGCCACATACCATTTTGCCATGCCTTTCCTCCTGACAGCAGTTTCCGATTCTTGCACAGCGCCCTATCCCTGGCCGGGAAGGAGCCAAACTGCCTGTATGCTTTTGCGTATCCCTCCTGGGCCGGGGATGGGGCGCTGTGCGGGAATCGGAGCGACGGCTCCACCTTCCGGATGCGCAAAGGGGCGCCCCATCCGGAAGGTGGAGCGCCCCTTTATGCAGGCCGCGCCTGCGATATTGTACCTTTGGACAGCTTTCAACTCAAATCCCCTGTCTGCCGCAGACAGCCCTTTGATCCATACGGCCGATTACGTTTCTGCATCCATGGGAAAAGCATCAAGCCTTCTTTCCTTCAAATTTCGTCCGAAGCACATACCATAGCGCCCCCGTGACGCAGACGGAGGAATAGGTTCCGCACACGATGCCCACCATCAGGGGAAGGGCAAATTCGCGGATGGAGCTCACACCCATAACAAACAGCACTGCCACCATTACAAAAGTGGTTAAGGAAGTGAAAATGCTCCGAGACAGGGTCTGGGTAATACTCCGATCCACCAGCTCCTCCAGGTGTTCCGTTCCCTCCAGCCTCATGTTTTCACGGATCCTGTCAAAGATAACGATGGTGGCATTGATGGAATAACCCACGATGGTCAGCATACACGCGATGAAAGTGGAGCTCACCGATACCCGGGCCGCCGCGTAGAAAGCCAATACTACCAGAACGTCATGGATCAGGGCCGCCACGGCGCTGGCGCCAAAGCGGATATCCTTGAATCGGAACCAGATGTAAACCAACATACAGGCCGCCGCCACGGCCACGGCGATCACGGACTGCTGGCGCATCTCCCCGCTGATGGTGGAGCTGATGGTCTCCGCCGTCGTCTTCTCCGGATCTGCCCCGAAGTCCTCCGAGAGCATGGAGGCCATTTCCTGCCTTTCCTCCACGTTCATAATACGGGTCTTAAAGATCACTTCATTCGTCCCCTGCACCTTCGTGGTCTGCACGTTGCCGTCTCCAGTGATCTTCTCGATCTGCGGAACCACCTGCGCATCGATCGTCTCGATGGCCATATCCTCCGGGAAGGTCACATTGGTGGAAGTGCCTCCGACGAATTCCAGACTATAGTTTAACGCTTGGCCGCTCCCTGCATGGTGGATCCCCATGAATACAAAGCCCACCGCGATCAATACGATGGATACGCCGAAGAATATGGCCTTTTTGGAAAGCAGATTCACCGCCTTCGTTTCCCTGGCCTTTCCATAGAATTTCTCATCCTGGAGGCCCAGCGCGTAAAACGCATTCAGAAGCAACCTGGTCACCACCAGCGCCGTAAACATGGATACCACGATACCGAGCGCCAAAGTATAGGCAAACCCCTTCACCGTGCCGGATCCCATCACGCCCAGCACCCCTGCAGCGATCAGCGTGGTAATATTGCCGTCCAGGATGGCGGACAAGGCTTTCTGGAAACCGATCTTGATGGAAGAACGCACCGTCTTTCCTGTGGCGATCTCCTCCCGGATTCGGGCAAAGATGATTACGTTGGCATCCACCGCCATACCGATCGAAAGGATGATACCTGCAATGCCGGGCAGCGTCAGCGTGATGTCAAAACCGTTCAGTAAAAGGATCATCAGCACCACGTACATGCACAGGGCCAACGCGCTTGCCACACCAGGGATCCAATAAACGGCGATCATGAACAGGATAACGACAGCCATACCGATGGCCCCCGCCTTCAAACTCGTCTCGATGGCGGCAGAACCCAGCTGTGCGCCCACCACGTTGGAACGCAGTTCCTCCAGCTCCAGCTTCAGGCCGCCGATGCGAATGACGGAAGCCAGCCGTTCGGCCTCCTCAAAGGAAGCGCTTCCCGTGATGATCGCCTGGCCGTCCGTAATCTCCGCATTCACAGACGGAGCGCTCACCACGGCATTATCGAAAATGATGTAGATGATATCCCTGGTGGGCGCCGCCTTCTTGGTGGCTTCCGCGAATTTTTCCCGGCCTGCCTCCGTAAGAGTAAGTTCCACCACAGGCTCCTGATTCTGCATGGAATTGGTATAATATCCCGCCTGGGCGTCCGCCACATCCGTCCCTTCCAGCACTATATTGCCGCTGCTGTCCTGGAAAATGAGGGAACCGGGCCTGCCCAGCTCCTGCAGCACTGCGTTGGCATCGGACACGCCGGGGATCTCGATGTTGATCCGGTCGGTCCCTTCCTGGTAAACCTGCGCCTCCGTGGAGTATCCCTCCACACGCTGCTGCAGCTTGTAGATGGTGTCGTTCATGTCGTCCCGGTCTGGGGCTTCCTCCCCCACCACCTGGTAAGTGATGCTCACGCCCCCTGCCAGGTCAAGACCCTGCTTGACGCTGGAAGCGGAACCGGAGCGCTCCTCTCCTACCCCGAAGGCGGACACATACCCCAGGCCCAGCAGCAGGATGATAAATACGGCCAGGGTCGTTATTGCTTTGTTCTTATTCACTTCTTTTTCCTCTCATTCTGCCGCCTCCGGCGGCCTTGCGCTTTGGCGGCTCATCTCAAGCGTTTTGTAAATCCGTTGCCTCATTCGGCCCATTTTGAGCCAGATCAGCCAATGCTGCCTTTATCATAATCGCACATTCGATCCGTTTTCTCTGCAGCTCGCACCCGATCTCATAGGCCCCGTTTATCTTACCAGAGAAATTGTAGGAATTGGCGGCGCATCCGCCGCTGCAATAGAACTTTGCAAAACAATCCCTGCATTTTTCTTTCGCATACACATTGCAGCCCTTGAACTCATCTCTGATATCGCATCTTTTGATGCCTTCGTAAACGTTTCCCATTAGGAATTCTTCCTTCCCGACGAATTGATGGCAGGGATAGAAATCCCCCCAGGGCGTAACCGCCAGGTACTCCGTCCCCGAGCCGCAGCCCGCCATCCGTTTTGCCACGCAGGGGCCTGCGTCCAGATCGATCATAAAGTGGAAGAAATTGACGCCCTTCCCTTGCTGATGGCGCTGAAGCAATTCCACCGCCAGCCTGTCGTATTCCTCCAGAAGCTGCGGCACATCCTCCTCTCGCAACGCATAATCCTCGCAGGGCTCCGCCACCACGGGCTCCACGGAAATCTGCTCAAAACCCAGATCGGCCAGATGCGTCACATCCCGGGAAAAATCCAGGTTATGGTGGGTAAAGGTTCCGCGGACATAATAGTTCGTCTGGTTCCTGCTTTCCGCCAGCGTACGGAAACGGGGCACGATTCTGTCGTAACTGCCCTGCCCGCCCCGGAAAGGGCGCATCCGGTCGTGCACTTCCTTGCGGCCGTCGATGCTCAGCACCACGTTGGCCATTTCCCGGTTTACGAATTCCTGGACCTCGTCATCCAACAATACGCCGTTAGTTGTCAGCGTAAAACGGAATTTCTTGTGATTGGCTTCCTCCAGGCTCCTTCCGTAGGCCACCAGATCCTTGACCACCTGCCAGTTCATCAAAGGTTCCCCGCCGAAGAAATCCACTTCCAAATTCACCCGGTTCCCCGAATTCGCCACCAGGAAATCCAGCGCCGCCTTTCCCACCTCCAGGCTCATGAGCGCCCTGCGTCCGTGATACTCCCCTTCTTCGGCAAAGCAGTACCTACACGCCAGATTGCAGTCGTGGGCGATGTGCAGACAGAGGGCCTTCACCACCGTCTGGCGCTTCTTGAAATCCCCCACATAGCCCTCGTAAATATCCTCCGCAAACAATTGCCCTGCATCCGCCAGCGCCAGAATCTCTTCCACCGCTTCCGTCACCTCTGCCGGACTGTAGGGACACTCGCCTTCCCAATCCCTTTCCACCGACTGGGCGATCCGCTGCCCGTCCGTCTCTCCCGCCAGGAAGCATGTCTCTACTCGGGGCAGCACGTCATAGGCGCATGCATCCACCACATGGATGCTTCCGCTGTTCACATCCATCACGATATGATAACCGTTATTCTTAAACTGGTGTATCAATGAAAAGCCTTCCTTTCCCTTCTGTCCCGTCCGCAGCCGGGATCAGTCTGAAACTTCGTTTCTTCGGTATGGTATCACAGATAGAGAGCTGCGGTATGTGATAAGATAAAGGCAGACCCATCCGCCCCTTTACGCATAATAAGCAGCGATTTCTTTGTTCTCCAAATCGCTGCTTATAGTTCTTATATTCTGTTTCCTATCAAAACCGTGTTCCCTGCGGCAGATCTCACTTCATCTTCTCGCAGCTCTGGTTTCCTACCGTACAGGATGTTTTGCAGGCAGACTGGCAGGAGGTCTGGCATTCGCCGCATCCGCCCTTCTTCATAGATTCCTTATAGTCTCTGGTGCTCAGAGTCTTAATATGCTTCATCTCAATATCCTCCTTCGTTCGCTATGAATGGTAGTATATCATAGATTTTTTCTTTAGAAAAGTATTTTTCAAGAATTTTTTGTCAGCTGAGCATCCCTCCCAGCATCCCTCCTGCGCCGCACAGGGCCAATATGGAAAAGAAATGGGTGTCGAATCCCTTCAGCCCATGGTTTGCCGCCATGGAGATGAGTACCATAATCCCAAAATAGGCCAGTCCCATCGCCAGCCCCCACAGAAATTTCCTGCTTCCCATCCTCTTTCCCGCTATAAACCCCGCCATAAATACCGCTGCCACATAGATTACGATGATTCCGATGGATACCACCTGCTCTGATAGCCGGAACCGGTACAGAAGCAGGGCCAATAACATCAGGCATCCCCCAGTCAAAATATACGCAGCCAGCATACATTTCAGCAGGAATAACACAGTGGAGCTTCCGATCAACCTTTTATCCATTGCCACATCCTCCCTCAACCTTTTTCTTCGGCGGCCTCATGCCGCAACAGTTGTCATAACGATCCGTGAAGTAAATGCACAGACCTGCCCGAACTGTTACACCCTTTTACAACATGTATATTCTTTACGGTCAATTAACTTGACATTTCTTTCTCTTTTTTGTAAGATTCCTATAAATGTACATATCAATATCATTATTTTCCGGCGTCTGAACCCCGCCGGAAGCCCTTCCGCCATTCCGATATATAAGGAGGTGCCTTTTAGGCGGCATTTCCTGATTTTCCCTATCAATAAATATAGGGAAGCGGTCGGATACGGCTGGGTAGCATAAAGGAGTGAAAATTTAAAGTGGATTCATCGTCAGTCCTACAACTTGTTGTTCTGTTCGTTCTGCTCGCCCTCTCGGCATTCTTTTCTTCGGCTGAAACCGCCCTCACCACCGTGAACCGGGTGCGGGTGCGTACCTTAATCGAGGAAGGGAATAAACGGGCCATGGTCCTCCAGAAAGTGCTGGATAACTACAGCAAAATGCTTTCCGCCATTCTGGTAGGCAACAATGTGGTCAATCTGTATGCTTCTTCCCTCACCACCACTCTCGCCATGAAGATATGGGGTAATTATGCCGTCAGCATCGCCACCGGCGCATTGACCTTAGCAGTGCTTCTCTTTGGGGAAATCGTCCCCAAGAATGCCGCTACCCTCAGTTCAGAGAAAATCGCCCTGGCCTATGCCCGGATCATCCTTTTTCTCATGAAGGTACTCACCCCCATCATCTTTCTGGTAGATAAAATATCCGTCGGCATCATGCGCCTTCTGCACATGGATCCCAACAAGAAAAAGGATCAGATCACGGAATCCGAATTGAAAACCTATGTGGATGTGAGCCATGAAGACGGGGTCATCGAATCGGAAGAGCGGGAAATGATTTACAACGTATTTGATTTCAGCGATTCCCTTGCAAAAGATATCATGATTCCCCGGATTGATATGTGCTCTGTCAGCGTAGATGCCGGATACGAAGAGCTCCTGGTCTTATTCAAAAAATTCATGTATACTCGGATTCCCGTCTACCAAGAGGAAAATGATAATATCATCGGCATGGTAAATGTAAAAGACCTGATCCTCATGGAAAATCGGGAAAATTTCCATATAAAGGACATCCTGCGCGATGCCTATTATACCTATGAATACAAAAAAACGGCTGATTTGATGATGGAAATGCGGGAAAAACGCCATAACGTGGCTTTTGTCCTGAATGAATACGGTTCCTGTGAAGGAATGATCACCCTGGAAGACCTATTGGAAGAGATTGTGGGTGAAATCCGGGACGAGTACGATGCGGATGAAGACGAACTGATCCAGGAGATCGCAGAACGTCAATATCTGGTGGAAGGCGGCATGAAGCTGGACGACGTGAATAATGCGCTGGGAACCAAGCTGGACAGCGAAGACTATGATTCCATTGGCGGCATTATCATTGGAATTCTTGACCGGATGCCGGTTCCCGGGGATGAAGTTGCCACCAAGGATGGAATTACGCTTCATGTGGAAAATGTGCAACACAACCGGATCACTGCTGTTTTGATGACTCTGCCCGAGCCTTCGGAGGAAGAAACGGAGGAAAAGGAGGAGCGGGAAGAGAAATCCCCCTCATCCGATACGGAAAAACAGGAATAAGCGATTAGAAAACGGACGGTTTAGCCGTCCGTTTTTTCACGCAACAGCTTGCTTCCACATATAGATAAAACAAGTAAAAACAGGTGGTTTCCATTATGGCCGCTTCTACTTATACCATTTTCCTGGACGCGGGGCACGGAGGCAGTGACCCCGGGGCCGTATATAACGGAAGGCAGGAGAAAGACGATACGCTTGCCATCACGCTTGCCGTCGGTAAATATCTGGAGGAATACGGCTTCCCAGTCGTATATTCCCGCACCGAAGATGTCTATGAATCCCCTTACCAAAAAGCCCAAGAGGGAAATGCCTCCGGCGCGGACATTTTCATCTCCATCCATCGGAATTCCAGTCCCATCCCCAATCAATATTCCGGCGTGGAAAGCCTGGTCTATAACGAATGGCTTCCGGCTGGCACCATCGCCACCAACATTAACCGGCAGCTGGAAAAGGTGGGGTACAAAAACCTGGGCGTAAATGCCAGGCCGAACCTTGTGGTTCTGCGGGAAAGCAATGCTCCCGCCGTCCTGGTGGAAGTGGGTTTTCTCAACAACGACAGCGACAACGCGCTGCTGGACAGTCAGTTTGACGCCACTGCCAGGGCGATTGCGGACGGCATCGCCGGGACGCTCTGGACCTGGTAAGAAAAAACATAAAGAAAACGGTACAGATTCTTCTGCACCGTTTTCTTTATGCCTCTAAAAGCAATATTTAGCGATTCCCCGCATAATAATCATCAAAAAGCTTGTTGACAGCTTCATGGGTATCACCACAGATAGAAGGAAGGTCTCCGCCCCAAGCCGCTCCGGCCTGCTCAAAGCCCTTCTCCACGGCTGCCTGCATCTTCTTCATCTTCTCCACATCGTCCCCGGCAACAGCCTTGGCAAAGTCAAAGATTCTTTGAGAAGTCTGCTTTACGCCCCAGAAGCCATCCTCAGAAATCGCTTCCTGAGCTTCCGCCTTTGTCTTGGCGTCCACAGTATAGTTACCGCTGGCCATCATCCTCCAGAAATCATTTCCCTGAGCCTGCCCAAAGGTAATTCCCTGCTTCTGGAAATTCTGCACCATCATATTGGTGAAACGGCTCATCTGGTTATCCAGATCCGCTTTCAGGCTGTTCACCAGGTCAGCGCGCTCCGCGTCGGTCATCTTGGTAACATTCGCATCCTTGCTCAGTTCCACACGATCCGTATCCGCTTCCTTCTTAGGAGCTTCCGCCGCCTGTCCGGAATTCTCCGTAACCGCTGTCGCATTCTTCACCGCCTGGGACGCAGCCGGCTGCACGCCCTGCGCATATTGCTGCCAGGCTACATTATTATTTACCTGCATTCATATCCTCCTTCCTTAAATGAAAGAAACCTTTCCTATATGCATTCAATTAGGAATCTATTATTAATATCGGCATTGCCCGCATAAAAATAACCATACGCCCTCAAAAATTTCCATTTAGCCGATTTGGAAATTTAATGAGAAATCAACCGGACGTTTTTCCCCTAAGAATATATTCCTTCAAATCTATTTTAAATTCCTCCCAGGCGCCTTCGTCCTCCACAAAATAAAGGGGACATTTTTTCCCTCCCACATCGTAGTGCCGGAGAACGTCGGCCGGAGTAAGGTCATATTCATTCAACAGCCATGCCGTCAACTTCACCAAAGACGAGTAGGTGGCATCCGTGAAGGAGCCATTCTCCGACAAATAACAACACTCTATGGAAACAGAATCATAATTCCTCGATTTCACCGCATATCCGATCTCTTCCAAAGGCAGGCACTGGATGATCTCGCCCTCATATCCGATCACGAAATGCGCACTGGCTGAAGTCTCTCCCGATGTTCCCAGGTTCTCAAAGTAGCTTCTATTCTGCCTGGCAGAGGTTCCCTGGTTAGCCGTATAATGCACAAAGATATTCTTTACCGTCTCCAGCGGTTCTCCAGGCCTAGAATAAGGATTCATCGTAAGAAAATCTTCTTCTATCATAGGACGGGCGGTTCGATTCTCCCGGATCAGTTCTTCCCGTTCCTCTTCCTGTTCCAGGGTCATCGTCCCTTGGGCCGTATCCCGGTCTCTCGCCAACAGCGTGAGCAATTTCCATGTCAAGGCTCCCAGCGTCATACCGCACACCAGGACAAAGGACACCATGATTGTCCTGGCAATCATCATCCGCCTTCTTCGCTTCCTGCGCCGCGCCAAAATTTCTTTCCTGCTTCTTCTCCTTGGTACGGGTCGTTCCTCCCGTCTGGAAATATCGATTACATCCATAACCCCTCATCCTTTGTAGCTTTTTCCAGAACATTTCCAGTGTAACACGGAAAAAAGAGGCATTTTTTTAACAAAAAATGAAGTTTTCTTTAATATTTCTTTGTCGCGGCGGCAGTCCCTGCCAAACGCAAGAATGGTTCTCCGCCTCCTTGGCCCTTTGCCTCCCGGCCGATG
>CANSTU010000035.1 GCA_947650005.1 uncultured Lachnospiraceae bacterium
AAGCAGGCAGACGGGAGTAAAGCTGAAAGAAGGCCGCTTTCAGCCATTTTGAACGGAGTGCCCGCTGAAGCAGGCAGACGGGAGTAAAGCTGAAAGAAGGCCGCTTTCAGCCATTTTGAACGAAGTGCCTGCTGAAGCAGGCAGACGGGAGTATAAAATGTTAAAAGGAATTCCGAAGATATTGTCGCCGGAGCTTTTGAAGGTATTGTGTGAAATGGGCCATGGGGACAGGTTGGTAATCGCTGACGGCAATTTTCCTGCTCAGTCCATGGGAAAGGACGCCATCGTGATCCGGATGGACGGATTGGGGGCGCCTGAGATCCTGGACGCCATCCTATCCGTCTTTCCACTGGATCATTATGTGGAAAAGCCTTTCTGCCTGATGGAGGTGATGCCGAACGATCCGGTGGATACGCCCATTTGGGAGGTCTATGGACAGATTGAAGAAAAGTATGAAAGCCGCGGCAGGCAGGCTATCGGGCAGATCGAGCGTTTCGCCTTCTATGAGGAGGCGAAAAAGGCCTATGCCATTATTGCGACCGGGGAGAAGGCTTTGTATGC
Source organism: uncultured Lachnospiraceae bacterium (assembly GCA_947650005.1). Taxonomy (GTDB): domain Bacteria; phylum Bacillota; class Clostridia; order Lachnospirales; family Lachnospiraceae; genus Eisenbergiella. Next base: position 562 of record CANSTU010000035.1, read on the forward strand.
CAATATCCTGCTTCAGAAAGGGGTGGTGACGGACTGATGGGTGACATACTGAAATATCTCGAGCAAATCAATGCGGTGATTGAATCCGGGCCCTATGGGGCGGACTGGGAAAGCCTGAGCGGCCACGGCGTGCCGAAGTGGTTTCGGGACGCCAAATTCGGGATTTTTATCCATTGGGGCGCATACAGCGTGCCAGCGTTTGGAAACGAGTGGTATCCCAGAAATATGTACATGCAGGGTTCTCCGGAATATGAGCATCATATCAAAACCTATGGCCCGCAGAAGGAATTCGGATATCAGGATTTCATCCCCATGTTTCGGGCGGAGCATTTTGACGCGTCTTCCTGGATCGATCTGTTCCAACGGGCGGGAGCGAGATACGTGGTGCCCGTGGCAGAGCATCATGACGGCTTCCAGATGTATCGAAGCGAGATTTCCCGTTGGAATGCGTTTGAGATGGGGCCGAAGCGGGATACGCTGGGAGAACTGTGCGAAGCGATGGAGGAACGAGGCCTGGTAAACGGGGCTTCTTCCCATCGGGCGGAACACTGGTTTTTCATGAGCCATGGCAGGGAATTTGACAGCGATGTGAGAGAACCCCTGCGGCGGGGAGATCTCTACTGGCCTGCCATGCCGGAGGGGGATCATCAAGATCTATACAGCGCCCCGGAGCCTTCTGAGGAGTTTTTGCAGGACTGGCTGGTTCGGACCTGTGAGATCATAGATGGATACCGTCCGAAACTATTGTATTTTGACTGGTGGATCCAGCATAGCAGTATGAAGCCTTACCTGAAAAAGGCGGCCGCCTATTATTATAACCGGGCGGAAGAATGGGGCGAAGAGGTATTGATCGCTTATAAGCACGATGCCTTTATGTTCGGGACGGCAGTGGTGGATATTGAGAGAGGGCAGTTTGCGGATGTAAAGCCTTACTCCTGGCAGACCGATACGGCGGTGGCGCTGAATTCCTGGTGTTATACCGAGAATAACGATTACAGGTCTGCGGCGGATCTCATCTGTGATCTGGTGGATATCGTCAGCAAGAACGGGAATCTCCTTCTAAACATCGGGCCGAAGGCGGATGGAACCATTCCCTGGGAAGATGAGAAGATCCTTCTGGAGATCGGCCAATGGCTTGGGCAAAATGGGGAAGCCATATATGGCTCGCACGTATGGAGAACATACGGGGAAGGCCCTACCAAGGTGATAGAAGGGGCGTTTTCCGATGGGATTAAAAAGGAGTTCACCCCGCAGGATGTCCGCTACACCTGCAAAGGGGACAGCGTATATGCCATAGCGCTGCGCTGCGCGCCGAACGGCGTATTCTGCTTTCCGGCGTTGGGGGAGCAGGATGTCTCAAAGGGGTCCGTGTTCCACGGAATCATAGAGTCTGTGGAAGTCCTTGGCTTTTCGGAAAGCTGCGACTGGTACCGTGACGAAGAGGGGCTGCATGTGCGGGTGAGTGGAGTTATGAGCGACAAACCAGTGGTATTTCGCGTGAAGATGGTATAGCAAATCGTCCGTGAACAATTCTGGTTTACCCATAATTATCTCCCTTCCGTTGAACGGGAGCCCGCCTACAATTATATCCCGGGCGGCCCCATACATAAGGATGGCGATGGGTTGCGCTGTCCAGCGTACTTGCTGAACACGCCCAACAGCGACGGGGTAGGCCCGGAAAGGGCGGAATGTGATGTATAAGCTAATCTTGCTGGATCTGGACGGTACGCTTTTTCGTTCAGACAAAACGATCTCAAACCGCACGGCATCTGCACTTGCAAAGTGCAGAAAAAGAGGATGCCCACATTCTGTCTCCAGACTGGGGCGAAGTGCGATATACCGACTACAAGGAGTTCGGCCAGCCGTCCTTGAAAATCAGCATAGAGCTGCCGGAGGAGGGCATGCCGGAGGAAATAGTCGGGCGCGTGGGGTATGACTGGGCCCGTTTTTCCGACGGAAACCGGTATAAATTTTCCCAAAGGGACGCCACCAAAGAGAAGACGATCGACCGGATCACGGCCCAATACCCGCCAAATGCGAGAAATGCGTTGCGGTTTTCGGCGGCCGACCAACGGTCCGGCGGCGGGCAGCAGAATCTTTTCGCGTTTGGCACGAGGCAGAGTGGGAAATAAAGCGCAGCCTGACGGTAGAATGCATCCTGATTGTACGCGCTAAAGTGCGCAGGATGAGAGGAAGACAGAAAGAATGTTCGAATCTTTCTCTCTCCCTGATTTATTCGCGCGCTGAGGCGCGCAGATGGGAGCTAAAAATGGAATATAAAAGATATGAAGCGCTGCTTCTGGATATGGACGGAACCTTTCTGGACTTTGAAGCTTCGCAGAAACAGGCTTTTATCAAGGCTATGGGCTGCCATGGCTATCCGGCAGGGGAAAAAGAATACGGACTCTACTGCCGGATCAACCATGGTCTGTGGGAGGCCTTTGAAAGAGGGGAGATCGATAAACCAACCCTGCTTTCTACCCGGTTTGTCCGGCTGTTCGATGCGTTGGGGATTGAGGGGGACGGGGCGGCCTTTGAGGAAGAATACCAAAGCCTTTTGGGAACAGGACACGACTTGATGGAAGACGCCTGGGAGGTTTTGGAACAGCTCTCCGCCAAGTATGCGCTGTATGTGGTGACCAACGGCGTGGAATCCACCCAGCGAAACCGCCTCCGCCTGTCCGGGATTGAACGGTTTATGACCGGGATTTTCATTTCAGAAACCATCGGTTACCAGAAACCGCAGAAGGAATTCTTTGACTATTGTTTTTCCCATATAAAAGAGGACAGAGGAGGGCTGATTATTATAGGAGATTCTCTGACATCCGACATCCAGGGCGGGATCAACGCGGGGATAGATACCTGCTGGTTCAATCCCGCTGGAGAAAGACGTCCGGCCGGGTGGCTTCGTAAAAACGGGGCGTTCCGGCCGGGCTTTCGGGATCTGGAGATCAGAAAATTACGGGAACTTATGGAGCTCCTGTAAAGCCGTGCTCCGCACAGCGTTTTTTCAAAAATTCCAGGAACGCCCCCGCAGAAGCGGACAGATGGGCGTTCCGGCTGTGTACGGCCAGGATGCGGGAACGAAGCCGAGCATCCCGGATAGGATAAACCAGGGTATGTGGATCGGATAACAGGGAACGGGAAGAGGCGGGAAGGATGCCCACGCCCAGCCCCAGATCCGCCCAGCGGGCTGTGGTTCTGGCATCGTCGTTGCGGCAGAAGCAGCACAGGGCCAGACCGTCCTGCTCAAAGGCCTCTTCCAAAAGCGCCTCCCAGCGCCGGTACAGGATGAGAGGCATGCGGCTGAGCGTCTCCAGCCCGATTTCGTCCATGTCGGCAAGGCCGGCGTTCTCCCAGAAAACGGCATGTCCGGCAGCCAGCATAGGTTCCTCGCACAACGGATAGCATTCCAGGTTTTCTTCATGGAAAGGCGTCCGTACGATGGCTGCCTCCACCAGTCCGGAGTGCAGTTGTTCCAGGAGCTGATAGGTATTCCCCTCGAAGACTTCAAACCGGATGGAAGGATATTCTGCGTGAAAAGCTGCCGCCCACTTAGGCAGAAGGCTGCTTCCCACGGAAGAGACCGCCCCCAGACGCACCGCGCCCGTGACCCCGTCCCGATGGTCCTGCATCTCCTGCCTCGTCATCTCGGACAATTCCAATAGAGTGCCAGCCCTCTTATGCAGGAGACGCCCGGCTTCCGTGAGCTGGATTTTGCGAGAGCCCCTTTCAAAAAGCACACATCCCAATTCTTCTTCCAGCAGTTTCATCTGCATACTCAACGGCGGCTGCGACAAATGGAGCTTTCTCGCCGCTCCAGAGATCGTTCCTTCTTTGACCACGGTCATAAAATAAGACAATTGCTTCAGTTCCATTGTGTTCCTCCTGGATATCGCGGGCCTGTTTCTGCAAACTGCCCCTCCCTTCCTCCTGGCGTCCGCCCGTTTCCCCCTTCCAACAAATGAAAATCCTACGCTGTTCCCATTTAGGCGCCTGCGCCATAATATGATACGAAAAAAGTATACTTTCCATATAAATATTATAATTTTCATATGGCTAAATCTATGATATCCTATATGCAGGTTTTTGGCAATCCAGGGATTTTGGGATAGGGAATCCGGCTGGAAAAATCAGGGAAGGCGGAATAAATCCCTGATTTGTACGCGCGCAAAAGCGCAGATGGGAGTTAACTGTGAAAAAACTGCTGATCTACCTAAAGGATTACAAAAAAGAAACCGTTCTGGCCCCGCTTTTCAAGCTTTTGGAGGCCTCCTTTGAGCTTTTCGTCCCTCTAGTCATGGCGGCCATCATCGACACCGGTATCGCCCATGGAGATAAGGGCTACATTCTTCGGATGTGTTTTGTGCTGATCGCCCTGGGCCTGATCGGCCTGGTATGTTCCATTACAGCCCAGTATTTCGCCGCCCGGGCAGCGGTGGGCTTTGCGGCTCGGATGAAGCATGCCCTGTTTGCCCATATCCAGAGCCTTTCCTTTACGGAGATGGACACCATCGGGACTTCTACGCTGATTACGCGCATGACCAGCGATGCGAACCAGGTGCAGAACGGGGTAAACATGGTGCTGCGTCTGTTTTTGCGTTCGCCCTTTATCGTATTCGGCGCCATGGTGATGGCCTTTACCATCGACGTAAAGGCGGCGCTCATCTTTGTGGTGACAATCCCGCTCCTTTCTCTTGTGGTGTTCGGAATCATGATGCTGACCATGCCTTTGTATAAGAAGGTGCAGGGCGGCCTGGACAGGGTGCTGGGTATCACCAGGGAAAACCTTACCGGGGTGCGCGTGCTGCGGGCGTTTAACAAAGAGGAGAGCGAAATCGGTCGTTTTGAGGAAAGCAACAACGCCCTGACGGCTCTGCAGAAGCATGTGGGTAAGCTGTCCGCTCTGATGAACCCTATCACCTATATCATCATCAACGGCGGGATCATCGCTCTGGTGTGGGCCGGTGCCTGGCAGGTGGAGAACGGCGCGATCACCCAGGGGGAAGTGGTGGCATTGGTGAACTATATGTCGCAGATCCTGGTGGAACTGATCAAGCTGGCCAATCTGATCATCACCATCACAAAGGCCATCGCCTGCGGAAACCGAATCCAGGGCGTGTTCGAGATGCGCTCCAGTTTAACGGACGGTATGACGTCCGAAGCGGGGGAGGATTCCGCATGGCATATACAAGAGCAGGAAAAAAGAAATCCAAACGGCGCGGCAGATGCCGCAAAGGAGCCGGCGCAGGACGGGAACGCTTGGGAAGCCGGCGGGGCATCGCCGAGGATCGTTTTCGACCATGTGTGTTTAACCTACAAAAATGCAGGGGCGGAGTCCCTGACGGATATTGATTTTACGGCCCTCTCCGGGCAGACCATCGGCATCATCGGCGGCACCGGCTCCGGAAAGTCCTCCCTGGTAAACCTGATCCCCCGGTTCTATGACGCCACGAAGGGACGCGTATTGGTGGACGGACGGGATGTGAGGGAATATCCGCTGGAAGAGCTGCGGGGAAAAATCGGCGTGGTGCTCCAAAAAGCAGTGCTGTTTGCGGGAAGTATCCGGGAAAACCTGCAGTGGGGAAAGGAAGATGCCACGGAGGAAGAGATGTATCGGGCTTTAGAGATCGCCCAGGCCAGAGAATTTGTGGAGGAAAGGGAAGGCGGCCTGGATGCCCCGGTATCCCAGGGAGGGAAAAACCTGTCCGGCGGGCAGAGGCAGCGCCTCACCATTGCCCGGGCGCTGGTGCGCAGACCCTCCGTCCTGATTCTGGACGACAGCGCTTCCGCTCTGGATCTGGCCACAGATGCCAAGTTGCGGAAAGCCATCCGGGAGATGGAAGACGGGCCGGTGGTTTTCATCGTGTCTCAGCGGGCTTCTTCCATCCGGCATGCGGATCAGATCATCGTCATGGAAGACGGGCAGATGGCAGGGCTTGGAACCCATGAAGAGCTGCTGGAAGGCTGCCCGGCCTATCAGGAAATCTATTATTCCCAGTTTGAAAAACCGATGGCAAAGGAGGCGTAGGGACCAAAAGGTTCTAAAAGAGAGTATGAAAGAAAAGAAGATGGATCGTTCAAAACAGAGAACCACGCTGATGAAGGTATTGAGATATATGCGCCCCTATTGGTTTTATCTGGCCGTTTCCCTGCTTCTGGCAGGGGTGACAGTGGCGCTGACTTTGTATCTGCCCAAACTGACGGGCAGGGCCATCGACCATATCATCGCCCAGGGCGCGGTGGACTTTTCGGGAATTTTTGCCATTCTGCGTCTGATGGGAGCGGTGATCCTGGTTACGGCTCTGGCTCAGTGGATTATGAACATCTGCAATAACAAGATGACCTATGAGATCGTGCGGGATATCCGCAACGAGGCGTTTCGGAAGATCGAGATCCTTCCCCTGAAATATGTGGACGGTCACTCCTACGGGGAGATCGTCAGCCGGGTGATCGCGGACGTGGATCAATTCGCAGACGGGCTTCTGATGGGATTTACCCAGCTTTTCACCGGGGTAATGACCATTCTGGGAACCTTACTTTTCATGCTGACCACGAATGTGGGAATCACGCTGGTGGTGGTGCTGATCACGCCCCTGTCCTTTTTCGTGGCGGGATTTATCGCTAAGAAAACCTTTACCATGTTTCGGCTGCAGTCGGAAACCAGAGGGGAACAGACTGCCCTGATCGATGAAATGGTGGGAAATCAGAAGGTGGTGCAGGCCTTCAGCCATGAAAAGAAGGCCATGGAGGAGTTCGATGAGATCAACGATAGGCTCCAGGCCTGTTCCTTGCGCGCCATTTTCTATTCTTCCATCACCAATCCGGCCACCCGTTTCGTCAACAACGTGGTCTATGCGGGAGTGGGCCTGGTGGGAGCCCTTTCCGCGGTGGCGGGCCGGATCAGCGTGGGCGACCTGTCCTGCCTTTTGAGCTATGCCAACCAGTATACCAAGCCCTTTAACGAGATTTCCGGGGTGGTGACGGAGCTGCAGAACGCTTTGGCCTGTGCGGGACGGATCTTTGAGCTGATCGAGGAGGAACCCCAGATACCTGAAAAAGAGGACGCAGCGGTCCTTTCCGATATTCATGGAAATGTGGAATTGGAGCATGTGTATTTTTCCTATGAGCCGGATCAGAAGCTGATCGAGGACTTTAACCTGGCGGTGAAGCCGGGACAGCGCGTAGCCATCGTTGGCCCCACGGGCTGCGGAAAAACCACTATGATCAATCTGCTGATGCGTTTCTACGACGTGACGGGCGGGCAGATCCGGGTGGAAGGCTGTGATGTGCGGAATATGACCAGGAAGAGCCTGCGCGCAGGTTTTGGCATGGTGCTTCAGGATACCTGGCTCAAAGCGGGAACCATCCGGGAAAATATCAGCATGGGCAAGCCGGATGCCACACAGGAGGAGATCGTGGCGGCAGCCAAGGCATCCCATGCCCATAGCTTCATCAAGCGTCTTCCTGACGGCTATGATACCGTGATCACCGAAGATGGAGGTGGCCTTTCCCAGGGACAGAAGCAGCTGCTCTGCATTACCCGGGTCATGTTGTGCCTGCCGCCCATGCTGATTTTGGATGAGGCCACATCCTCCATCGATACCAGGACGGAAATGAAGATCCAGGAGGCCTTTGCCAGGATGATGGAGGGGCGCACCAGCTTCATTGTGGCCCACCGGCTGTCCACCATCCGCGAGGCGGACGTGATACTGGTGATGAGGGACGGCGCGATCATCGAGCAGGGACGACACGAAGAACTGTTACAGAAAAAGGGTTTTTACGCACAGCTGTACAACAGCCAGTTCGCGGTCTGAGGAAAGCCCTATCCTGCGTCTGACAGAAGGGTGCAGGAGGTGAAGCAGGCTTTAGACGATGGGAAGAAGATGCGAGGGTGTCCAAATGGGAGAGATCGGGATCGTTCTTGAAGACGGAACCAAAATGTGGGAAATCCGGGTGAGACAGGGAGAATCCCTGATGCAGGCAATGCGTCGGGAAGGCTTCCTGGCGAACGCCGTCTGCGGAGGAAACGGCAGATGCGGCAAATGCGGGGTTTTGGTGCGTGAAGGAAACGCCTCGGTTTCTGCCAAAGATCGGCAGTTTTTCCAAAAGAAAGAGCTGGAAGACGGTTGGCGGCTGGCCTGCACGCTGTTCCCTGCGGAACAACTGCGCCTGTCCTGGAGGCAGCCGGAGAGCCAAACCTTTGAAATCCTGGCGGAATTTCATGGAAACGAAGCAAAGAAAAGAGAACAAAATACAGACGGCGATCCGCATCCGGACGGGAAAACGGGCACGTATCGAACGGAACGCTTCCCCGCAGACGGCGATCCGCATCCGGACGGGAAAACGGGCACGTATCGAATGGAACGCTTCCCCGCAGACAGCGATCTGCAGTCGGACGGGAAAACGGACGCGTATCGAGCGGAGCGCTTCCCCGCGGGTGGCGGCCTAGGGCCGGAGGGAAAAATGAGCGCGCGCGGGGAGGATCGTCTTCCCAGCGCTGGCAGCGGCCTACAGCCGGACGAAAAGACGGGCACGTTCTGCGTTGCGGTGGATATCGGGACGACCACCCTGGCCCTGGCTTTGTTGGAGGAAGGCGGGAAGACTGCGAACGGCGGCAAAAACCAGTCCGAAAGCCCTCTGCATGCGGTCACGCTTCTGAACAGCCAGAGGAGCTATGGAGCGGATGTGATCTCAAGGATACAACAATCCGTAGCTGGACAGGGACGGGCCCTGCAGACATGCATTCAAAGGGACTTACGGCAGGGGCTTGGCCAGCTGACTGAAGAATATGGGATTGTTCTGGATGCGGTGCGCCGAATTGCAATTAGCGCCAATACGGCCATGCTTCATCTGCTGATGGGATATGAATGCGATACCCTGGGGGTATATCCCTTCACCCCAGTAAATGTGGACAGGATCCAGGCGAATGGAGGGCTTCTGGAGGGAAATGGGGCATATGCGGGAAAGGAGACGTCTTCCAAAGGGAAAGCAGCCCTCGAAAATGACGTCCGTCCGGAGTTAGTGAAACAGACGGAGAATGGGCAGGAGAAGCATTCCATATCCTGGGAAAAAATAAAAGTGGATCTCCTTCCGGGAGTTTCCACCTTCGTGGGTGCGGATATCGTGGCGGGTATGTCGGCCTGTGGTTTTGGGGAGTCCGAAGAAGTCTGCCTTTTGGTGGATTTAGGGACCAATGGGGAAATGGCTTTGGGAAATCGGGAACGGATCCTGGTGGCTTCCACGGCTGCGGGCCCTGCTTTTGAAGGCGGGAACATTGCCTGGGGGATTGGAAGCGTGCGGGGCGCCATCTGTTCCGTGATCATAGAGGGAGGCAGGGCGGCGGTGCGCACCATACAGGATGCCCCGCCTGTGGGAATCTGCGGCACCGGCGTGGTGGAAACGACGGCGGAGCTTCTTCGCACTGGCCTGTTGGATGAAACGGGACTGCTGGCGGAGGCCTATTTTGAAGAAGGATTTCCCTTGGCCAGGACGGCGGAGGGAAAACAGATCTCGTTCACGCAAAAGGATGTGAGAGAGTTCCAATTGGCGAAAGCCGCCGTCCGCGCCGGAATCGAAACGCTGCTCGCGCGCTATGGGATCAGCGCAAAACAGGTGGTTCGCATCTACCTGGCCGGCGGATTCGGCTATCGCCTGGATTGGCGGAAAGCCATGGCGATCGGGATGCTGCCGGACGGATTTTCAGGCCGCATCCATGCCGTAGGTAACGCCGCTCTGGCAGGAACGGCAGGCTACCTACAAAGCAAAAAGGGTGAAGAAAGCGCCCTGTTTCTGCCTGGAATCTGCGAAGAAGTGCCGCTGGCTACGGACGCTTGTTTCAATGAACTCTATTTGCAGCATATGATGTTTTGAATAAGCTGCGGCCGATATCGTGGAAGCAGCAGGCTTTCCGGGCGTTTTCGCGGTTGGCGGGGAATCCTATCATGTCTAGGCATTTGCCATACAGGGAAGGGCAGCTATTGCTGCCTTTCCTTTATTTTTGCATTGATTGTGTTCGCTACCCTTTTATTGTAAAGCAGAAAACAGCCCCAGATGGCAAATGCGATGGCGAGCATTCCCAGGATGACGAGCGCGGTGACAACCGGCCCCAGGGAAAGCGGAATCCAGCCCACGAGGAAGGAGACGAGGAGCATGAGGACATTGCCGCATCCGAGATGAATCAGGGATGCGGCCGGGAGGGAAAAACGTTCGTCCGTATAGATGAAGGTGGGGATCGAATAACCCATGCCCACCACCATGCCACCTAGAGCCATGCGGGTATAGGACCAGCTTGACAGCTCAAAAGACCCTCTGTTTAGAATGTCAAATACAATGCCGAACAGGGTGAACAGGGTACATCCGATAGTGATGCCTTGAAGCGCATTTTGCAATATTTTTTTCATTATATTCTTCCTTTCTGCCGTCGCATGCGGCTATCGTTTCTTTAAAACCGGGGATGGATCGCCTATTTTCATGCAGCCGGTTTCGTGGGGGGTGTTGGTCATATTCCTAGATATTTTTTGAATACGGGCAGATATTTCCTGGAAATATAGTCTTTACAGCCGTTTTTCAGGCGAAGATGCATCATGCCGTTGAAGGACGGCTCTACGCTGTGGATGAAGCTGAGATTGATCAACGTGGATTTGGAGATGCGCATGAATCCTCCGCCCAGCTGTTCTTCAAAGGAATAGAGCCTTCTGCCAGACAGATACTGTTTTTCTTTTGTGTATACAACGGCCTGTTCGCGTTCAATGCGGATCATGTAGATTTCCTGGGGATGCAGGACTGTGATGCGTTCGCCGTCCATGGCGGTAACTACGTTTTCACCGGAGCCTAATAAATCGGCAGCCCGGCGGATCTGCTCGGTAATGCGATTGGTATAGATGACCGCATAGGGCTGTGCGGCTTCTTCCGAAAGCCGAATTTCTACTTTCATACCCTGCTTTTCCTCCTTTCTTGATGTATAACAAAGGGGCCGTCGGACCATTCATACCTTTGCCAAATCCTTAATGATTACGACAGATAGGTGAACAGCCTTTTGCCGTATCCGATTAAATTTATCATACATGAAGCGGATGAATAAAACAGGGAAATTGGGATGAGTGGCCGGATTTTTTTGGTGAAATGCATTGAATTTTTTTGAGGATACATAAGGGGGGTACGCAAAAAGCCAGACAGGATATCAATGGAGTAGGATCCCATTGGGAGTGTCTGGTTTTTGATATCTTAAAAAGAAAAATTGAATGCGGAATACTGATAAAAAGGATGGATCACGTGACGGGCAAGCTCTGATTCCCTTTCACAGAATGGTTTCATGCGATAAGACGGAGGCGCGCTGTAAGATTATGTTTCTGGAGGAATAGGGATAAAGTAAACAAAAACAAGTACAGATTTTAGGAATAGTAGTAAAAAGTCACAACTGAATTGACGGATTGCGCTCCCGATGATAAACTTTTGATAACGTTTTGATGAGAATGCATAATTGTGAAGGAAGGGAATTATGGCATTCTGCCCGGAGGGGAACAAAACATTAATTTTTTTATGTGGAAGGAGATATACTATGGCAAGTGACATCTCAAAGTACCAAAAAGGAGACGGTATTCATAGCGTTCCTCTGTGGAGGATCGGGGGATTTGCGCTGAACAATACTGCGACGAATTTTTACCTGTTCATGATGGGATATGTTGCCTACTATCTGACCGGATTCGTGGGAGTGGCGGTGGTGACAGCCTCCAGCTTTTCCATGGTGATGCGGATCTGGGACGGCGTTACCGACCCCTTCATCGGTTTTGTCGTTGATAAGACGAACGGGAAGTTCGGTAAGAACCGCCCGTTTATGGTGATCGGGCAAGCTATCCTCTGTGTGACCAGCTTTATTCTATTCCATGTGACCCATCTGCTTCCGGAGAATACGACCGTACGTTTTGCCTTTTTCATCGTAGTCTCAATGCTTTATTACGTGGGTTACACCTTCCAGTGCGTGGTGACCAAGTCGGCTCAAAGCTGTCTGACCAATGATCCCAAGCAGAGGCCTCTTTTTGCAGTTTTTGATGCCACCTATAATACGCTTCTTTTTACCATCATGGGCATTGTGTCCTCCAAGCTGGCTGTTAAATACGGGACGATGTATGATGCTGGGCTTTTCCATGAAATGTGGGTGCTGGTTGCAGTATGCAGCGCCATTTTCACAGCGATTGCAGTAATCTCCATTGCGCCCAAGGATCGCAGTGAGTTCTTTGGAACCGGCAAGCCTGTCCTGGTTACTTTGAAGGATTATTGGGATACGCTGAAGCACAACCGTGCTATTCAGATGCTGGTGGTGGCGGCTTCCACGGATAAGCTGGCAGGCAGCGCCAAGACCAGCGCGGTGACCATCGTTATGTTCGGCGTTGTAGCAGGTAACTATGGACTGTATGGCGCAATCAATGGATTCGTTACCGTTCCTACAGTGATCCTCACCGTGGTGGTTATCAGTACTCTGGCGACTACGCTGGGACAGAGAAAGGGAATGATCATAGGTTCCATTGGAGGCATTGCCACCAGTATATTGCTGATCTTCCTCTGGATGTTTGGAAATCCTACCAGCATTACGGGCGCGGACGGAAATCTGGCGTTTGGCTTCTTTACCATTGCTTATATCGTGCTGGCAGTCATTAACGGCGGTTTCAACAACCTGTCCGGAAATATTGTTATCCCTATGACGGCGGATTGCGCTGATTATGAAGTTTATCGTACCGGAAAATACGTGCCCGGTATGATGGGAACTCTGTTCAGTTTCGTTGACAAGATCATCTCCTCCCTTGCACCTATGATCGCTGGTCTGATGTTTGCGGCCATCGGCTTTAAGGATGCACTGCCGGATATGAATACGCCATATAGCACAGCGCTTCTTTACACAGGGCTTTTCCTGATGTATGGTATGATCATCCTGGGCCAGCTGTGTAACCTGGTTGCTATGAAATTCTATCCGCTGACAAAAGAAAAGATGGAAGAGATTCGTGTTGAGATCGCGGCCATTAAAGCAAAGGCTATGCAGGAATAAAAAGACAGGGAATGGAAATGCTCTGATGGAAGGGATCCTTCTTGAAAGATATAACAAAAGATGATCCTTCCATAAGCAATAGGAACGATCCAGGAACTGTACATAACTGGACAATAGAAAACGGGCGCGGAGCGATTCAGCGCCCGTTTTTCAGAGGAATTCTTCAGAAAAGAGAAATGACATGGGAAGACCGGACAGAAAAAAAGGAGATGCGGATATCAGTGAGTTCATCGCTCTTCAACAGGAATTGAGCGATGTGAAGAAGAAGTACGGGATTGAAGAGAAGGAAGGCAGGCTTTCCAAGCTGATCTCTTCTTTTTTTGAAAGACGGGAAAACAGGCAGAAAATACAAATTTCCAGGAAGAAATATCTTCTGCTGGCGGTGTTCACCGGATGGTTTGGCGGCCACCGTTTCTATGCGAAGCATTATCCCACGGCTGTTCTGTATCTGGTATTGTTCTGGAGCGGTTTTCCATTGGCCATGACCATTATTGACCTGCTCGTTGCCATCCCCATGCAAGCGGATGAAGAGGGTATGATCTGGCTATAAAAGACCGCCAAAGGCGCATGGATGGAAATGTGTTTAATATGAATCGGAAAGGACAATAAAGTATGCGTAAGGTAATTGAATTAAACAGAGGCTGGCAGTTTATCCAGAAGGATGTGGGGCTTCCCGCAGCTATGCCGCAGGATTGGCAGAAGGTAGATCTGCCCCATTCCTGGAACGCGGTAGATGGCCAGGGGGGAAGCAAGCAATTTAACAGGGGGAAATACTGGTACGCTAAGACCTTCGAGGCGCCCAAGCAGCCGCTCCCTGGAGGAAGGGTATATGTGGAGATCCTGGCAGCAGGCCAGCAGGCTTCCGTATATGTGAACGGCACGGAGGTAGCCTATCATGAAGGCGGTTATTCTGCCTTCCGCGCAGACGTGACTGATCTATGCAAAGACGGAGAGGAAAATCTTCTCGTGGTGGCGTGCAGCAATGAGCACAAGGAAAATGTCTATCCCCAGGCGGCGGATTTCACCTTTTATGGCGGCCTGTATCGCGGGGTAAACCTGATCAGCGTGCCGGAAGCGCATTTTGACCTGGATTATTACGGCGGCCCCGGCCTGCAGGTTACGCCGAAGCCCTGTGACTGCGGCGGCGCTTCCTTTGAGATCAAAAGCTGGGTGACCAATGCGGATGAAAACTTTACCGTTCTCTATTCCATACGTGACGCGGAGGGGAATGAGGTGGCATCGGCCTGCCGTCCCGCTGACTGTCCGGATGTGACGCTGTTTGTTCCGGATGCCATCAAATGGGAGATCGATGATCCCTATTTGTATACGGTTACCGCCATCCTGCAGCGCCGCAACGAGGCCTATGACGAAGTGAGCGCCAGAGTGGGCGTGCGCAGCTTTTCCTGCGATCCTCAGGAGGGTTTCATCATCAACGGCGTGAAGACGCCCCTACGCGGTGTGAGCCGCCATCAGGATAAGCTTTACAAAGGCAATGCGCTGTCCAAAGAAGACCATTACGAAGACGCCCGTTTAATCAAGGAACTGGGCGCTAATACCATCCGTCTGGCCCATTATCAGCATAATCAGTATTTCTATGATGCCTGCGACGAAATGGGCTTTGTAGTGTGGGCGGAAATTCCTTTCATCAGCGTGATGAACAAGGATCCCAAGGCCCATGAGAACTGTATCAGCCAGATGAAGGAGCTGATCATCCAGAATTATAATCATCCTTCCATCTGTTTCTGGGGAATTTCCAACGAGATTCTGATCGGAGGTATTTCCGAACAGTTGGTGGAAAACCATAAAGAACTGAATGCCCTGGTGAAAGAACTGGATTCCACCCGCCTTACCACCATCGCCCATGTGAGCATGACTCCCATCGACGGGCCCATGCACAAGATCACGGATGTGGAAAGTTATAACCATTATTTCGGCTGGTACGGCGGAAAGATGGAGGATAACGGACCCTGGTTCGACCATTTCCATGAAGTGCATCCCGATATCTGTCTGGGACTGTCTGAATACGGCTGTGAGGGCATCGTCACCTATCACGGGCCGAACCCGGCCTGCAAGGACTACAGCGAGGAATATCAGGCTCTCTACCATGAGCATTTGGCCAAAGTATTGGATGAAAGACCCTGGATGTGGTCCAGCCATGTATGGAACATGTTCGATTTCGGCTGCGGAGCCCGGGACGAGGGCGGCGTGCGGGGACGCAACAATAAAGGCCTCATGACGATCGATCGTAAAACAAAGAAGGATAGTTATTTCATTTATAAGGCATACTGGAATAAGGAGCCCATGGTTCATCTGTGCGGAAAGCGTTATGCCCAACGCGCCGGGGAGACCACGCAAATCCGCGTGTATTCCAATCAGCCTTCCGTAACCCTGTATCTGAACGGAAAAGAAGCCGGCTGCCTGGAAGGGGATAAGGTATTCGTGTTTACGGTGGCTCTGGCAGAAGGCTTTAACACGATTTTGGCCAAAGCAGGAGAGGTAAAAGATTCCATGACGATCGAAAAAGTGGAAAAGGAACCTGCGATCTATGTGCTGCCCGAAGTGAACGAGCGGGCGGAAGGCGTGGCCAACTGGTTTAAGACGGTGGGGGACATGGATCTGAAAGCTCCCATGGAATTCCCGGAGGGTATGTACTCCATTAACGATTCCATGGATGAGATTTCCCGTGATCCGGAAGCGATGGAGATCGTGGCAACGGCCATCAAGCTCACCCTGAATATGAACGTGAAGCCGGGCGAGGGCATGTGGGACATGATGAAGAAGATGAACTTGAGATCAGCCATTGAAATGGCCGGAACTTTGGCTCCGGAGGGCTTTGCGGAGAGTTTGAATGCGAAGCTGATCAAGATTAAAAAGAAATAACCCTGCCCTCCTTTCGCTGGGGGACTGTCCGAAAATAAATTTGCGCAATCCGTATCCGGAATCGATAAATTTGTGACAGGACAGTTCCCGGAAGGCTGCGGCCGGGAAGCGGAAAGGAGTAAAAGGGAAATATGGAAGAAAAAGAGACCGCAGGTTCCGATCTGCCGTCCTTTGGCATGAGGGATAAGCTGGGGTATATGTTCGGTGATTTCGGGAATGATTTCACATTCCTGCTTTCATCGGGTTTTATGTTGAAGTTTTACACGGACGTGATGGGGATACCGGGCGGCGTGGTTGGAATTTTGATGATGGCGGCGCGTTTCGTGGATGCGGTGACGGACGTGACTATGGGGCAGATCGTGGACCGCTCAAAGCCTACCAAAGACGGGAAGTTCCGACCCTGGATACGGCGTATGTGCGGGCCGGTGGCGATCAGTTCCTTTCTGATCTATCAGTCTGGATTTGCGGATATGTCCTATGGTTTCCGGTTGTTCTGGATGGTGATCACCTATATTCTGTGGGGCTCCATCTTCTACACTTCCATCAATATCCCCTATGGCTCCATGGTATCCGCGATCAGCGCGGACCCTGAGGAACGGGCCAGCCTGTCTACCTGGCGGACTATTGGGGCTACATTGGCCGGGTTGATCATTGGCACCGGGACGCCTATTGTAGCCTACGTGGTAGTGGACGGGAACACCGTATTGGACGGCGGGCGGATGACGATCATCGCCGGGATATTTTCGGTGTGTGCCATTATCTGCTATTTGCTGTGTTTTACCTTGGTGCGGGAGCGCGTCCCGGTCCCGGCTTCGGATCGAAAGATAGAGCCGGGGAAGCTGGTGGCGGGGCTGCTTGGGAACAGGGCGCTTTTGGGAATAATTGCGGCGGCAATCCTGCTGCTGCTGGCTATGTTGGGCATGCAGGGGATGGCGGGCTACGTGTTTCCGAACTATTACGGTTCTGCTGAGGCTCAATCCCTTTCTTCCCTTCTGGGAAGCGTGGTGGTGCTAGCAGTATGCGCGCCCTTTGCCGCTCGCCTCTCCGCACGTTTTGGGAAAAAGGAGCTGTCGGTGGCCTCCTGCGGTGCGGGTGCGGCTGTTTATGCCCTGTGCCTGTTTGTGAGGCCGCAGAATCCCTATGTATATGTGGGGTTCTTCGTTTTGGCGAATATCGGGATCGGCTTTTTCAATACGATCATTTGGGCGATGATCACGGATGTGATCGACGATGCCCAGGTACGGAATGGCGTCCGGGAAGACGGGACCATCTACTCCGTCTATTCCTTTGCCCGCAAGGTGGGCCAGGCCTTTTCATCGGGCATGGTGGGGGCGCTTTTAAGCCTGATCGGTTACAATCAGGATACGGCCTTTGATCCTGGTGTGACGCTTTGGATTTTCCGGATTTCCTGCATCGTGCCGGCGGTGGGGCTTCTTGCGGTGGCGCTGGTGCTGGCTTTTGTATATCCCTTGGATCGGAGCAGGGTGGAGGAAAATACTGCCATTCTGGAGCAAAGAAGAGGAGAGGGGACGTCCCGGTAAAGTTGGAAAAGGCTGAAAGAAGGAAGCCATTAACCGCCCTGCTTGGTGCGTGAGCCAAAGCGGGCAGGCGTGAGCGAGTTACAAAGAAGGGAGCCATCAATCGCCCTGTTTGGTGAGTGAGCGAGTTACAAAGAGGGGAGCCATCAATCGTCCTGTTTGATGAGTGAGCGAGGCTGAAAGAAGGAAACTTTGAACCGCCCTGATCGGCATGCGCGTCAAAGCTCATGTATATGGGAGCAAATATAGAAGGAGGAAGGCTGTAAATGGTGAATATGAAGGAAAAGCCCTTTTATTTGTCCGACGAGGATTGTAAGTGGGTGGAGGATACCATCGCAGGCATGACGGTGGATGAAAAGATTGGGCAGCTGTTTTTTAACATGGGTTCCAGCCGCGAGGAAGATTATCTGAAGATGACGGTGGAGAAGTACCATATCGGCGGAATCCGTTACAACCCTGCTACGGCGGACGATGTGTATGAGCAGAACCGTATCCTGCAGGAGAACAGCAAGATCCCTCTCATCATCGCCTGCAACACGGAGAACGGCGGGGACGGCGCCTGTGTGGATGGTACCACAATAGGCTGTCAGACCAAGATAGGAGCCACTGGAAACGTGGAATATGCCTATAACCTGGGTTATATGTCCAACAAGGAAGCTGCGGCCATTGGCTGCAACCTGTCCTTTGCGCCGGTGAGTGATATTCTCTATAATTGGGAAAACCCGGTAATCGGACTTCGTACCTATGGGAACGATGTGGACCGGGTGGCTGGGATGACCAAGGCATACCTGGATGGCGCCCATGCAAATCCGGGTTTCTGCTGTGCGGCAAAGCACTTCCCGGGGGATGGGATCGACTTTCGTGACCAGCATGTGGCCAACAGCGTTAATACGTTTAGCTGCGAAGAGTGGGATGCCACTTTTGGAAAGGTATATCAGAATCTGATCGACAACGGGTTGGAGGCCATCATGGCAGGGCATATCATGCAGCCCGCCTATACCAGATATTTTAATCCGGATATCAAGGATGACGATATTATGCCAGCCACCCTTTGCCCGGAGCTGATCGACGGGCTTCTGAGGAAGAAGATGGGCTTCAACGGCATGGTTTTGACCGACGCATCCCATATGGTGGGGATGACCTGCCGTATGAAGCGCCGTGACGTACTTCCGGCTGCCATCGCAGCGGGAATCGATATGTTCCTGTTCTTTAATGATATGGATGAGGATTTTGCCAGCATGAAGCAGGGATATCTGGACGGACGGATCAGCGAAGAACGTCTGGACGACGCTCTGCATCGTATCCTGGCTCTGAAAGCGCATATGGGCTTGCATCGGAAGGCTGCCAAAGAGATCATGCCCAAGAGGGAAGCAGTTCATGATGTGGTAGGCTGTGCGGAACACAAGGCGATGCAGAAAGAGATTGCAGAAGCTGCCATTACTCTGGTAAAATATAAAGACGAGGATGTGCTTCCCCTTATACCGGATCGATATAAACGCATCATGATTGTCTATGTAAAAGGTCTGGAGGCGCCGGGCCTGGGCAGCCTGATGGGGGCGAATAAGGTATCTCCGGCACAGAAACTGAAAGAGAAGCTGGAGGAAAAGGGATTTGAAGCTTTCATTTTTGAGAGCCCCATTCAGAAGATGATGAAGCAGATGCAGGAAGGCGGCAAGCCGGATATCAACCTGTATTTTGCAGGAAAGGATACCATCAGCGATTTCGTGGGAAAACAGGATCTGATCATTACCCTGGTGGATATCGCGGGCGGCTTCCAGCCAGTGGCGCGCCCTGCTTTCGGGATGACCAAGGGCGGCGGCGAGATCCCTTGGTATGTGCACGAGCTTCCGGTCATCGTGATCGGTACGAAGCAGCCTTTCGTGCTGGCGGATATCCCGCAGGCGCGTACCTATATCAATACTTATGATTCCCTGGACACCACCCTGGATGCTCTGGTGGAGAAATTGATGAAGGGAAAGGAGGCCTTTGTGGGCCATGATCCGGTGGATTCCTATTGCGGCGTGTGGGACACCAGGTTATAGGAAGGGTTTTCATTCATGCCGGGCGGAACTGCCGTCCGGCATGAGCAGATAAGATGTTAACAGAAAGGAAGGAAATCGATTATGGAAATGACACTCAGATGGTACGGATCGAAATTTGACACCGTAACCCTAAAGCAGATCCGCCAGATCCCCGGCGTAACGGGCGTGATCACAACCTTGTATGATACCCAGCCCGGCGAGGTGTGGAGCAGGGAGAGGATCCGCGCCCTGAAGGATGAGGTGGAGGCAGCGGGCCTGCACATCGCTGGAATCGAGAGCGTGAACATCCATGATGCCATCAAGACAGGCGCGCCGGAGCGGGATCAGTACATCGCAAACTACATTGAGACGCTGAAGAACCTGGGCGAAGAAGGTCTGCATCTGGTATGCTATAACTTCATGCCTGTGTTTGACTGGACCAGAACGGAGTTAGCCAGAATGCGTCCGGATGGCTCCACGGTGCTGGCTTACACGCAGGAGGCGGTGGATGCCTTGGATCCCGAGAAGATGTTTGAATCCATCGCAGGGGATATGAATGGGACGGTCATGCCCGGATGGGAGCCGGAGCGCATGGAGCACGTAAAGGAGTTATTCGAGACGTATAAGGGCATCGACGACGAGCGCCTTTTTGAAAATCTGAAATACTTCCTGGAAAAGATTATGCCCGTGTGTGACGAGTACGATATCAACATGGCCATCCATCCCGACGATCCTGCCTGGAGCGTATTCGGGTTGCCCAGGATCATTATTAACAAGACGAACATTCTGCGTATGATGAAGATGGTGGATAATCCGCACAACGGCGTGACCTTCTGTTCCGGTTCCTATGGCACCAACCTGGAAAACGACCTGCCGGACATGATCCGCTCCCTGGAAGGCAGGATTCACTTTGCCCATGTTCGTAATTTGAAATTCCATACGCCCACCAACTTCGAGGAATCGGCCCATCTGTCCTCAGATGGAACCTTTGATATGTATGAGATCATGAGGGCTTTATATGAAACCGGCTTTACGGGCCCCATCCGTCCGGATCATGGGCGTATGATCTGGGACGAGGTCGCCATGCCCGGCTATGGGCTCTACGACCGTGCCTTGGGCGCGACCTACTTAAACGGTCTGTGGGAAGCGATTGATAAGGCGGCAAAGGCGAAGAAATAAGAAGTTTGCGGCAGATTCTATCCTGCCGCGGATGCAGGATAGAGTCTGCGTTGGGATATTGTCTGCCGCGGGATTCAGAATTCCTGTCTGCGGTAGGATTGTTCACGAAGACGCCGTCTTTGGCGGCAGAATGAGAGGTGGATTGAAATGAAATTAGATGCACAGGGCTTAAAGGATAAGCAAAGCTGGGAAGCTGCCGGCTATTGCCTTCCTGCCTTTAACAGAGAAGCGGTGGCAGCGGCCACGAAAGAGAATCCTTTCTGGATCCATTTTGGCGCGGGAAACATTTTCAAGGCATTCCAGGCAAACGTGGTTCAGAAACTTTTGAATGAGGGCGTGCTTAATCGCGGCCTGGTGGTGGCAGAAGGTTTTGATTATGAGATCGTGGAGAAAATGAATCGTCCTCACGATGATTACAATATCCTCGTCACCCTGAAAGCGGATGGGACTGTGGATAAGACGGTGATCGGCAGCATCGTGGAATCCCTGGTGCTGGATTCCGAGGATGATATGCAGTTTGGCCGCCTGCGTGAGATTTTCCGTAAGGATTCCCTGCAGATGTGTACCTTTACCATCACAGAGAAGGGCTATAGCCTGGTGAACGGAAAAGGGGAAGTTCTCCCTGCGGTAGCAGCGGATTTTGAGGCGGGTCCCGACAAGCCTTCCAGTTATATCGGCAAGGTGGCTTCCCTGCTGTATTCCAGATACGAGGCAGGAGAGAAACCCATCGCTATGGTGAGCAATGACAACTGCTCCCACAACGGTGATAAGCTGTACAATGCCATGAACGCCTTTGCAGAAAAATGGAAAGAGAACGGGAAAGCGGCTCCCGGCTTTGTGAGCTATATCAATGACAAGAGCAAGGTGTCCTTCCCTTGGACCATGATTGACAAGATCACCCCTAGACCGGATGCTTCCGTGGAAAAGATCCTGAAGGAAGACGGTGTGGAAGGCCTGGAGCCTGTGATTACTTCCAAGAACACCTATGTGGCTCCCTTTGTGAATGCGGAGGAATGCGAGTACCTGGTGATCGAGGACGAATTCCCTAACGGTAGGCCTGAACTGGAGAAGGGCGGCCTGATGTTCACCACCAGGGAAACTGTGGACAAAGTGGAGCGGATGAAGGTATGTACCTGCTTGAATCCTCTGCACACCGCTTTGGCCGTGTACGGCTGCCTGCTGGGTTATACCAAGATTTCTGACGAGATGAAGGATCCGGAGCTTGTGAAGCTGGTGGAGACCATCGGCTATGTGGAAGGGCTTCCGGTGGTGACCGATCCCGGCATCCTGAACCCGAAGGAATTCATCGATACGGTGCTCAAGGTACGCGTACCCAATCCGTTCATGCCGGATACGCCCCAGCGTATTGCAACCGATACTTCCCAGAAGCTGGCTATTCGTTTCGGGGAAACCATTAAGGCATATCAGGCTTCCCTGAGTCTGAATGTGGACGACCTGAAGCTGATCCCTTTGGTATTCGCGGGATGGCTGCGTTATCTGATGGCTGTGGACGATACCGGAAAAGCCTTTGAGCTCAGCCCGGATCCCCTTGTGGATACCGTCCGTCCCTATGTGGCGGATCTGGAACTGAAGGAGGGCCAGGATGTGGAGAGCAAAGTGGGGCCTGTGTTGAAGATGAAAGCTATCTTCGGCGTAGATCTCTATGAGGCTGGCCTGGCGGAAAAGGTTTGTGGGTATCTGCAGGAGCTGGCTGCAGGGCCTGGTGCTGTACGCGCAACGCTGAAAAAGTATGTATAGAAGCCGATAGGCGATGAAGGAGAGGCTCCGGTTGTCCTGAAGTGTTTCGGGGCGGTCGGGGCCTTCATTTGACGGCGGACGAGGAATATGGAGGATGCCAGGAAGGGGTAAGGTGTGCGTATCATCCCGGAGCTGGCCGCGGCATGAAAGGATTAATATGAGTATTTTATATCATGAAAACAGTAAAACGTTTCACTTATATAACGACAGGATCAGCTATATCATGACCGTGATGCGCAATGGCCAGTTGGGGCAGTTATATTATGGGAAGCGGATCCGGGACCGGGAGGATTTTTCCCATTTCCTGGAAACCTGCGAAAGGCCGATGTCTTCTTGCATATATGATGACGGCAAGTCGTTTTCTCTGGAACACATCAGGCAGGAGTATCCGTCGTTCGGGACGACGGATTACCGCCAGGGTGCGGTGGAGGTACGTCAGGAAAATGGAAGCAGTATTTCAGAATTTATCTATCAGGGATATCGGATAGAAGAGGGAAAACCGGCGCTTGCTGCTCTGCCGGCCACCTATACGGAAAAGGCGGAAGAAGCGCAAACTTTGTTCGTTACCTTGGCGGACTCGGTAACGGGTGTGAGGGTGGAACTTCTGTATACGATTTTTGCCGAAGGCGGGGTTTTGGCGCGTAGCGCTCGGTTCTATAATGAGGGGGAGCAGACGATACGTCTGGGGCGGGCCATGAGCCTGTGTCTGGATCTGCCTGACCGGGATTACATATGGCAGCAGCTTTCCGGATGTTGGGCCAGGGAGCGGCACATCTACAGCCGCAATCTGGAGCCGGGAATCACCTCCATCGGAAGTATGCGGGGCAATTCTTCCCATGAGCAGAATCCGTTTCTGGTGCTCAAAAGGCCTTTTGCAGATGAGAGGCAGGGGGAAGTGATCGGGATTTCTCTGATCTACAGCGGTAATTTCAGGATGCAGGCAGAGGTGGACGCCCATGATACGTTGCGGATTCTGGCAGGAATCGAACCGGACGCCTTTGAATGGAAGCTGGAATGCGGGGAGTCCTTCCAAACGCCGGAGGCCGTCATGGTATACACGGATCGAGGGTTGAACCATATGAGCCAGACTTTCCACAAGCTCTATCAGAAACGGCTGGCAAGGGGATACTGGAGAGATAGGGTTCGGCCGATCCTGAATAATAACTGGGAAGCGACCTATTTTGACTTTACGGAAGATCGGTTGATCGAGATCGCCTCCAAGGCAAAGGAATGCGGCGTGGAGCTCTTCGTGCTGGACGACGGCTGGTTTGGAGGCCGTAACGGAGAAAAGGCCGGTCTGGGCGATTGGAAGCCCAATCCTGAGCGGCTGCCCAATGGAATTAAGGGGCTGGCTGATCGGGTGGAAGGCCTGGGCATGCAATTTGGACTTTGGTTTGAGCCGGAGATGGTCAACAAGGATTCGGATTTATACAGGCAGCATCCCGACTGGATCCTGTCAACGCCCCAGCGCCGCCAGTCTCATGGAAGATTCCAGTATGTGCTGGACTTTTCCAGAAGAGAGGTGGTGGACGCCATCTATGAGCAGATGGCTGCGATTCTGCGGGAGGCAAAAGTGTCCTATATCAAATGGGATATGAACCGTAGCATTACGGAATGCTATTCCACAGCATGGCCGGCGGACCAACAGGGGGAAATCTATCATAGGTATATTCTGGGCGTCTATGACCTTTATGAGCGTCTCACATCGGAGTTTCCTAAGGTGCTCTTTGAGTCCTGCGCCAGCGGCGGCGGACGTTTTGATCCGGGTATGCTTTATTATGCGCCCCAGGGCTGGACGAGCGACAACAGCGACGCGGTAGAACGGCTGAAGATCCAGTACGGCACATCCCTGTGTTATCCCGTCAGCAGTATGGGAAGCCATGTTTCCGTAGTGCCGAACCATCAGGTTTTCCGGAATACGCCCCTGCATACCAGGGCAAATGTGGCATATTTCGGGACATTTGGCTATGAACTGGATTTAAACAGTCTGACAAAAGAAGAAACCGAGGAAGTGAAAGAGCAGATTGCCTTCATGAAAAAGTATAGGCAAGTGCTGCAGTTCGGCACATTTTACCGCCTGGAAAGCCCTTTTGGGGGGAATGAAGCCGCCTGGATGGTGGTGAGTGAGGATCGCAGGACTGCGCTGGTGGGTTGGTATCGGGTGCTGAACTGCGTCAACGGCAGGTATACGCGGCTGCGGCTGGAAGGATTGGATCCGTCCGCCTGCTACTGGGACAGGAGGAGCGGCCAGTGCCATTTTGGGGACGAACTGATGTATGCGGGGCTGATCACCAGCGACGAAACGGCAGGGCAGACGCCGGGAGGTGTGGAACCCTGCACCGATTTTGAGTCCAGGCTCTATGTGTTGGAGGTGGAATAGATTTGGGGAAAAAAGGGACTGATGTGCCAAGGCGGATTATGCTGATGCTGGGAGGCGTTTTTTTCATCGGAACGAGCGTGGCATGTTACCGTCTGAGCGGCTTTGGCGTGGATCCCTTTTCCTGCATGAATCTGGGAATCAGCGGATTTATCGGGATGACCTTTGGGAACTGGCAAGTGGCGGCAAACGCTGTTCTTCTCGCAGCCGCGTGGTTCACGGTGAGACGCTGTATTGGGCTGGGGACGATAGTGGGCATGGTCTTTGTAGGCTATATAGCCGATTTTCTGTGCTGGATGTTTATGGACGGGATAGGGCTGTCGGTGACATGGATGCTGCGGCTTGTTTTTCTGCTCCTGGGAGTGTTGCTCCTTTCTCTGGGCTGTGCCTGCTGTATGGCTGCGGATATGGGGATTGCGCCCTATGACAGTGTGGCGTTCATTCTGGTAAAGTGTACCGGGGAAAAACTGCCGTTTCGCTTTGCCAGGATGCTTTCCGATCTGTGTGCCATTCTGATCGGCGTCCTCTTCCGGATTCTGGCGCGGGGCAGCATCTGGGAAATCCTGGGTTTGGGGACGGTCGTAAACGCATGCATCGGCGGCCCCCTTATCCATTTTTTCCACAACAAGATCAAGGGGAAGCGCAATTTAATGTGAGTGAGACGAAAATCCCATTCCTGTTCCCACGCCGCCGTCCGGTCCTGGGGACAGAAACAAAAACCAAGAATCGTGTTAGAAAATCATTGGAATGTACAAGTTTTTGCCCAAACAACCGTTTATAATAATAAAAAAGCATTGTACAATCGCCTGATGGCGGCAGAAAGAGAGGAAAATATGGTTGAATGGTTAAAAAATGCTGTTTTCTATGAGATTTATCCACAGACGTTTGCAGACACCAACGCGGATGGTATTGGGGACATAGAAGGGATCATTGCCCATCTCGATTATATCAAGGAGCTGGGCTGCAATGCGATTTGGCTGAATCCCTGTTTTGAATCTCCGTTTCTGGACGCAGGATACGATGTGTCCGATTATAGGAAGGTGGCTCCCAGGTACGGAACGAATGAGGATCTGAAGCGTCTGTTTGAAGAGATACATAAACGTGATATGCACGTTATGTTGGATCTGGTGCCCGGACATACCTCCTGGGAACATCCCTGGTTCCTGGAGTCCCTTAAGCCGGAGAAGAATCCTTATTCCGGCCGTTATGTCTGGTCAGACGATGCCTGGAATACCTTTAACGGTGTGGGCAGCATCATGGGCTTTATCCGGGGCTTGAGCCAGAGAAACGGGTGTGTGGCCGTGAACTTCTATTCCCATCAGCCCAGCCTGAATTATGGTTTTTATGAGATAAATGAGCCCGGCTGGCAGCAGCCCATGGACTCTGAGGATGCCCTTTCCACCAGAGAGGCCATGAAGGACGTGATGCGTTTCTGGCTGAAACTGGGTTGCGACGGATTCCGGGTGGATATGGCCGGCTCCCTTGTTAAGAATGATCCCAACCAGGAGGGGACGATCGCTCTTTGGCAGGATTTCCGGGAGTTTTTGGAAAAGGAATTCCCGGAAGCAGCAATGATCTCCGAATGGGGACAGCCTGACCGCAGCCTGCGCGGCGGATTCCACATGGATTTTATGCTCCATTTTGGCCCCAGCCATTATCCGGATCTGTATCATGCGGACGATCCGTATTTTTCCAGAGAAGGAAAGGGAAATGCCAAGGAATTCATCGACTATTATAAGAAATGCTACGAGCCGACCAACGGTAAGGGCATGATCTGCGTACCGTCCGGTAACCATGACATGGAGCGCCTTTCCAACTGGCTGGACGATGAAGAAATCAAGATCGTTTTTGCTTTCCTGCTTTCCCTGCCTGGAGCGCCTTTCATCTATTATGGGGATGAATTGGGGATGCGTTACCTGAACGATGTGGTGTCCGTAGAGGGCGGCTACAACAGGACGGGTTCCCGTTCCCCCATGCAGTGGGATGACACCCAGAATGCCGGGTTTTCCGCGGCAACGCCGGAAGAACTCTATGTTCCCATCGATCCGGATGAAAACCGCCCCACTGTGGAGCGTCAGATGGCGGATCCGGATTCGATATACCACGAGGTGAAAAAGCTGATCGCTATTCGCCAGTCCGAAAACGTTCTGCAAAGCGAGGCGAAAATCGAATTTTTGTACTGCGAGGAAAAGGCATATCCGTTGGCCTACCGCCGGACAGACGGGAAGGATTCCGTCCTTGTGGTGATCAATCCGTCGGGGAAAGAAGTCGGTTTTGCCTATGATGGAAAGCTGGGGGATGTATTGTACCAGAACGGAGACGGGTTCAAGCTGGAAGGCGGACAGCTGCAGATTGCGCCGGCTACGGCTGTTTTTGTGAGGGAATTGGCTTAAAATTTCGGTCCTTCATCTGCTTTCGAAGTTTCCTAAGCGGATGCATCAAAATATGTAAAGAGCCCGCCAGGAGCAAGGGAGGCCTATTCATTAGACAGGTTTCCCTTGCTCCTGGCTTGTCCTTATCCCCTCAAAGACTGGCGTGCACCTTTGGGCTGTGTTCCTTTTTCCATCCCTGCCAGGAAACAGACTGAAACGTTCCGGGCTGTTTCCTGGCAGGGATAAGAAAAGGAACACGGCTCCTGGCTGATTATGATTCCGCCCAAAAGAATAGATGACAACTGCCATAAACTGGTGTATAATCATTTCGGTGTATAAAGGGATGCTAAATTATATGTGGAGGATTTTCGAATGATAACCAAAGACATTTATTACGTCGGCGCAGACGACAGGGATATTGACCTGTTTGAGGGACAATACGTGGTTCCCAACGGGATTGCTTATAATTCTTATGTGATTATGGATGACAAAATCGCCGTAATGGATACCGTGGACAAGCGTAGGACAAAGGAATTTTTGGCCAACTTGCAGGAAGTGCTGGGAGAGCGGACGCCGGATTACCTAGTGGTGAACCATGTAGAACCGGATCATGCGTCCAGTATCAAGGCTCTGGTGGATGCTTATCCTGATATCACGCTGGTGGGAAATGCCAAAACCTTCCAGATGCTGCCGAACTATTTCGATCTGGACTACAGCGATGTCATCACTGTGAAAGAGGGAGATACCCTGAATTTGGGAAAACATGAGCTGACCTTTGTGATGGCTCCCATGGTGCACTGGCCGGAAGTTATGATGACCTATGACAGTTATGCGAAGGTGCTGTTCAGCGCGGACGCTTTTGGAAAGTTCGGCGCCCTGGATGCGGATGAGGACTGGGATTGCGAGGCCAGAAGGTATTATTTTAATATTGTGGGGAAATATGGTGCGCAGGCACAGGCCGTACTGAAGAAGGCCGCAGGATTAGATATTCAGGTGATTTGCCCGCTGCATGGTCCCATCTTGAAAGAGACCATCGGCCATGCGCTGGAAAAGTACCAGATCTGGACGAGTTACGGCGTGGAATCGGAAGGCGTATTCATTGCCTATGCGTCCCTGCATGGCAATACGGCTGTGGCTGCGGAAAAACTGGCAGAGATCCTGCGGGAGAAAGGATGCCCGAAGGTTGTGGTGTCGGATTTGGCCCGAGGAGACATGGCGGAGGCGCTGGAGGATGCATTCCGTTATGGGAAGGTTGTGTTGGCAGCTTCGACCTATAATGCAGGTATTATGCCCTTTATGGAGGATTTCCTCCATCATCTAGCTGCCAAGAATTACCAGAAGCGCACAGTTGCTTTGATGGAGAACGGTTCCTGGGCGCCTATGGCGGCAAAGGGGATGAAGGAGCTGCTGGAAAAGATGAAGGAAATTACCCTGGTGGAACCTGTGGTGACGCTGCGCGGCGTACTGAAAGAGAGCGACGCGCCGGCGCTAAACGCCATGGCTGACGCTCTGTTGGGCTGACGGGCCGCAGCAGGCCGCGGGTGATCTTTCGCAGGATACAAGATTTTTGCCTGATTTGAATGCTTCTTACAAGAGGCAAATGAAAGGTTCCTAATTAAATGAGCTATAAGAGAGAGTTGAAATGCCGCAGGTTCTATTCGGACCCAAAGGATAGGGAGGTTCGCCTTGGCCTGTGGTAGATCTACTCTCTTTTTTTCAGAGTCCTGATCGGCGGTTAACGTTCCTGCTCTGGGAGCGCGAAGTTATTGTTCCCGCCCGGATTTTGCCCGTAAAGGGACGCCCGGGAGGAGAAGCGCAAGCCGTATCCTGGGAAGCCCTTTTGCAGGCAGGATTTTGCCGGAGCGGGACAGGAACTGCCTGAAAACAGAAGGAATAAAATTTAAGAATTCTTAATAGGATTACGGCAAATAGTGTGATATAATATCTAAGTGTGTGAATAAACCCTGGTTCTGAAAAGCGGGTTTATACGGATTTTGGCATGTCGCACATGTGAACGCACAGGAAGGCGAATACTAGCGATCAAGGCGTCTTATACGATGCCTGCGGTTGAAAGGATGCCCCGCTGAAGCGGGAAGGAAGGTAAGGCTTTAAAGAGACTTTTCAGCCTCCCTGATTTGAGTGCATTAAGGCACGCGGATGGGTATAAATTTGAAACTTCGTTTCACCCCCTTTATTGACGGCAGCATCGCAGGTACGGTCTGCGATATGAGAAGTATACCCCTTGATTTGTACGCGCGCTAAAGCGCGCAGATGGGAGTCCAAAATGGGAAATGCGGACAAGCCCGTGATTCGAGTAAAGGATCTGTATAAAGTGTACCGTGTGGGCGAGAGCCATGTGAAGGCATTAAACGGTGTAAATCTGGAGATATATAAAGGAGAATTCTGTTCCATTGTCGGAACGTCCGGCTCCGGGAAATCCACGCTTCTAAACATGCTGGCCGGGTTGGAGAAACCCACAAAGGGAGAAATCGTTATAGCCGGGGAGCATATGGAGAATAAGACGGAAAATCAACTCGTTCGGTTCCGGCGGGAGCATATCGGCTTTATTTTTCAATCCTTTAATCTGATGGGGACCATGAACGCGGTGGAGAATGTAGCCCTGCCGTTGACGTTCCAGGGAGTGGATAAGGATATCCGGATGAGAAGGGCCTCCAAGGTGCTGGATCTGGTGGGGCTTAAGGAGCATAAAAAACATAAACCCACGCAGATGTCCGGAGGACAGCAGCAGAGGGTTGGCGTGGCCAGGGCATTGGTGGTAAACCCGGAGATTATTTTTGCGGATGAGCCCACCGGAAATTTGGATTCCAATACTTCCAGGGAAGTGATGGAACTGATGCAGAAGGTGGTCAAGGAGCAGCAACAGACGCTGGTTATGGTAACCCATGACAATTATCTGGCGGGCTTTGCGGATCGGATTTTCCACATCATTGACGGCCAAATCGTACAAATAGAGGATAACAGACAGAAGAAGGAACAGTCTGCGACGGCGGAATGAAAGGGAAGAGTATTCTCTTCGGTTAATATGGGCCCAAAAATGGCCATATGGACATTTTTGGCCAGATGGGAGCCAGACATGAACAAAAGAAAAAAGATGATTGCAGCGGGATTGGCCATGGCGGCGGCATTGTTGATCGCACCGGCCGGGATAACGGCCCATGCCACCTCCACCAGTGAGAACAACATCGTTGACCGGTCTTCCCCTTATTTGATTACGGATGATGACCGGGCGGACGCGGACGCACAGTTGAAATTCCATATGGACAGCATTCTGAAGCGGACGAATCCGGACGAATATACTTTGAAGAAGCTGAACGATACTTTTTACAGCGCAGTTTATTATATTGCCAACACGGAGATGTCGGTGAGCGAGCTGTGGTCCTATGTGGCGGAGATGAAGGGGAAGCTGGATGCTGTGATACCGGATGTGTCGGTAACCAAACCTACAACGGAATTTCTGGCGTTGGGGGATAATTGGGAGACGCCTACGGTTCGTTATGGAAAGCAGGTATCCATCGTGGTGCCTCTCATCAATCTGGGCAGCGAAGAGCTGACGGATTTGGTGGTCAGCCCTGTGGTATCCAACGATGTGAAAACCTGGCCCTTTGAACCGGATGCAACCAGCTATACCCAGTCTTTTGCGGAGATCCCTGGAAATCCTTTCGGAGGAAATTATGAAGCGGGGATGTTTGCCAGAAGAGAGCTGACATATCAGTTCACCGTGCGGGAAGATGTGCTCACTGGATATTATCCGATCACCTTCCAGGTTTGGTATACCAAAGCCGGCGTGCGGTGCGAGGAACCTGTGGAACTGACTTTATATGTATATACCCAGGGAAAACCCGGCGCGGCCCATATCGGCGGGGATGATAGCGTGGTGGAATCCAAGCCCCGGATCATTGTAACCGGATTTGAAACAGACCCCGGCGAGGTCTATGCGGGAGACACTTTCCTGGTGACGATCCATGTGAAAAATACCTCGAAGGACAGAGCGGTATCCAACGTGCTGTTCGATATGCAGGCGGTGGAGAGCGGGACGGAAGCCAATACCACCTATGCGGTGTTCCTGCCCACCTCCGGTTCCAGTTCGGTCTATACGGACAGCATCGGGCCGGGCAGCGAATATGATATCAAAATAGAGATGACGGCCAAGACGGATCTGTCCCAGAAGCCCTATGTCATTACGGTGAACATGAAATACGACGCCGGAAAGGATATCGACTTAACGGATGAAGCCAAGGTGTCTATTCCCGTGCTACAGGAAGCCAGATATGATACCAGCACCATAGAAGTGATGCCGGGAAGCGTATCCGTGGGAAATCAGTCCAATATCATGTTCAGCATCTATAATACGGGAAAAACCACCTTCTATAATCTGCAGATAAAGTACGAGGGAGCTTATGTGGAAGGTGGCTCCACCTTCCTGGGTACGTTGAAACCCGGGGAAACTGCAAACGTGGATTCCATGGTAAATGCCATTGCGCCTTCCGAAGGGAACAATACGGTGAAGGCCAAGATTACCTTTGAGGATGAATCCGGAAGTGAGATCTCCTTTGAACGGGAATTTGAATTGGAAGTATATGAAGAGATCTATAATGAACCGGAGTTCATAGAAGAACCTGTGGAGATGGAAGAGCCAAACCATACTGGTTTGATCGCAGGGCTTGTGGCAGCAGCAGTGGCGGTCGTGGGACTGATTGCCTTTGTCGTCATCCGTAAAAAGAGGAAGAAAGCAGCGGCTTTGAAGCTGGAGGAAGATTTCCTTTCTTTGGGGAAAGAGGACGGAAAGGATTGAGCAGGCGCTGCTTGCGATATGCTGGGGTATATGCATGAATTTTTTGGATTTGCTGAGGCTGAGCAGCGGAAGCCTCCTGAAGAGAAAAATACGGACGCTCCTGACCGTGCTGGGCGTAACCATCGGTGTGGCATCCATCGTGGTCATGATGTCTCTGGGACTGGGCTTAAATAAGTCTTCCATGGAAGAGATGGAGTCTTATGGCAGCCTGACGGCGATCGATGTATACGAATCGGGAGGCGGATATTACTATAGCGGAAACGGATATGCGATGTCCGCAGATGGAAGCAGCGAGGAGCAGGAAGCAAAGCGACTGGACGATGAATTGGTGGAAACGCTGAAAAACCTGCCTCATGTGGAACTTGTATCCCCTGTGTTGAATATAAGCGTGATCGCAAAATGCGGCGTGTATGAATGCGATATGCGGATCAAGGGGATGAGCTCCGAGGCATTTGAGATTCTCAAGGTTCCACTGGGGGCGGGCAGCTATCCCGACGGAAGGGACGGAAAACTGGAACTCTTTTACGGCAATATGGTGCTCCAGGATTTCTACAATTCTAAAACAGGGAATTATCCCTATTACGAGAAGAATGAACTGCCCGATATCGACCCAATGGAAGATCCCATTTTCTATATTTTTGATACGGAAGCCTATTATCAGAGCAAGAATGGGTCGAATGGGTCGGCTTCCTCCACGGTGGCTCCGCCCAAGAAATACATGCTGGACACCTGTGGCATGGTGGATGGAGGGCCGGAAGAATGGAGCCGGTACAGCTACAATGTCTATTGCGATATCGATGCCCTGGTGGCGGAACTGAAGCGGATCTTTAAATCTAAGGCGATCCCTGGGCAGCCGACCACCACGGGAGGAAAGCCCTATAAAGAGATCTTTTACGACCAGCTCTATGTGGATGTAGATGACATGGAAAATGTAACGGAGGTGCAGAACCTGATCAATTCCATGGGCTATCAGGCATCGAGCAATGCGGAGTGGGTCGAATATTCCCAGACGCAGTATGGCTATATTCAGATGGTGCTGGGGGGGATCGGCGCGGTATCTTTACTGGTGGCGGCCATCGGGATCACCAATACCATGATGATGTCGATCTATGAAAGAACCAAAGAAATCGGTATCATGAAGGTTTTAGGTTGTGACCTGCGCAACATCCAGATGATGTTCCTGCTGGAGGCAGGATATATCGGCCTGATCGGCGGCCTGGTGGGCTTGGCTTTCAGCTACGGGATTTCCACCGTGATCAACCGAGTGGTACAATCCACAGGAAGGGCAATGACCTTATCTTATATTCCTACGTGGCTGGCCGGTCTGTCTTTGGCTTTTGCCATTCTGGTGGGTATGGTGGCCGGATTTTTCCCTTCCCTGCGGGCGATGCGGCTCAGTCCTCTGGCCGCAATCAGAAATGACTGAGTGATTTTTCCTTTCGAATAAAGAATAACCGTACTGGGCTTAGAACATTACTCTGAGCCAGTACGGTTATTTTTCGCAAACATTATAATGAATAAAAATCGAATCGCTAAAATGAGGCATCGTTAAGAAAAGTTGGAGAGGCCCGGTTGAATTAGGGATTCAAAATCAGGCTCTTAATTCTGATACAAAGCATTGGTCACACAGTTGGCGATGAGTGTCGCTCCGGCTGCATTAGGATGAATGCCGTCTGATAGGAACAGATCCAGGTTAGACCAATTAATCCCGCTGAACTGGAACAGATCGATCACGTGCGCGCCATACGCCTGTGCGACAGCCTGGATCTGAGCATTATAAGCCGTGACCTGTACGCCGATTTCATTGACTGCCAAGCCGGAATCCCCTTCCACATAACAACATCTGGGCGGGAGAGTACAACAATAAATGGCGGCATTGGGATAGAGCACCCTCATCTTCTGAATCATAATCTCATATGCTTCGGAAAAAACGGAGATCTCCCCCTCGGTCCGGATGCTGGGCGCCTGAAAAGCCCCAGGGGTACGGCTGCGGGAGAAATCGTTGATGCCCATATAGACAATGATAACGTCCGGGATCGAGCCGTCCGCTCCCCGCAGATCCATCACCCTGCGGGTACTGCACCCAGGGGCGGAGCCATCCATGGCTAGGGAATTGCCCGTCATGTTGGTGTTGGAGGAGGAAGCATTGGTGCATAGGGTCATTCCTGTTTTGGTGAGAACCTGGTGCCACCAAGTCTGCTCCACCTGAGTGATCTCCCCATTTTCAGGATAATAAATATTATAATCTGCAGGTTGCTGCCCGGTGAAGGTGGAAATGCTGTCCCCCATGACGGATAGCTTCTTACCGGCAAGGGAATTCGCCGGCTGAGATGCATACACCTTAGGCACATTCCAGAAAAAGGCCAGAACTGCCATCAAACAAAAGGCCAGGCATATGGGGTGCCTCCTGGCTGGGGCAGGATGGACGGCGGCTGCTTCCTTACGACGGAAAAGGGTGGGTTCATTCGATCCTTTCATGACAGAAAACTCCTTTATCTTTTGATATGATAAAACGATATCATAGATAAAACAGACCTGTCAAGAAGGAAAGCGGTGGAGATAGGCCAACAGGATTGCAACCGATGGTTCATATACCCGGCAGGTGCCCGTCCAGAGAATCGCATCCCGG
>CANSTU010000036.1 GCA_947650005.1 uncultured Lachnospiraceae bacterium
CTGTCCTGAAGGCTCCTCTGCGGGCTCAGTCCTGCCGGTGTGCGAGATGCAACGGCCCAACGCTATTGCCTAGGCGGGAGTGCAGGTCAATCATACCTGCCTGTCCAGGATCTGCCGCATCCTCCCGTTGACCTGGCTGAGTTCCTCTTCCCATGTCTCGCTTCCCTGATACCAGAATTCCGTCACGTACTTGCGCACGCCGATGCTCCAGGCGGCCTGGATAATCTTCTCAAAATCCACGTGTCCTTTCCCGTAAGGGATCTCCCGGAATTTCCCAGGACGGGTCTCTTTTAGGTGAATGGAGCTGATGTGTCCCTTGCCTGATAGAAGATCCTGCGCCTCGTCCGAACCGTAGGCCACGGCGGCGTTGGTGATATTACCGGAGTCCGGATAAATGCCCAGATAGACCGAATTAATCCGGCTTACGTGGTACATTGCCTTCCATACCGTATTCATGAAGGCATTTTCCATCGTTTCCATTTCAACCAAAACCCCCGATCTGGCTGCAAAAAGGGCGAGTTTTTCCAAATTTTCCTCAAAAAAACGTCTGGTCTGTGACGTGGATTCTCCGTAATAAATATCGTATCCGGGAATCATTACGATCCGCACTCCCAGATCTTCCGCGAGCTGTATGGCCCCCCGGGCGATCTCCATTCCCCTTTCCCGCAGTCCCTTGTCACTGTTTCCAAGGGAGTACTTTGTCAACGCGCTGACGCACATGGAGCGGATCGGCGTGCCCGTTTCGTACATATCGCGGATCAGGGACAAACGTTCCCCGCGATCCATATCGATCCGCCGGA
This sequence comes from uncultured Lachnospiraceae bacterium, assembly GCA_947650005.1. Classification (GTDB taxonomy): domain Bacteria; phylum Bacillota; class Clostridia; order Lachnospirales; family Lachnospiraceae; genus Eisenbergiella. Next base: position 801 of record CANSTU010000036.1, read on the forward strand.
TCTTCTCCTGCGTTTCGTCTATGCTGATCTCCACATAGTCGTATCCCGCCCTCCCGGCTGCCCGGAGTTTTTCTTTCCAGCTCAGATGGGCAGGCATTGCCTTTTCGTACAGTCCGATGGCATATTCTCTCATGAAAGTCTTCCTTTCCAGCAAATGTCTATCCCGCGCCTTACGGGAAGCGTTCATCGATGGCTCAAAGAGTTTCGTATCAGGAAGATACCTGTTTCCTGGTTCACCGGGATGTCCCCGACAGACACATCCGATCCCACAGGCCGTCCAGCGTTCCAACCGCATCCAGATACGCCCTGTATTTTGCATCATAAACGGCCTTCCGGCCTGCATCCGGCAGGAAGATTTTCGAGATCTTCGTCATATTCGCGGCCGCGCTTTCTACGGAAGGGTATTCTCCCGCCGCGCAGGCGGCCAGAATGGCACAGCCCAGCGCCCCTGCCTCCCCGGTAGGGATCACTTCCACTGGAAGCTGCATCACGTCGGCAAACATCTGCGCCCACACCCTGGCCCTGGCAGCGCCTCCCACCAGGCGGATCGCTTCCGGCCTTTCCGGCCTTGTGGCAAGGAGCTTGTCGAGATGGTATCTGTGTCCAAAGGTGATCCCCTCAAACACGCTCCTTGCCAAGTGCTTCCTGGTATGGCTCGCTTTCAGCCCGATAAAGCAGGACTGCGCCCTGGGATTCACATTGGAGGCCATCAGAAACGGCAGAAAGACCGGTACATAATCCTCCGGGGAGATCTCCTCCACCCAGTCATCCACCACCTCGTAGATATCCCTGCCCGCTGATTCCGCTTCCTTTCCCAACTCCGGCAGAAGCTCCCGGACGAACCACTCGTTGTTTCCCGCGGATGTGGCGCTGGATTCCTCCACCAGATAATAGCCGGGCAGACAGTACAGGGAATTCATCAACACGCTGCCGTCCAGGACAGGTTCTTCCCTGATGTATTCGTTAATGGACCAGGTTCCCGCTATCATACAGATTCTGGAAGAATCCAGTATTCCTGCTGCCATCGCGCAGGCGTTGATATCAAACATACCGCCGATTACAGGCGTTCCAACTGCCAGTCCGCATTGCTGCGCCGCTTCCTGCGTGACCCAGCCAGCCACCTCCATCGCATGGCACAGGGGAGGAAGCGCCTCTTCCACCTGCTCAATCCCAAAGAGATGAAGGAGTTCGCAAGAGAACCGTCTGGTATGCAGATCCATCAGACCTGTCCCGGAATAATCCGTAATCTCCGCCCTGGCCTCTCCCGTCAGGCGGAAACGTATGTAATCTTTACATTCAAAGATCCAACGGATATTTCTGTATCTTTCCGGCTCTTGGTCCCGGATCCATGCCAACAGCGTTACAGGCTGACAGGCCATAATATGCTGGCAGGAACGTTTGAACGCTTCACGTTCAGTTCCGTCCGCCCTCCATTTTTCCAGATAGGACACGGCACGGTTATCCGCAGAAAGGATACCGGGACCGTTCGGCTTTCCATCCTTTCCCCACAGGTACAATCCCTTCCCATGTCCGCAGATGCCCACGCCGCCAATGTCTCCGGCCGCAATCCCGCTTTTTTCCAATACCGTCCGGATCACCTCGCAGTTTGTCCGCCACATTTCCTCCATATCCCGTTCCACGAAATCCGGCCTGTCCATAACGGCGTCCGAAGAAGCGCTACTACAGGCGATCTCTCTCCCGTATCTGTCGAACACGGCCGCTTTGGTCTTCGTGCCCCCGTTATCCAATCCTAATAAATATTTCATATTCGTGCACTCCCTGCCCGCTTCAACGGGCGTCCGAACGGTCGCTTCTCTTTAGTCCAGTGCAACAGCCATGGTGGTCGCCAAGCCCAGAGCGCTCTGGGTGGTATCCACACGGGTATACTGTACCACGACCGGTTCATCACATTCGATCACCGCCGCGTATCCGACTCCTCTGGGAACGCAGATATCCTGTCCGTTTTTCAGATCATAGGTATGGAAATGGATCGTCCGTTCCGCCGGCACGGGCAGCCGGAACCCCTCCAGCTTCTCCCGATCCTCAAAATAAAGCGTCATATATGCCACGATATCATGATCCGAGCTATTCAATATGCTGATTGCCTCATGTCCCAGATAGCTCCCCTGATCGACCGGGGGCCAGAAGCAATCCGGTATACAATATTTCATCCTTTTCACGCATTCCGCCGCCGACAGGCGGCATTCTATTTCATATGAACGGGCTGCAGCTTTCAGCCCCTTGTATTTCGCACGCATCCCCCTTATGGAGTATCCGGTTCCAATAACCATTCATAATCCGCATCCGTAAAGGGTACGTCCAGCGTCCCGCACGCATCCGTCACATGCTCCGGGACGGCAGGACCGTAGAGCGGCACACAAGGGAAGGGCTGATGATAGAAAAATCCCAATACGCACTGCGTGATCGTACATCCGTACTTTTCACACAGGATGCGCATCTTTTCCGCTACCATGACGTTCTCTCTCGTATAGTAAGGGTTTCCCTTCACGCCCTCTTCCCCTTTCTTGGCGAAAATATGGAAGAAACCGCTGCAATTTCCCATATAGGGCATTTCCAGATTCCGAAGATTTTCCACATGGTAGTCCCACGCATCGCCTTGGGTATAAGCAAGGGTATCATCCGCCAGCCCTTTGAAATATTTCATTCCCAGGTTCAGAAGGCTCTGATCCGCCACGAACCCTCGGTAACCTTTAGAAGCGCAGTAGGCATCGGCGGCGCGCATCCGCTCTGCGGTCCAGTTGGAACAGCCATAATAGCGGATTTTGCCCTTTTTTATGAATTCCTCCATGGTTTCGATCTCCTCTTCCACCGACTGGGAGAGATCGTCCCGGTGATAGAAATACAGATCAATGTGATCCGTCCGCAGCTGCGCCAAGGACTCATCCAAATCCTTCTCCATATCCCCATGGGACATACGGCTGCGGTGCAGATCCGGGTTCTTTCCCTTCATATCCGGATGGCCGCCCTTGGTGACCAGAACGATTTCGTTGCGTCTGCCGCTCCTTTGAAGCCAATCTCCCACCACCCGCTCTGCCCGGGCAATTTCTCCCGGGATCCAGTCGGAATAGACGTGGGCGCAGTCCACCAGATTTCCTCCCTGAGACAAATAAGTTTCAAAGATGGCATCCGCCTCTTTCCCGTCCCAAAGAAGGCCTGCATCCACCGTTCCCAGCCCGATCGGGAAAACCGACAGCTGCGTGTCCTGAATCTGTATTCTTTTATCCATATTTTGCTCCCGTCTGCGCGCCTTAGCGCGCCTTTATATCAGGGGGGATGAAAGCGTCCTTCTTTCATCCTTGCTCCCGTCCGCGCGCTTTGGCGCGCTCTCCTATCAGGGGGATGAAAGCGTCCTTCTTTCATCTTTGCTCCCGTCCGCGCGCCTTGGCGCCTCTTACACCCCAAATTTTCTTTCATCCTGGCGCACAAGTTTTTCATTGCAGAGAACTTGTGCGCCAACAAATCATCCTGTTTTATCCGCGCAGGGCACTTTCCACCCAATCTCCTGTCGGCACGTCATTTTTCTGACAGTACTTGTCCCAGACCAGGCCAAAGGGCATTGCCTTCTGTCTCTCGATATAGGCCAGACGGCGGGTATAGTCTCCCTCCCTCTCATATTCCTTCAAACGGCCGGTGGGTTCCAGCAGGCCATACAGCAGCGCCTGTTTAATGCTCCTGGCCCCCAGGGCCTGTGCGGCGATCCTATTGATCGAAGCGTCAAAATAGTCCGTGCCGATATGTACCCGCCCAAAGGCGTCCTGTCTGCAAATCTCCGCCATCACATCTCGTACCTCGTCGCTGAGGATGACCACATGATCTGAATCCCAACGCACCGGACGGCTCACATGCAGCATCACTTCTTTCCCGAAGGTCAGATAGGAGGTCAGCTTGTCCGCAATCTGCTCCGTGGGATGAAAATGCCCCATATCCATACAGACCATACAATTTTTATGGGTCATGGCATAATTGGTATAGAATTCATGGGAGCCTACCGTATAACTCTCCAGCCCCAGGCCGAAAAGCTTGCTCTCCCAACTGTCAACCGTATGCGCTGCATCATACTTTTCCGCCATGATTTGATCCATACTCTCAAGGAGCAGCTCCCTGTGCGCCTGTCTGTCCACGGTTAAATCCTTGTAACCGTCCGGGATCCAATGATTGTCGATGCATACCTCCCCCAGACGCTCCCCCAAGTATGCGCTGACGCGCCTGCAGCGTTTTCCGTGCTCGACCCAAAACGCCCTGGTTTGCGGGTCATAGCTCGAAAGAGTGAAATCCGTATCCGCCTTTTCATGGCTGAAATAGGTGGGATTGAAGTCCAGTCCCACGCCATGTTCCCTCGCCCACTCCGCCCAGGATGCAAAATGGGACGGCTCAATCACATCCCGTTCCACAAAGCTACCGAAATTATCCAGATAGATTGCATGGAGCGCCACCTTCTTCCTGCCGGGAACCAGGGACAGCGCCTTTTCCAGATTTTCATAAAATTCGTCCTTGTTCTTCGCCTTGCTGGGATCTCTTCCAGTGGCCTGTATCCCGCCGGTCAGCCCTTTATCCGGATTTTCAAATCCGCTCAGATCATCGATCTGCCAGCAATGCATGCTCACCGGGATCCCATCCAGCTTTTCCATTGCCAGGTCAGTATCCACACCGATCTCGGCATACATTTCTCTGGCAATCTCATACCCACGGTCGACCCGCTCCATCCTTCCTCTCATTTCAACCACCATTCTGCCGCTCACAGGCGACCTGCAAATTAGAAAGCATCCCCGAGGCACTGAGAAATTTCCGTGCGCTTCTTATGTGCAGACTCCCGTCAATGCCATAACTTCCTATTGCGCATTCGCATCAAGTTTTTCCCTTCCCAATACCTTTTTCCGCAGTAGCTTTAAATAGATTTCCTGATCCCTCATGACGCAGCCGGTCTGGCAATGTCCCTTCTGGATCAGGTCGTAGCACTTATCGCAGAGCATACAGCATTTCTCCCTGTGCATGATGCCCTCCCGTTTCAGATCCGTCGGAAAATCCGGATAGGCCATGAACTGTCTGCCAAAGCCGCCGATATCGAACCAACCGTCCCGGATCGCCCCGGCGGTGACATGCCCGCCGAACTGTTCCAGCCAGGTCATACCCGTGCTCACGAAGAATGCCTCCGGTACAGCTTCCTTCATCAGCTTGGTAGCCTTCATCAACTCATATACGCCTTCATAAGGATTGATCTGCGCCTCCGGCCCTTCCTCATGTTCCGCCATCAGGCCCCTTCCAAACGGCTTATACCTGGGCATCATCGTGGTAATATCGATTATCCGCACGCCTCGCTCCACCAGCATCTTACATAGCCTGATCGGCTCTGTGAGATCCGGTTCCATCACGCCCTCCTCCATCTTCATGCCCCATCCATACGGATACGGCACACAGTCATAAGCGTTCAGCCGCACACAGATGTCCAGACAGTCCCCCAGCCGTTCGCGGATACCGTCAATGATTTCAAATACAGCTCTGGTTCTGTTCTCAAAGCTTCCGCCGTATTTTCCCGGGCGGGTAAAGGCGGACAAAAGCTCCCGCAGGATATATTCGTGGCAAATCTTGATGTCCACCGCATCAAAGCCAGCCTGAGAGGCCAGAATCGCACCGTCAATGAATCCTCTCACAATCTCTTCGATCTCATCGTCAGTGGCAATCCGGATCTCTCCCTTGCTTCCGTCAATGCTGGTGTGGGAATCCATGTAGGGATTGCTGCACACCGCAAGGGGGGTTGATTCCCAGTTCTTATTATTGCTGCGTCTTCCCGAATGGGTCAGCTGCAGCACGTTATAAGGTTTCCGGCCAAAATTCTTCCTTGCCTCCGCGTTCGCCGCATCCACCATTTCCCTGATCTTTTCCACAGTAGAGGGACGGATTACCATCTGCAGCGGATTGCATCTGCCATCCTCGGAAATGGCAATGGATTCCCACCACAGCAGGCCCACGCCGCCTCCGGCTATCCTGATATATCTCCTGAAATCCAGGTCGGACGGGGAACCGTCCGGTTCTCCGTCAAATCCTTCGCAGGGCTGGGAACAGAGACGGTTGGGGATCACCTTGTCCCCAATCACCAGAGGTTCGAACAATACTCCCAGATCGTCTGATACCGGGAATTCCAGCCCGTCCGCCGCCAAAGCCGCCGTGAATTCTCCGGGCGTCTTATACTCCCGAAATTGATATGGTTTCAATACTTTTTTCATGCCGATAACCAAGCCTTTCCACAGCCCGCGGTTTCAACCCGCAGGCCGCAAATCCAGGAAACCGCTGCCGATTGATGGCAACGGATTTCCACATCTCTAACTTCCGCGCCTCGCCCCTTACGGCTTTACAACAGGATTCTTCGATCTTCTTCCTGTAAGCCCCACCCAGGACGTGTCGCCTCTGCGGCGACTGCCTATATGCGCCCGAACACATTCTGATTAATATAGGACAGGCACTGCGGCGCCACAGCCGCATAATCCTGGAGGTAAATATCCAGAGAAACCGGCCCATCGTATCCAAGGGACTTCAATTTCCTATAAGCTGCCAGCAGGTCGATGTCCCCCTCCCAGGGCAGCTTATGGCAATGCTCTCCCATGCACATATTGTCGATGTGGGAATAACAGATATAATCCTTTGCCCTCTCCATGGCTGCGTACAGATCCTTTTCAGACAGGTAGAAATGGCCCACGTCGAAGTTGATCTTCAGCGCCGGGCTCTTCACCCGGTCCGCCAGCTCCAGAAATCGGTCCAGGTTGTGTACCAGCTGATTCGGTTCGATCTCGATTGCCAAATTCAGACCCTGATCCTGGGCGATGTTACATAACTCCCTGGTCCTCTCCACCAATTGCGTATATACTTCCTTTTCATGCAGCTCCCTTTGCCCATATTCCATGAAGGTGGAAAGGATCACCGTCCCGGAAACCGGATGATACCCGGCTGCTTTCTTCAAGAGCTTTTTTTCTATCTCATAAGTATAGTCATCCCACACATAGTTCTGATGACAGGCCCGGGCAGTGATGGGAAATGACAGCTCCTCGCTCACCTCGTTTACCCTGTCGATCACATAGTCCTCCAGATAATTCGTGTCCAGCCACTTCCCCATCCCATGCTGCAGGCTCAGCTCCAGTCCGCCATACCCCATCCCATGGAACAGCCTCATGGTATCGATCAAAGAACGATCCTGTATGATGTGGCTTCTTCCCGCTAAATACATCCTGTCCCTCTTTCCGCCGCCCCAAGCGGCTTTTTCATAGAGAGGAATTCGCAAATACGAATTCCCGTCGAAAAACAGCAGATTTTCCACCCGTTCTTCTTTTTCCGCTGCCGATAGGCAGCCTTTCCTTCCCAGGAATCCGTGGAACCAAATTCCCGCCGTTCCCTCACCCTTTTACGGCTCCGGACGTGATTCCCTGCACGAAATATTTCTGAAAATAAATGAAAACAGCGATCAGCGGAACGACAATGATCGTGATCGCCGCCGCGAAAGGCCCCCATTCGATCCCGTATTCTCCCCGAAAATAGAGCAAGCCCACAGGGATGGTCTGAATCTTCGCAGACGAGGTCGCCGAGATGCTGGCCCACATGTATTCTCCCCAGATATTAATAAAGTTGAATACCGTGACCGTGGCCAAGGCCGGCGTCACCAGCGGCAACATGATCTGAAAGAAAACAGACAGCTCCGCAGCCCCGTCCATCCTCGCCGCTTCCGTCAGTTCAGAAGGGATGGAGTCGAAAAAGTTCTTAAAGATATAGACGCTGAACGGGATTTGCCATGCCAGATAAGGCAGAATCAGCATGAACAGCGTTCCATTTAGATGAAGCCCTATCATCTGCGAGTAGAGCGGGATATAATAGGCTACCCCGGGCACGAAGTTAAACACCATGAATGCGGACAGGATCAAGTTGGCCTTGGGGATCTTCATCTTGGAAAGTGCGTACCCGCCAAAGGCTGTGATCAGAACCGAACCGGCCACCGCAGTGAGCGTAACGATCACGCTGTTTGCCGCATACTGTCCAATTTTCCCCTCTATCCATGCGTAACTATAGTTCTCCCCTCTCCATATCTGCGGAAGTCCCCATATATTTGAATAAAACTCCTGGTTGTTTTTGAAGGAAACCAGAATCGTAAAAAACAACGGGTAGACCACGACCAGACACAGCAGCACGGTAAGTACTCTGGAAAGTATTCGGATACGCCGGTTTGTAAACATACCGCTCTCTTCTTTCTTACACTCAATATTCATAGCTATACCCCCTGCATTTCACATTTCAATTTTGCTCCCGCCTGCGTGCACCACACGCTCTCGATTCGGGGAAATTGAAATTTTACATTTCAATTTTTTCTCCTCTGAATAAGAATCGTAACAGAATGATAAACGCAAGCACGATGAAAAGAAACGCCACACACATCGCGCTGGCATATCCGAATTTGGAATACGTGAACGCGTTTTCTATGATATACATGGGCAGGACCACCGTCTGCCGGGCCGGGCCGCCTCCTGTGAGGGATACCACGGAATCATAGATTTTGAGTCCGCCCAAAAAGGTGAACATGGTCGCCAGCTCGATCTGCGGCTTGATCAGCGGAAGCATGATCCCGGTGAACACCTTGAAGGTACTTGCCCCGTCGATCTGTGCCGATTCGATCAGACCTGCCGGAATCCCCTGGAATCCGGCAAAGCACAGGATCATGGTCAGGCCGAATTGTCTCCAGATCTGTGCCACGACGATGGAAGGCCGCACGGTCGCCGGATTGACCAGCCAGGCAGTGGCCAGCCGCTCCATCCCCACAGCCCGAAGGATATTATTCAGCAGGCCGATGTCCTCCGTTAAAATAAACATAAACAGCAGGCCCGTGATGGTGGGTGCGATCATATTGGGCACGAAAAGGATTGTTCTCGTGATCTGCCCCTCCATTTTCCTGATAAAGAGGTTCAGCCAGGCCATCAGAATACCTGCCAGAACGCTCAGGATGCCCGATACGATTGCAAAATACAGTGTATTCTTCAATGCCCGCAGGAACATCGTATCCGCAAATAAGGAAAAAAAGTTGTCCGGGCCGATATATTGCGCCTCTCCGAATCCGCTCCAGCTGGTGAAAGACAGATAGAATGTCCGAAGCAGCGGATAGATCATAAAGACCGCATACAGAAGGATGGAAGGGAGCAGAAAAGTCCATCCTATGAGCATACTTTTAGGTATTTTCTTTGCTTTTTCCCGCATAGCTGTGTCCTCATCTATGTATGCCAGGAAGCGGCCTGCGCTTCCCGGCACCGATCCCTGTTCTATTGTCCGCCGGCTGCCAGGCGGATCCGTTCCATTTCCTCCAGCGTCTGATCAATCGTCATCTGCCCGCTGCAGGGTGCGGCGAAGATCTGCTGTTTGATGAAGGTCTGCATTTCCGAACTGGTTCTGGTGGGATTCAACCCAGCTTCAATCCTGCTGGTATTGAAGATATCGATTACCTCCTCCAGAATCGGGCTCATATCCGTATATTCGTAGGTCGTCATGGACGGGATCTGGTTTCCCCCGACCACTGCCTGCTGGATCTCCTGACTCAGGATTGCTTCCAAGAATGCAACACCCGTATTGATCTGCTCAGGCGAGGCATTGGACGGGATAAAAAATACATCAGGCTCCGTATTTTCTTCCGATTCTATGGACGCATCCGAAGTGGGCTTTAAGAAAGTGCCGATCTCAAAATCACAGGAAGGCACCAGGGTTCCAAGGGAACCGCTGAAATTGAAGATCACCGCGCATCTGCCCTGTGCAAAAGCCGCATTTGCATCATCCGGCGAACAGTTAATGCCTCCGTCTCCGGGATACCAGTAGCCCGCCTCGTACCATTCCTGTACCTGCTTGATACAGTCTGCGATAACATTCCCCGCATCCGTGCCAGGCGCCACGGAAACATCGCCGTTGGCAACGCCATAGGCCGTACCGGGTCCCACCTTTGCATCCAGCTCCCCATAAGTGATCCCGTACAGGCAGTCCTGCATGGAAGCTGAATTGGTGGAAAAGCCAAAGATATCATCCTCCTTCAGCTTCTGAAAGATCTCCGTCATCTCATCCCAGGTTCTGGGTTCCTCAAAGCCGTACCTATCAAAAATTTCCGTATTGTAATAGCAGGTATGATAGACGCACTTGACCGGTATCGCATAGATCTCGCCATTGTCCCCTTTGCATGGCGCCAGCATTTGTTCATTGATTCCCGCTAATAGTTCGGGATCGATCAGATCCGCCAAATCCAGGCACATACCGTTATCATAGAAAGAATTTACCCTGGTTCCCCAGTAATATCCCAACGTGGGCGGATCGCCTGCAGCAATAGCTGTCTTAATCACCTGCTCCCTGGTATTGGTGTCGCAGGGCGGATATTCCACTTCTATCTCCGGATGTTCTCCTGTCACCATGGCCGCTGCGTCCACCATATACTGATCCGGATTACCTGTTGCCCCGGATATAGTCAGCTTCCCATACGTCTTATCTTCCTGCGCTTCTTCTGCCTCCTTTTCCGTCGTCTGGCTTTCTTCTGCCTGCGGTGTTTCCTTTTCTTGCGTACCTGTTTCCTGGGACGCTTCCGTCACCGGCGCATTCTCCGGCGCCTTACTTCCTCCGCAGCCTGCCAGCGTCAATGTCGCAGCCATCAGTATCGCTGTCACCGCTGAAAAACCTTTTTTGATCATTTTTCCTCCCATCTGCGCTTTAGCGCGCATACCAATTAGGGGTTTCCTCCCATTCTGCCGCCATAGGCGGCCGGTTCCATAACTTGTTGGTTGTCCGACATCTTATTGCGTAATAATTCCCCTGCCGTCCCTTTGCGGCAGCGTCATGCGAAATCCACACACGCTGCCAGACGAACGGCACTCACCGCATCTGCGGCTCCCCTCCTTTCCCGCATCTCATTTATGTCGTTTCTGTTTTATTCAAAAAATGCATAACTCTGTCTATCAGCATATCATAATGTTCACCCATCACTCTGATCGCACGCTCCTCATCCCGTTCCAGCAGGGCCTGATAGCATTTCACGTGCTGCTCAATGCTCCTCCTGCTGCCATGCACTGCCACGATATCCCGCAGGTATTCATGCAGCAATACTGATGTGATTTCCATTGCCTTGATGAAGAGCACATTTCCCGTAAGGAAGGACAAATATTTATGATATCCCATATCCTCGTTAAAATAGGCCTCATAATCCTTTTCCGCTTCCATCTGATCTAAGTAGGAATGAAGCTTCAAAATCTCCTCCTGCGTAGCATTCCGGCAGACCAGCCTGGTACTTTCCACCTGGATGCTCTTCGCAAAGGACAATACCGTAATGCTGTCGCTTTCATTGAGCAACAGGGACGGCACCAATAAATTCATATAAAAGCTGATGTCCACTCTCTGCACATAGGTCCCCTTCCCCTGCCTCGATTTTAGCAAGCCGAGGGCGCTCAGCTTATGGATGGACTGTCTGACCGAATCACGGCTGACGCCGAACTCTTCGCTCAACACGTTTTCCGAAGGGATCATCTGCCCTTCCTTCCATGTTCCGTTGATAATCATCTCCATCATCTGTTGATAGATTTGATCCGATACGTTGTTTTTCCTGATCTGATTTATCATCCTGCCTGCTCTCTTTCTGCGTAGGCTGTCCTATCCTTAACAGTTCTTCTGCTATAAACGATCCAATCGAAAGTCTTCTGGCAGAGCCTGACCTTGATGAAAAGATTGCTGGTCAATATTTATCGGTTGTCCGACAAGTCAATTCTTACACACTTTATTCTTTCTTGCAATAGTATAATTCACTAATCTTTTCCCGTCCAATTTAGTACTTTTCCACTAAGACATGTATGAAGCCGCTTTTCGAAAGCGGCTTCATATACCAAGGAAACTAATAATTTTTTTACAACCTTTGCGTCTATTTGTGTGCGCGGCCCGCGCTCAAATCCAGGAAACATTTATCTGCGTCTGCGCCATCCACCCCTCCGCCTGCGTCTCCTGTAGCCAGAGCTGAAACCGAAACCGGAGTACGCGGAAAAACTTTCGCTCCTCCTCTTCCACCTGTTTCTCCAGACCATCCTGCGGCCCGCCAGGAAAACAGCCACACCCAGCACAACAACCGCTGCGGCTCCAGTCGCCGCATATTGCCAGCGAAATTCCCATCTACGTTCCACCTTTTCCGTTCTTTCCTCTTCTTCCACCTGGGAAACCGCCTTCTGCGCTTCCTCCGGCCGCGTTTTCTCCGGCACGGCCAGGGGCGGAGCCAGGGCGATCAAGGCGCTTCCCACCGCCTGTCCCCCGTAGCTACATTCCAGAAGGGCCTCCTCTCCCGGGGCGGCATGTTCCGTATCATAGTATAAATCCAGACTCAGATCTGCAAAGTCCGTCAAAACAGGCACCACCGCATATCCGTCCTGCGCCACTTTCAGGTGCAACTGCTGAAGGGAAGGCTCATCAGCCTGCGCGCCCTCCGTCCTGGCATGGACGTTCACAGAAGCCAGGCTGGGCATATTCTCCTTCACATCCAGCTTCTTAAAAGATTCAAAACCGAAGTCGAAGAGGGCTGCGGTATCCACATAAACCTGCTTCCCTTCCGTTTTCATGGTCACACAGATCAATTCCATCCCATCCCTGGCCGCACAGGTAACCAGGGTATTTTTCGCTACAATCGTATAACCTGTTTTTCCTGCAAAAACGCCTTCATAATGATAGGGGGTGGAGGTGAGCATCCTGTGATGGTTAGACAGGGGAATCTGATCCGGCTGCTTGGCTGAGGGAGGGATTTCATAGAAGACCGTTCCGGAAATCTCCCGGAAAACCTCATGCTTTAGCGCCTCTCTTGTGATCAACGCCATATCATAGGCGCTGGTTAAATGCTGCTCATTGGGAAGTCCATGGGGATTCACGAAATGGCTGTCCGTACATCCCAGTTCCTGAGCCCGGCTGTTCATCAAAGCGGCAAATCCCTCAATGCTGCCTGATACATGGATGGCTAGGGCATAAGACGCATCATTGGCAGAAGCTAGCAGTACACCGTACAGGCAGTCCTTTACCGTGAGCTCTTCTCCCTCGTCCAGCGCGATATGGGATCCCTTATCCTCATCCATGTACACCGCTTCATGGGGGATCGTGACGATCTCATCCATATCACAGTTTTCTATCACAATCAGGGATGTCAGAATCTTCGTGATACTGGCTGGATAATATTGGGCATGGACATTCTTACTGTAGAGGATTGTACCCGTGGATACCTCCATAAGGATCCCCGACTCCCCTTCAATGCCTGGCCCTGCAGGCCAGCTTTGTTCCTGCATCCCATCGGAGGGCTGCATTTCCTCTCCGTTGTCGCCCTCTCCGTCCTGCTGCGCCTCCTGGCCTTCTCCGGCCGCCTCTCCCTGGGCTGGAGGATTGCCGCTCTCCACCGCCCTAATCTTCGTCGGAAGAGACAGTACCAAAAGCGCGGCCAACAGCGCCAGTGCCATTCCTGTCATCCTGAACCTGTGTTTCATTGGAAAATCTCCTCACCTCATTTGTTGGATCACTTAGAATTCCTATCCGAAGAACCGCTAATCATTATCGGGAAGAAGTTTGACCCGAACCATGATCTGCCGTACCGTCTCCCCTTCCTTCAGCTCAATATGCTCCGGCGACGTCTGGGGCGGCAGGCTGCAGTCCTCCTCTTCCATCTCCGACATAATCCAGTTATAGGCCGCATCCGCAGCGTTATCCACCGCATCCTCCAGATCGCACCCATACGCAGTGCAGCAGGCAAGATCCGGAAAACGCACATGATATCCTTTTTTGTTCTCGTCAGGCGTAAAGACCGCCGGGTATACAAACGTCATCTTTCCTCACATTCTGCCGCCGACAGGCGGCTCTCCATTCAGGGCAACTTTCCGTCCGGGCGCTGCAGACATGCACGCCGCTCAAACTTCTTCCCCATTCCGGCGAAACAGCTCCGCCGTGCTGGCCATCCGCTCCACCACATGCACGCCAAAGGGGCAGCGCGTCTCACATCCGCCGCATCCCACGCAATGGGAAGCGCGGGCGGACAGCCCTTCATAATGGGCCCGGAGGGTGGCCGGAATCTCCTCCTGCATCCGCGCCAGGTCGTAGAGCTTATTTACCATGGCGATATCAATGCCGGAAGGACAGGGCGCACAGTGCCCGCAGTAGGTACACTGGCCGGAATACGCATGGCGCGGCGCCCCGGCCAGAACGCTGGCATAATCCTTTTCCTCTTCAGAAGCCGTCTCGTAAGCCACGGCCGCATCCACATGTTCAGGCGTATCGAAACCTGCCATCACACTGGCCACCGCCGGACGGGTTAAGGCATAATGCAGACACTGCACAGGGCTCAGCGCCACGCCAAAGGGGGAAGCCTCCGCCGTAAACAGCCGTCCCCCCATATATCCTTTCATCACCGTGATCCCCACGCCCTGCTGCTCACAGATACGATAGAGCTGCGCACGTTCCGGCGTAATGCCTCCGAAGCGCTCATCGTATTCTTCCTTGAAATATTCGTCAATATCCTCACTGGCCGGAAGCATGTCAAAGGCCGGGTTCACGGAAAAGAGGATCATCTCCACCACGCCGCTTTGGGCCGCCAATTTAGCCACATCCGGATTGTGGGTGCTCATCCCGATATGCCGGATGCGTCCCTGCTTCTTCAGCCCCTGCACATATTCCAGGAACTCTCCCTCCATAATCGCGGAAAACTCCGCTTTCTCATCCACGAAATGGATCATCCCCAAATCGATATAATCCGTGCGCATCCGCGTTAAAAGATCCGCAAACGCTTCCTCCGCCTTCTTAAGGTCTCGGGTACGCGCATACTGGCCGTCCTGCCACGTGGAGCCGATATGCCCCTGAATAATCCACTTTTCCCGCTGTCCTTCCAGCGCTGCCCCGATATTGGAACGCACATTTGGCTCCGACATCCAGCAGTCTAAAATATTGATTCCCGCCTGGGCGCAACGGTCGATAACCGCTTTTACCTCTTCCGTATTATGCCGCTCCAGCCATTCTCCTCCCAACCCGATTTCGCTGACCCGCAGGCCTGTCTTTCCGAGTTCTCTATATCTCATGGCAGCCTCCTTCCTTTCACATAGGCCATACGAACGTTTTCACCGCAAGCAATCCCGGCGGCTCCTGCCAGTCAAAACGCATACTCTCTATCCGTTACTCTCATGCCCGTTTCTTTTTCATCCCGGCCAGTTCCTCCCGGAAGGCGGGCAGAGCCCGGCGGCCTTCCTCGGTCACGGGTTTTATCCACTTACCTCCTGCCGTATACCACACCTCAAAGATCAGCCGGATCAGCTCGTCCGTATACAGGAAGGAAAATACCGCCAGAAACGGCAGATGAAGCACCATCCCGGCGATCCAGGTAGCCGGCACGCTGATAGAAAATAGACAGACGATCTCTAGGACCGTTCCGAATACGGCTTCCCCGCCGGCCCTATAGCAGCAATTCATGATATAATTGCAGGTACGCACCGTTCCTGCAGCCAGATAAATCAGAAGCATATATTTTCCGTAATACATAGCTTCCGCCCCAAGGCCGAACAGACTCAGGATCGGCCGGTTCAAAAGAAAACCCACGCCGGTGATACAGAAGGTAATGGCCGGGCACAGCAGGGCAAATCCCTTCACATACTGATACCCCCTCATATGGTTTCCTGCGCCCACTTCCTTTCCCACCACAACGGAGCTGGCGTCCGCCAGGCCGCCGAAGAAAGCGAACACAAATCCTTCCAACACACGAAATGCAGCCATGGCTGCAATAGCTGATTCCGCCTGATGGCCGATTACGATATTGATCAGCATCTGCCCGACCCCATAGAACAACTCGTTGCAAAGAATGGGCAGACATTTTTTCAGATAGGTCGCCATGAATCCCTCGCCCCAGGCGAACATGTCCCTAAACCGGAGCGCAACGGCGCTTTTATCTTTCCAAAGGAATACCAAAAGCCCGGCCAGATTCACCATGCCGGAAACAAGGGTTCCTACGGCAGCGCCCGCAGCGCCCATCTGAGGCATTCCAAACCTTCCGTAGATCAGGATCCAATTCAGGATGAAATTCGTAAGAAGCGCCAGGATAGAACATACCAGCGGAGCCTTCACCCGCTCCGTGGAACGCATCAAAAAGCTGATGATGACAGCCATCACCTGGAGAGGATAGGCAAAACCCACAATTCGGATATAGGGAATCCCCACCGCTATGATAGTCTCCTTATCCGTATAGATACGCAGCAGAAAACCAGGATGACTCACCGCCACCCCGCCGAATGCCAAGGCCACCAACAACATGCAGGTCATGGACAGGCCAAAGGTTTTGTTGATCCCTTTCCTGTTGCCTGCCCCCCAATACTGGGAGAAAAAGAGCAGCGCGCCCCCCGCGAAACCAAAATAACAGGAGAAAAACAGGGACGTGATCTGGGAACAGATTCCCACCGCCGCCACCGACAGTTCTCCCTGGCTCCCGATCATGATCGTATCCACCATACTTGCAGTGGTGGACAGAAAATTCTGAAATGCAATAGGCAGTGCGATGGTTACCACCGCCTGAAAGAAGACCTTCCAATCCAGCTTTGCCTTATTCTTCAAACCGATTCCTTCGCCCCCATCACTTTCTTAAGTTCATCCATAAAAGTATTGATATCTTTGAATTCCCGATATACCGACGCAAAGCGCACATAGGCCACCGCATCCAGATCCTTCATCCGATCCATTACCAGCTCACCGATCAACTGGCTTGGGATTTCCTTTTCTTCTCTGCTGAAAATTTCCGTCTCCACCTCATCCACCAGTTTAGAAATCTGGTTGGCGCTCACCGGCCTCTTATGGCAGGCACGCAGCACACCCGCCTCAATCTTAGTTCGGTCATAGCTCTCTCTGTTATCATCCTTTTTCATAACGATCAAGGGAATCGTCTCGATCTTCTCATAAGTTGTGAACCGCTTGCCGCACTCATCGCACACCCTGCGACGGCGAATGGAATTGTTCTCATCCGCAGGCCTGGAATCTATCACCCTCGTATTCTCATGACTGCAAAAGGGACACTTCATATCTGGCTCCTATCCGTATGCCCTGGCATACATCCGAGTCTGTCCCGCCGAAAAATGCAGCTTTCGCCGCTGTCCGCAGGAATTAAAGGGATTTTTCCGCCGCCTTCTTTCCGTATAGAAGCGGCCTGGAAAAAATATGATTAAAAAATTCGATCATAGGCCCCATGAAAAATGCCGCCACCAGGGTCCCGAGCCCCGGAAGGAGCCCACAGAGCGCCCCCACGGTCACACAGATCAGATCGCTTCCGATCCGGCAAAACCGGAAGGGCTTTCCGCTCCGATTGGAAATGATGATGGGAAGCGCATCATAAACGGATACGCCCAGATCTGAAGTCATGTACAAAGAAGCGGCAAAACACATCACCACAACCCCGACGGCCAGAAGAACCACCCGCACAGCCAGCGACGGAGAAGGCAGAAGACGGCTGATCGTCGCTTGGGAAAAATCTGCGATATACCCCGTTAAAAAAAGGTTAATAAAAGTAGCGATACCTATGTAGTGCCGGTCCAAAAAGAGATCAGCCGCCAGCATGATCAAACACAGGCCCGTATAATAGCTCCCGTAGGAAAAGCCGCCGAAAAAGCGCCCCCAGCTTCCCTGCGCCAGGCACTGGAATGGGTCAACGCCGAAAAGGGAGCATTTGAAAAAACCCACGGCCAATGCACAAAGAACAACCCCGCCGATGGTCATAACCAGACGGAGAGCAAATTTCTGCGGAAGTTTCATCTCTTTCATTCCTATCCCCCTGCATATCGCAGGCCGCGCCCGCGCTGCTATCGCCAATAAAGAGTTTGAAACGAGGTTTCAAACCTTTCCTGTCCGCATATTCCCTTGATAGGATACTGCGGCTTCCTTTCCAAATATACTAGAAACCATCAAAGAAGTCAACACCTACACGTGGGTGAGCACGACAAACGCATGGCCCAAACCGTTACATTTCCCACCTCCGCCGCGATGCAGCTAAAGAAGCACGGCCTAGGAGAAGGCGTGCAAGCCGTCCCCTGATCCCCTCTAAAAAATCCATTGACATTTCCGCAGAAACCCTTATAATGGATATCAGCGCATTTGTTTAGTGATTGTAAACTTTAAGTTTATTTTTACAGTCACACAGGCCCGGCCGCACAGACAGGAGCAGACGCTTATGAATATAGGAAACAAACTGAAGGAACTGCGCATCCAGAAGGGCTTAACTCAGGAGGATCTGGCCGACCGGGCCGAGCTTTCCAAAGGGTTCATCTCCCAGCTGGAACGTGACCTCACCTCCCCTTCCATCGCCACGCTTGTGGATATCCTGCAGGTGCTCGGAACGGATCTGAACGAGTTTTTCAGCGAAAAGACGGAGGAGCAGATCGTCTTCTCCGCCCAGGATTATTTTGAAAAGGTGGATGAGGACTATCGAAACCGGACGGAATGGATCATCCCCAATGCCCAGAAGAACATCATGGAGCCCATCCGCCTCACTTTGGAGCCGGGCGGATCCACTTATCCGGATAATCCGCATGAGGGGGAAGAGTTCGGTTATGTCCTGAGCGGCAGCGTGACCATCCACATCGGGAAGCGCGCCATACGGGCCAAAAAAGGGGAATCCTTTTATTTCACGCCCAATTCTACGCACTATCTTACCGCCGGGGAAAAGACCGGGGCAACCCTTATATGGGTCAGCAGCCCGCCCAGCTTTTAAGCCTGCTTTACCAGGCCATACCGCACAGCGGAGAAAGGTCGCACACGATGAGCAACAGACTGATCGATCTTCAGCACATCACCAAATCCTTTGGATCTACCGCGGTTCTGGACGATATGAACCTGTACATCCGGGAAAATGAATTTCTCACCCTGCTCGGCCCCAGCGGCTGCGGCAAAACCACTACACTGCGCATCATCGGCGGCTTCGAAACGCCGGATCAGGGGAAGGTTCTCTTTGAGGGAAAGGATATCACCAACCTGCCGCCCAATAAACGGCAGCTCAATACGGTATTTCAGAAGTATGCCCTCTTCACCCACATGAATATTGCAGAAAACATTGCCTTCGGGCTGAAAATAAAGGGAAAGAGCAAAAGCTATATCGACGATAAAATCCAGTATGCCTTGAAGCTGGTAAATCTGGACGGCTACGCCAAGCGTATGCCAGATTCCCTGAGCGGAGGTCAGCAGCAGCGTGTGGCTATCGCCCGGGCCATCGTCAACGAACCCCGGGTATTGCTTCTGGACGAACCGCTGGGAGCCCTGGATCTGAAGCTGCGCCAGGATATGCAATACGAGCTGATCCGGCTGAAAAACGAATTGGGCATTACGTTCATCTATGTCACCCACGACCAGGAAGAGGCGCTCACCATGTCCGACACCATCGTGGTCATGAACCAGGGATACATACAGCAGATCGGCACGCCCGAAGACATCTATAACGAGCCGGAAAACGCCTTCGTGGCGGACTTCATCGGGGACAGCAACATTTTCGATGCGGTTATGAAGCACGACGGCCTGGTCTCCATCCTGGGCTTTCCCTTCCCCTGCGTGGACACAGGCTTCGGGAATGATAGGCCGGTGGATGCCGTCATCCGCCCCGAGGACGTGGAGCTGGTGGAGCCTGCCGACGGGATCCTCCAGGGCGTTGTCACCCATCTGATCTTTAAGGGTGTCCATTACGAGATGGAGGTTACTGCAGGAGGTTTTGAGTGGCTGGTTCATTCCACCCGTCTGTTCCCAGTAGGAACGCCGGTGGGGATCCGGGTGGATCCTTTCAACATCCAGATCATGCACAAACCTGCTTCCGAGGATGAGGAGGCCGTTGCCGTCGATGAATAAGAAACGTTATCTGAACCTGATGTCCGCTCCCTATGTGCTGTGGTCCGCTGCATTCATCATCATTCCTCTGTGTATGGTTTTCTATTACGGACTTACGGACCGAAGCGGCGCATTTACCCTGAGCAACGTAGCGGCCATCGCCACCCGGGAACACGCCAGAGCGCTATGGCTTTCCATCGGCCTTTCCCTGATCAGCACGCTGATCTGTTTCTTGCTGGCCTATCCGCTGGCCATGATCCTGGCGCGCATGAACGTGAACCAGCACAGCTTCATCGTGCTGATTTTCATTCTTCCCATGTGGATGAATTTTCTGCTCCGTACCCTGGCCTGGCAGACTCTGTTGGAAAAGACGGGCGTGATCAACTCCGTCCTCTCCTTCCTGCATCTGCCAACCCTGGCCATTATAAACACCCCGGCCGCCATCATCCTGGGCATGGTATACAACTTCCTGCCCTTCATGGTGCTTCCGATTTACAATGTGCTCACCAAAATCGATCCAAATGTGGTGAATGCGGCCCGGGATTTGGGAGCCAACAGCTTCCAGACTTTTCTTCGGGTGACCTTTCCCTTAAGTCTGCCGGGCGTGATCAGTGGAATCACCATGGTATTCGTCCCGGCTCTCACCACCTTCGTCATCAGCAATCTGCTCGGCGGAAGCAAGATCCTTTTAATCGGGAACGTCATCGAGCAGGAGTTCACGCAGGCCGGCAACTGGAACCTGGGCAGCGGGCTTTCCATTGTCCTCATGCTCTTCATCATCCTGAACATGGTCCTCACTGCCGTCTTCGATAAGGAAGGGGAGGGAACAGCGCTTTGAAAACTACAATCCTGAAGAAAATCTATATCGCCCTGATTTTCCTCTTCCTGTATGCCCCCATCCTCACGCTGATGGTGCTTTCCTTCAATGCCAGCAGGACAAGGGCCAAATGGGGCGGTTTTACCTTGAAATGGTATGGGGAGCTTTTCCAAAACCGGATCATTTTGGAGGCGCTGTCCAACACCCTGCTGATCGCCTTCCTCTCCGCCGTCATCTCCACCGTCATCGGCACCGTGGCCTGCCTGGCCATGGATCGGATGAAGCGGCGCAGCCGGGCTGTTTTGATGGGCATCACCAACATTCCCATGCTCAACGCGGAGATCGTCACCGGAATTTCCCTGATGCTCCTTTTTATCAGTATGGGGGTACGGTTCGGCTTTGGAACCATCCTGCTTTCCCACATCACCTTCAACATCCCTTATGTGATCCTGAGCGTGATGCCCCGGATGAAGCAGTTAAATCCCAGCACCTTTGAAGCCGCCATGGATCTGGGAGCGTCCCGGCTGAGGGCCTTTTTCAGCGTGGTCTTTCCCGACCTGCTTCCGGGAATCCTTTCGGGTTTCCTGATGGCCTTTACCATGTCTCTCGACGACTTCATCATCACCCACTTTACCAAGGGACCCGGTATCGATACGCTGTCCACCAAGATCTATACGGAGGTAAAGAAAGGGATTAAACCGGAGATGTATGCGCTCTCCACCCTGATCTTTGTCGCCGTTCTCCTGCTGCTCTTTCTGGTCAACCGGATGCCCGGTGAGAAACGCGCAGCTTGTAGCTGACGCGCTGCACGTTTCCAAATCGGATCTTGCAAAGAATGCGTTTCAACGAATGGAAACAAGGAGAATCGTTCCAAGCAAAGGGAGGGCTATTCCCTTCCATAGATTCATACGGGCGCAAGGATTGTCGCCCATGCACAGATAGGAGGTAACCATCCATGAGAAAAAGATCCGCACTGC
This sequence comes from uncultured Lachnospiraceae bacterium, assembly GCA_947650005.1. Taxonomy (GTDB): domain Bacteria; phylum Bacillota; class Clostridia; order Lachnospirales; family Lachnospiraceae; genus Eisenbergiella. The sequence goes on from CANSTU010000036.1 coordinate 22,452, forward strand.
TTCTTTTCACCCTCGCCGCCCTCTTCCTTGCCGCCTGCGGTTCCTCATCCTCCGGCGGGGACAATGGGGAAGTGGTGGTCTATAACTGGGGGGAGTATATCGATCCCGACACCCTTGAAATGTTCGAGGAAGAAACGGGGATCCACGTAGTCTATGATGAATTTGAAACCAATGAAATCATGTATCCCCGCGTGGAAGCCGGCGCATCCGCCTATGATGTTGTATGTCCCTCCGACTACATGATTCAGAAGATGATCCAGAACGACCTTCTAGCCGAGCTCAACTTTGACAATATTCCCAATGCCAAGCAGAACATAGGCGCCCAGTACTGGGAACAGTCCACCCAGTTCGATCCGGGAAATAAGTACGCCGTCCCCTATTGCTGGGGAACCGTGGGCATCCTGTACAACAAGACCATGGTGGATGATCCCGTCGATAGCTGGTCCATCCTCTGGGATGAGAAATATGCGGATAACATCCTGATGCAGGATTCCGTCCGTGACGCCTTCATGGTCGCCTTAAAGCTCTCCGGATGTTCCATGAATTCCGTGGACGAACAGGAACTGCAGGCCGCCAGGGATCTCCTCATCAGCCAGAAACCCTTGATTCAGGCCTACGTAATCGATCAGGTGCGGGATAAGATGATCGGAAATGAAGCCGCGATCGGCGTCATTTACTCCGGAGAAGCCATCTATACCCAACGGGAAAATCCGGATCTGGAGTATGTCATCCCCAAGGAAGGGACGAACGTCTGGATCGACTCGTGGGTGATTCCCAAAAATGCACCCAACCAAGAAAATGCAGAAAAATTCATCGATTTTATGTGTCGGGCCGATATCGCGCTGCTGAATTTTGAATATATCACCTACTCCACGCCCAATGATGCCGCCCGTGAATTGATTGAAGACGAGGACATCCGCACTTCCTCGATCGCTTTCCCAGACCTGAATGCTTATGACCATTTGGAAACCTTTTCCTATTTGGGCGAGGAAGCGGACGCCGTTTATAATGAACTGTGGAAGGAAGTCAAGTCCAATTGATTTTTTGTTCAGGTGTGCGCTTCCTTTCAGGCTAAGGGCCTGGCAGGGATATGGATATGGAGAAGGGGATATCGCTTCCTTTCGGAAACGATATCCCCTTCTTTTTCATTCTGTTCTCAATTGTCGTCACAGCCGCAGGACGGTCCGTCGGCAAAGGGCGGGAACGGCCTGGGGAATGGCTGATCCGGTCTGGGACCCGGTTCCGAACAGGGAGGTTCCGGACGTTTATCCTGGCAAGGGCAGCCCCCATCGCGTTCCGCCCCGGCCCGGCGGATCTCCTCATGTACGTGGCCCATATTCCGCATATCCGTTCCACATCTGGACGGCTCCTCCCGTCTCGGAGCGCCGCTCCTAGGCGCGATCGGCTCACAGCACGGAGGCGTATTTCTCCTACAGGAACACTCTCCCATACATCCGTTGTTCGTTGTGCAGCATTGATTCGACCGGCTGCAGCAGCATAAAAGCAGCAATAAATACAGACAGTTCATATTCTCATCTCCTTTACCATTACTATATGTAAAGGAAACGAAATACGTTCCTATCCGCGTCAAACGCCGGAAAGGCCTCCCTGGCACAGAGGCCAAGGACCAGGCCTTTCCGGCGTTTAATAGCAGCTACCGCCTCCGCCTTCTCCTGCCCTTTCCAAGAAGTTTTACCCGCACATAGGCAAAAGTGGCCGCCTCTCCTTTTCTGGCAAGCATGGTCAAAAGCTTCAATAACAGCGCTCTCGTCTTCTCATGCATGATAGGCAGTTCCTTGGAGGAAGTAAAATACAGCAAAGGATCTTCATCCTTGTATGCGCTGCCCCGGTATACCTTGGAAGCGGCAATTCTGTCCATCAGCATTTCCGCCACGTATTTCACAGGCATCTCCACCGGGGCCATTCCACCGGGCACATCTCTGGTGCTGTAGTCGATCCAATATTCATAGTGGTGTCTGTTACGGCCCTTATGATGAAGCCACGCGGAGGAATAACCCTTTTCTTCCCGTTCCGCATTGTTTGGGCTCCGGTCTCCCTGAAAATATTTGGCTCCCATTAGAAATTCTGTTGGTTCATATTTGGACAGATCGTGGGTGAGTCCCTGCTTATATAATCCTACGGCAAAGCAGCCTTTCATCACCAAATATTTGTGATAGGTAATCGTCTTTAAATGCCTCCATGCCCCGGTAGGTATAATCATGCGCCGGCAGCGGCTTCGTTCTTCTCTTTTCACTCTGTTTTCCGTCCTCTTCCCCGATTTTTACGGCCGCGTTTCGCCCCCTTGGAACCTTTTTCCAGGGCCATTCCTTCCAGGATGCAGATCGATCGTTCCCGCACCGGATATTTTCTGCGGATATCCGTCTCCTGCTCCTCTTCCGAAGCCATCTGTCCGCCTGAAGCAGGCGGAAACCACTCCGCTCCGGCTGCCGTCGCCGTGTTACAGACCTCCTGCCATTTCATTCCCGCCGGAAGGGCCGGAAGGGCGAATTCATGGGCCTCCCAGTGCATATTATATGCAAGGTAGAGGAAACTATCGTCTTCCTCCCTGTCCTTTTTCGCATAGCGGCCGCAGTACATCACTCCCGCCTGCCTGCTCAGCCTGTCCGCATCCAGCCGCCAGGCGTCTTTTCCATGATAGGACAGATCAGGATAACCGTAACCCCTATAATCCAACATGGTAAATTCTTTTTCCTGATGCAGAATGGGATGGCGCTTCCGGAAAGCGATCGCCTCTTTGACAAAGGCATAGAAGTCTTTGTTCCTTTCCACCAGCCGCCAGTCCAGCCAGCTCACCTCATTGTCCTGGCAGTACGGATTGTTGTTTCCCTTCCTGCTGAAACCGAATTCGTCTCCGCCAAGGATCATAGGAGTCCCTTGGGCCGTTAAAAGGAGCAGCATAGCATTCTTCATCTGCCTTTTGCGCAGTTCCAAGATACTCTTTCTCCTCGTCTTCCCCTCGCAGCCGCAATTCCAGCTCACATTATAGGTCTCCCCATCGGAGCCTCCCTCTCCGTTTTCCTCATTGTGTTTTCTGTCGTAGGACACCAGATCTGCCAGGGTAAAACCACAATAATTGGTAATATAATTGATGACCCCGGCCTGTTCGCCGCTGCGTTTCAGGCTTTCCAGCGCCGGCGAAAGGGAACCCTCGTCGCTTTTCAGGAAGCGGCGTATCGCGTACAAAAATCCGTCATTGTAGGTTGCCAGATTCTTGTATACAGGAGGCTGCGAACCATCAAAAATCTCGCGGCAGGGTATATCCTGATAGAAAAGCTTCACATTCCCCAAGATCGGTTCCGTTGCCAAAAGGGCCATAGGAACCTGTGTGCCCATCAGGTGAAAACCATCCACATGATATTCCAGAACCCAGTGCCTTACCACTTCCAAAATGTATGCCTGCTTCACCTCCATGGGAAAATAGAACTGCATGACCACTTCGATCCCCGCCCGATGCAGAGCTTTCACCATATCACGAAATTCCCTGCCTGGGCAACCCGTTGCCGATAGGGACATCTTGGGTGCAAAATAGTATCCCCGCTTATACCCCCAGTAGTTGATCCGCGGCGTCTCCTCCTCCGGCGGATCCATATAATGGGACAGCGCAGCTTCCATACTGGCCTCCGCCTTAGGAGGCTTTTCCAGCTCCATAAACTCATAGGAAGGCATCAGCTCCACCGCAGTGATTCCCAGGTCAAGCAAATACGGGATTTTCTCCGCGATCCCTGCAAAAGTTCCCTTGCACGATACGCCGGAACTGCCATGCCGCGTGAATCCCCGCGGATGGAGCAGATAAAGGACTGTTTCCGCCAGCGGCGTCATCAAAGGCATGTCCTCTTCCCAATCGTAGCTCTCTCTCTCTATCCCGCCCTTTAAAAGAGGACTGACTAATTTCCCCCAGCGTTCGTTCCCGTAAACGATCCCTGCATAAGGATCCGTAACGACCTCGTCCCCTGCATAAAAATTATATTTGAAATCAATTCCCTCCAGTCCGTCCACCTGGAGACAATAAATATTTCCGATCCTTTTGCCGGTACGAAACGGCAGCCTGATTGGGGCGCCGTGATTTTTCAGATACAGAAGCACGCCGCATTCCTCCAGGGAATGAAGGGCGGCGGCAAAATTCACTTTCCCGTCGGGCTCAAAGGACGCTCCCATGGGATAAGGCTTTCCGGGAAGGGTTTTTAAATTCTGTCTCGATACCATGTCTAACCGTTCTCCTTTCGTATGCCGGAAAATGTCTGCATCACTTTCAATTATAAGCAAGAAATTTGTTCTATTTTACCATATTATGCCCCATGAAACAAGAAAAATAACCAAAAAAAGCCCACCGACTCCAAGAGGATCCGGTGGGCTTCCCCATCCTTTTTACAAGAAAATATACTTTAAAATGAATAAAACGGTGAGAATATACATCAATATGCTGATTCTCTTGTCCTTCCCCTTGCCTGTGATCAGGTTCAGCAGCGTCCAGGAGATCACACCGATGGCAATTCCTTCGGAAATGCTGTAAGCCAGAGGCATGGCAATAATGCACAAGAATGCCGGAATGGCCTCAGCCATATCGTCGAAGTTAATCCGCACCACGGCGCCCATCATATAGAAGCCCACGATGATCAGGGCAGGCGCCGTCGCAAAGGACGGGATCGTCAGAAACAACGGTGAAAAGATCAGAGCCAGCAGGAACAGAAGACCTGTGGTCATCGCGGTAAGTCCGGTGCGTCCCCCTTCTGTCACGCCGGAAGCGCTTTCCACATAGGTTGTGGTGGTGGAAGTTCCAAAGACCGCCCCAACGCTGGTCGCCACTGCGTCCGCAAGAAGGGCCCCCTTGATCCTGGGAAGCTTCCCGTCCCGATCCAGCATGTCCGCCTTAGAGGCCACGCCGATCAGGGTTCCAAGAGTATCGAACAAGTCAACGAACAGGAATGCAAACATGATTACGATAAAGTCAAGGATCTTGACACTTCCGAAATCGGCCGAAAACACCTTGCCAAAGGTCTGCCCGATGGCGGTGAAATCAAAACTGATGATCGCGGAAGGAATCACGGAATACATGCCCGCGTCCGGGTTGGGCACATAAAGCCCCACGAGTTCACAGAAGATTCCCAGCACCCAAGTGGCAATGATACCGAACAGGATGCCGCCCTTTACCTTCTTCACCAGAAGAATGGCTGTGATGAGCACTCCGATCAGCGCCAGAAGAGCGCCCACGCCGATGGAATGGAAGTTTTCGCCCTTAAAGGTCTGATAAGTTAACAGCGTGGAATCGCTGTTGACGATGATCTTCGCGTTCTGCAGACCGATGAATGCGATAAACAGGCCGATGCCTACACTTACCGCGGATTTCAACGTCATGGGAATCGCATTGAAGATCGCCTCACGCACATTTGTCAGCGAAAGGACGATGAAAATGATACCCTCCAGAAATACCGCCAACAGGGCGATCTGCCAGGAATATCCCATGCCTAACACCACCGTATAGGCAAAGTATACGTTCAGCCCCATGCCGGGAGCCAGCGCAAACGGATAATTTGCGAGCAAAGCCATCAGGGCCGTCCCGATGAACGATGCCAGCGAAGTGGCGATCAGGACCGCATTCGCATCCATCCCTGCTGCGGAAAGGATACTGGGGTTGACCGCCAGGATGTAAGCCATCGTCATGAACGTGGTGATACCGGCCATCACTTCAGTCTTCACATCCGTTTTGTTTTCCTTCAACTTGAAGAAATTTTCCAACATTTCCCTACCTCCTAAGATTTTGTAAAAATAAAAATACATTTCTATTCTATACTCTATCTTCGGCTTTGTCCATGACTTTTTTCACGCTTAAGCAATCCTTTGCAACAAAATACAGGCGTGATTGACGGCTTGGTTGTCGATCCCTGTTCCCGCAAGATGATCTTCGGCAGCAGACTTATTTCGGAGCGTAACGGTCGATCCGGCTGCAATTATCTTTCCAATCCATCCCGAATCCAATCCTCTTCCCCGCTCTGTCAATCGCCATTACCATTTTCTTTCCTTCATACATAAAGAAATGGGGGACATCTTTGATCCTGTCCATGGTACCTGCACTCACGCTTGTACTTCTATATATCGCGGGTATGGCCTGAGATATCGCCAATAATAAAGAGGGTGTTGCAAAATCAGCAAATTAGATGATTTTGCAACACCCTCTTTTCTTCTTTTTCACATAAAAGTGGAGCCATTGCTCCATAAATGATTACTCATCTATTTTGCAACAGCCCCTTTATTATTGGCGTGTTAATAGGTGCGCAAACGGTTACTGAACATGCGTTTCTTACGCTTCATTTCCGGACAGCCTGGCAATGATCTCATTGGCCTTCGCATACAAGGCTTCCGGATCTTCACAGCACAAGAATTTTCCGTCCTGATAGAGGATTTTCCCATCGACCATGGTCATCTTAACATTCTGCTTGCTGCCGCTGTATACGATATTTTTCGTGATATTATTCAAAGGCTGCATATTGGGCTGATGCAAGTCTATCATGATTAAGTCGGCTTTTTTCCCTTCCGCCAGCACGTCACAGTCCGAAAGTCCCATGGCCTTCGCACCGTTTACCGTGGCCATGCGCAGTACTTCATCCGCATCGACAGCCGAAGCGTCGCTATCATACAGCTTGGCCAGGCCCGTGGTTAAGAACATTTCCCGGAACATGTCCAAACAGTTGTTGCTGGAAGCGCCGTCCGTTCCGATTCCCACGTTGATCCCTTTTTCCAAGAAACGGGTGACGGGAGCGATGCCGCTCGCCAGCTTGGTGTTGGAGCCGGGGTTTGTGATGACAGAAAGGCCTTTTTTTGCAAATAAATCCATGTCCTCTTCCGTGAAGTAGACGCAGTGATATCCGCCTCCGCCATAGTCAAAGAGGCCGAGGGAGTCTAAGAATTGGGGCGGCGTCATCCCGTAGCGGGCAATGCATTCCTCCGTTTCCATTTTCGTCTCCGACAGATGGGAGAATATGGGGGCTTTGTATTTGTGGACGAGTTCGGATACCTGTTCCAGAAGTTCCTTGGAACAGGTATACTCCGCATGGACGCCCATCCAATAACTGACCAGCGGATGCATGGCATTGAGTTGATTGAAGCGCTCCTCCATCACCTCAAGAGCCGGGCCGAACTTGTTCAGTCCGCTGACCTGGACGCAGCGCATCCCCATGTCGACGCAGGCCCGGGCGATGTCCTTCGGCGAGAGGTACATATCGAAAATAGCCGTAATCCCCGACGTCACGTATTCCAGAATGGCGAGCTGGGTTAAATCATAATTATCCTGATCCGTCATCTTCGCTTCCAGCGGGAATATTTTAGTATGAAGCCACTCCTGCAGGGGCATGTCGTCCGCAAGGGAACGCATGGCCACCATGGCCGAATGGGTATGGGCATCCTTGAAGCCCGGCATCAACACATTTCCCGCACAGTCGATTTCCTGATCCCAGACGATGCGTCCTTTTCCCGTTCTGCGGTAAAAATCGTCCAGGTCTTTTCCGTCTCCCACATAAAGGATCCTGTCCTCTTCCACCCAAAGTTCACCTTCAAAAAGAGCGCTTCCTTGTGTCATTGTCAAAATTCTTGCATTGTAAAAACGGATTTTCAAACCTTTACCTCCTGAGTATCGCAAGCAGCGCCTGCGGTACTGCTACTAAAAAAGGGTTGCAAGCAAAGTTTCAAACTTTGTCCCTGCCCTTCTTGATTCACGTAACTATACGGGCAGGCTCAATAGGCCTGCCCGTCATATTTTCTTATCGAAGCATCTGTCCGCCGAACCCCTCCGGCAGGAGTTCCCGCAGGCGGTGTACCTGGTACTTGTCTTCCGAAACAGCAGTCACGATCTCAAAGGTATCCGGATCGCAGAATTCCTGCATCACCTGCCTGCATACGCCGCAGGGCATGGCAAACTCCGTCACCAGCCCATGCATCCCGCCCACGACGGCAATGGCCCGGAAGGAGCGTTCCCCCTCACTCACTGCTTTAAAAAAAGCGGTACGCTCCGCGCAGTTGGTGGGAGAATAGGCCGCGTTTTCAATGTTGCAGCCCCTATACACTACAGGATTCCCGTCCTCCGTCCGCTCTGCCAGCAGGGCTGCCCCCACCTGGAAACCGGAATAGGGCACATAGGCCTTTTCCATCGCTTGGAAAGCCTCTGCGACCAGGCTTTTATATTCTCTGTCTGTCATTATGAACACCCTTGCCTTTCCGAAACCTGCCAAACTATATGTATGCCAAATATGCCATACGCAGGCCTTGCGCTAAACGAGCGAGCCCATGCAATGCCAGTGGGGCTTTTCATGAATTCCCCAGCTGGCCGCCCCGGCCGTCAGCAGCCGAATTTCTTCACCGATTCCGTCACCAGCGTTTTGAACAGGGGCGCCGCCGCGTTTGCCGCTTCCTGTACCTCCTCATGGGTGAGCGGGTTTTCTGTCATACCCGCCGCCAGATTGCAGACGCAGGAGATACAGCAGATCTTCATTCCCATATGGTTGGCCGCAATGGCCTCCACCACCGTGGACATGCCCACCGCATCCACTCCCAGCTTGTGGAGCAGCTGTATTTCCGCCGGAGATTCAAAGGACGGCCCAGTGAGCTGGGCATAGACGCCTTCCTGCAGCCTGATCCCCTGCTGTTTTGCCGTTTCCCGGATCATTTCCTGCAGTTTCTTATCGTAAACGGCGCTCATATCAGGAAACCGCACGCCGAGCTCGTCCAAGTTGGCCCCGATGAGCGGATTGGGCGCCCACAGGGATACATGATCGGTGAGCATCATAAAATCTCCTGCCCGGAAGGACGGGTTGATGCCGCCGGACGCATTGGTGAGGAAAAGGATCTTTGCCCCCATCATCTTCATCAGACGGGTGGGAAGCACTACATCGGAAATGGGATATCCTTCATAATAATGCACCCTTCCCTTCATGCACACCACCGGGACATCCCCCACATAGCCGAAGATGAACTTTCCCGCATGGCCAGGAACCGTGGATACCGGAAAACCTTCGATCTCGTGATAGTCCAGCTGCGCTTCCACCCGGATATCCTCCGCATAGTCGCCCAGGCCGGAGCCCAAAACAATGGCCACCTCCGGCCGAAAATCGATTTTCTTCCGAACGCTCTCATAGCATTTAATCAATTTATCGTAGACAGGATTCATGTCTGTTCCTCCTTCCCCAAAATAGGTATTTGTTTATTGGATATCATATCATAATCCTTCCCCGTCTTCAATCAAATCCTTTACTTTCCCAGGACAAACCCATGAATATGCCGCCCGTTCCCTTTGCTTCCTGTGCCGTCCCGCCTTGGCGCCAGCCCTATGTTCCGGCGACCCCGTACGAATATCTGTATGCATTGTGTGCAATTCCATAGAAAAATACGTCCGCGGTCTTCGCTTCCGACCGCTGACGCATTTTTCTATCCCCACTTCTTCTTCTCCCCTACCTGCGTTCTTTTCTCCGGCATTCTTTCTCTTTTTACTGATCCAAATCGTTCTATACCCGTTTTTTTCAGATGATGATGCATACCATCCCGCCGTTGCTGTCATTGACAATCTTCTGCATGGTTTCCTGCAGCTTCACCTGGCTTTCATCCCCGATCATAGAAATCTTGCTGGTGATTCCGTCGTTAACGAGCTGTTCCACCGTTTTTCCGAAAATATTGGTTTCCCAGATTCCGTCCTCATCCCTTTTCGCTTCGGAAATATAGCTGATCAGGTCCTCCGCCTGCTGCTCGGTCCCTACAATGGGCGCAATCTCTGTGATCACGTTTGCCCGTATCAGGTGGATGGACGGGCTTTCCGCTCTGATCTTTACGCCGAACTTATTGCCGTGTTTAATAACCTCCGGTTTCTCTAAGCTGATCTCCGACCGTTCCGGCGTCACCACACCGTACCCCTTGAGCCGGACGGATTCCATGGCATGGAGCACTTTGGTATACTCCCGGCGCATCTGCGCCATCTCTTTCAGTACGGTAATGAGCTGATATTCGCTGCTCACATTTTCCCCAATGAGTTCGCTGAGCATCTCGTAATAATAGTTGTCATCCACATCCAGCACGACCCGGATGCTTCCGTCCGCCATATTGATATTTTCCACGATGCAGCGTTTGACATAGCCTCCGTCCAGGCTGACGGGCGTATCCACCACATCCCGGATGGTATCGATCCCGGCCATCAGCGTACGGATCTGCTCGATCAGGTCCGCTTTCAGCTTGTGGGTATTCGGAAGCATCTCCACCCATTTGGGCATATAGAACTCCAGCATGGTAACCGGGAATTCATAGAGCACGCTTTCCATAATTTTGTTAATATCATCCTTCCGTAGCTGCTCACAATTCACTGCGAGCGCCGGGACGTGATATTTTTCCTGAATCTGATCCGCTGCCCGCAGCGCTTCTTCTCCATGGGGCCGCGCGGAATTCACCAGCACCAGGAAGGGTTTATGGAGTTTTTTCAGCTCCTGGATGGTCTTTTCCTCAGGCGCCAGGTAGCTTTCCCGCTTCAGTTCCCCGATGCTTCCGTCCGTGGTTACCACAATTCCGATGGTGGAATGGTCGCTGATCACCTTCTTGGTTCCCACTTCCGCCGCTTGGGTGAAGGGGATTTCGTAGTCATACCAAGGGGTTTTCACCAGCCGTTCTTCCTCGTCCTCCATATGGCCCGCCGCTCCATCCACCATGAAGCCCACGCAGTCCACCAGCCGCACCCGTACATTTACGTCCCCGCTCAAGGTTATGGAGGCCGCCTCCTTAGGTATGAATTTGGGTTCCGTCGTGGTAATCGTCTTCCCTCCGGAACTCTGGGGCAGTTCATCCTGCGCCCTTGTTTTCTCCGCCTCATCCGTAATCGAAGGGATTACCAGAAGATCCATAAAGCGTTTGATGAAGGTGGATTTCCCCGTGCGTACCGGGCCCACCACGCCGATGTAGATCTCCCCTCCGGTTCTTGACTGGATATCCCTGTATAGATTCTGCGTATGCAAAGTGTCCATAAAACATCCCCTTTTCGCTTATGCCTGGATGATACATGTATATGCGGAGGAGATTTGCAGTTATGCCTGTTTTTTCGCCATTGTGGTTTCTTAATCGGGCGGCGGTGGAGCCTGAGAAAGCAAGAACGGTCCGGCTGTCCCTTTTGCCCTGCAAGACGTTTCTCCATGCCAGCCCCCTTTGGGGATCCATCGGGGACACGCTTTCGCTCAGCCAAAAACGCAACGGTACTAAGCTCGCAAAGGGCGTGCTCGCTAAGTGCCGGCGTTTTTGGATGGCCCCCTCTGTGATCCCCAAAGGGGACTGGCATGGAGAAACGTCTTGCAGGGCAAAAGGGACAGCCGGACCGTTCTTGCTTTTTTAGGCTCCAATGAAAGTCCGACCTCAACAGGCGCTTGAGCAAAAAATGAGAATACGGATATTCGGCGCATGTCAGTACCTCGCATTCAAGAATAAGTTGATAGCCCAAGGCCTTAAATATGATATACTGATCTTGTGACCGCTCAATCGATACGAAATTCTCCGATATATAAGATGCCTGCGGCGTCAGAAAGGGAGAAAACCGCTGATTTGTAAGCGCTGGAACGCGCAGATAGGAGCCGAGTATGTTCAATGTAGCGGAAATTGCCGACAAAATAAGGCAGGCCAGGATTGGAAAAAACCTTACGCAGATGAATGTGGCCGATGCATTGGGCGTAACTTACCAGGCCGTATCCAATTGGGAGAGAGGAAACTCCATGCCCGATATCGGAAAATTGGGAGATCTCAGCAGTTTACTGGAAATCACTCTCGAAGACCTTTTGGGGCACACAACAGCTTCGGAGCATATTCAAAAGTTGATGGATGACAAAGAATATGAGGATATACAAATCAGCCTTCCGGAGCTTGCAGATCTGTCTCCCCTGCTGCCCCCTGTGGTCGTCCAAGAACTGGCCTTACGGGTGCAAGCTTCCACAATAGAAGAACTGGTATCCATTGCCCCGTTTATCAGCCAAGAAACGCTGGAGCAATTGGCTAAAAAACTCAATGCCGAATCCTTATCCGAATTGTCCATGATCGCTCCTTTCATCGGAAAGGATGCCCTGGAACACATGGCTGCGGGGCTCAAAGCCGAGTCCTTATCCGAATTGTCCTCTCTCGCCCCCTTTATCGGAAAGGATGCCCTGGAACGCATGGCTGCGGGGCTCA
>CANSTU010000037.1 GCA_947650005.1 uncultured Lachnospiraceae bacterium
ACGCGCCTCTAGGGGCGGGCTGAAGCCGCCGGGGAAGGGGGCCAGGATCCGCCGCACCATTCGTTCGTTTGTCCCGCTGCGTTTTGAAAGAAGCTTCGGACCCGCGTTGCTTTTCATTCCCAAGCGGTATCTGTATCTTGACGGGAGGTGAGTGGCGATGGGCTTACTGGCAATGATTCAAATTTGTCTGAACCGTTATGTATCACCATAAGGCATCGGCTCCACGATTCATTTTTATAAGGAAATATATTCTCCACTATACTTTCCTCAACAAAGCCAACTTTCTCATAGCAATGCTTTGCCGCAGCATTTTCATCAAACACATTCAGCCGGACTAATTTCACACCCGTTATATCAAAAGCATGCTTCAAGGCTAGTTTCAGCATTTCCCTTCCATATCCCATTCCCCGCTTATCGCGGTCAATTATAATAAACTTGAGAAAGCCCGTATTCTCATCAGCATTGACGCTATAGCAGAAAAACCCTATGTTTTCACCGTTACTGTCTGTCACAATATAGGCGCAGTCCGCCCATTCAGCCGCATTTTTCTCTAAAAGGGAGCGGAGATTTTCTGGTGTAACAGGATATGGAATAAGATTGGCACACCACAAGGCATGCATTCTTTCATCATCAATCCACCTCTCTATATACCCATAATCCCTGCTCTCTGTGTATGGCCTTATCCTCAATTCCATATATTTACCCCTCTTCGTGCAAGGTGCGCACTCAAATGCAGAGAAATTGAAGCTTTATTTCAATTTCTCTCCGCTCCGGCGTGATCGCCCGGATCAGGTAAGCGGCCCCATTAATTAGTTAGATAGAAACGGTCCAAAGTTTCAGTAGCATTGTAAAAAAAGGAGCCGTCCCCTTCCAGCGTCCTTCCATCGTCCCTGCCGCTAACCCTGTTGACCCATGCGGGAACCAAAAAAACGGCAGTCCGCCAAATTTCTTAGCACAACTGCCGTTTTCTTCACCCTTTCAGGTTTTTATTTTCTTACGAGATGACGCGGCACACCGCCAACGAACAGAGGCTGAAGCTCACCCATGATCAGCGGCCTTGCATACTTCTCGTAGCCTTCGTTCACATCGCAGCCGTCTTCGGTAATCCACTCTGCGGGAACAGGCCTCTCCACGTTTGCAATAGCATGGATATCATAAGCGCTGGTGCCGCACTGATACGGGTCATCCCCGTTACGATCCAGCGTGATCATCATGCCGGTCTTGCCCTCTTGTGCAGCCACCACTGCATCGTGGCCCACTTGGAAGGCTTCGTTGATATCGGTTAAAGAAGCCAGATGGGTAGCAGCGCGCTGCAAGGTGGAGAATTCCACCGCACGAGTCTTCAGGCCGGTTTCCGCAGCCACTTTATTGGCCAGCGTAGCCGCACAGCCGGAAAGCTGCTTGTGGCCGAATGCATCCACAAAATCAGAAGCATTGCCCAGCTCGCATACGAAACGGCCGTCCGCCAGGGTGATACCCTCAGATACTGCAATTACAACGGAAGACTTCGTGGCGGCCAGATATTTTACCTTCTCCATGAATTTGTCCAGATCAAAGGTGACCTCAGGCAGATAGATGGCATCCGGGCCGGAGCAGTCGTCGCCGCGGCTCAATGCAGCAGCCGCAGTCAGCCAGCCCGCATGGCGGCCCATGATCTCAACGATGCACACGGTGGGCTTTTCCACGCCAAAGGATTCGTTGTCGCGGATGATTTCCTTCATGCTGGTGGCAATGTATTTCGCTGCGGAACCATAGCCCGGGCAATGATCGGTTACCGGCAGGTCGTTGTCGATGGTCTTGGGAACGCCCATGAAACGCTGAGGCTTATTGTGGGCAGCCGCATAATCGGACAGCATCTTTACCGTGTCCATGGAATCGTTTCCGCCCGCATAGAACAGGCACTCGATATCATGCTTCTCCATGATCTCGAAAACCTTCTCATATACCTCTTCGTGGCCCTCTATCTTGGGCATTTTAAAGCGGCAGCTTCCCAGGAATGCGGAGGGAGTCCTCTTGAGCAGTTCGATGCCCGTCTCGTCATCCAGATATTCTCCCAGATCGATCAGGTTGTCCTGCAGGAATCCCTGGATCCCGTGAACCATACCATAGATCTTCTTCACTCCCAGCTTCTTTGCGGCCGCATATACGCCGGCGACAGACGAATTGATCACAGCGGTGGGGCCGCCGGACTGTCCTACTACGATATTTCCTTTCATCTTAACCTCCTGCCCGCTTCAACGGGCGTAAATCCACGGTTGCAAATAACTGGCAAGCCTTTTGCAACCTAACCTCCATTCTGCCAAACTCCCGCGCGCCGGGATGGCAGCATCCGTGTGCAGGTTGAAACCTTTCTGCCGTTCAACCCGTTCTTCATTTCCAAAGCATTGAAAAACAATTCTTAAATCGTCTAGCATTATAGCAGATTCGTTTCCTTATTACAAGTACTTGGCATAAGGTTTGTTGTTCACCTTTTTTTCCGTTATTACTTTTCACGCCCTGCCAGGATAGCGCCCAGAGTTATGGGCTGCACAGAAGCATACAGGCCAGTCTCCTCATTTATCCGAAACTGCAGATACAATATACCGCATAGGCCAGCAGAAGGATCAGCCCTTGGATTCTGCTGCCCTTTTTCCGCACCAGGATGGGCAGTATCAGCGCCGCCATCAGAGCCGCTCCTAGAGGTGCATCCACGCGTACGGTCTGCTTTTCCAATTCCATGCCCGTTATGGCAGCAGGTATGCCGATCACCAGAAGAAGGTTCAGAATATTCGCTCCGACGATGTTTCCCAGCCCTACATTTTCGTACCCTTTGACCAGAGACATAATGGAAGTGACCAGTTCCGGCAGGGAAGTGCCCAGCGCGATGGCTGTAACGGCGATTACTCGCTCCGGAACGCCCAGGAAGGACGCCAAAATGATCCCGTTATCCACCAGAAGGTTGGCGCCCAGGAAAAGCATCAGGGCACACACCACCAGCACCGCCATATTTTTCGGCACGGAGATCTTCTTCAGCTCTTCCAGGCTTTCGGGCGTCTCCACGGTCACCTCGCCTTCCTTTTGAGAACGCACGATATTCAGCCCTGCATATACGCCAAACAGTACCAGCAGGAGAAAACCTACCGGCCTGTCAAACTTACCCGTAAACCAGCCATAAGCCATCATTCCCAGGATCACAGCGAAGAAAAACACGCTCCTCCAGGCCATGGAATCGAATTCCACCTTCTTCGACGGGCGCAGCAGCTGGGCCAAGCCCGCGATCAGGGCCGTGTTACAGATGATCGATCCGAATGCGTTTCCTGCGCTGATGGCCGCCGAACCGTCAAATGCCGCCGTAGTGGATACCAGCACTTCCGGCAGGGTCGTCCCGATGCTCACAATGGTGGCTCCCACCACGATCTGAGGGATCCCCATTTTCCGGGCTATCGCCACGGAAGCATCCACCAGCCGATCTCCGCCTAAGCAGATCAGAATCAGGCCCGCCAGGAACAACAAAAGTACGGTTATCATACAAACTTCCTCTCATTCTGCCGCCTCGGGCGGCATCTCTATCGTTCTTTACGCTTGTCCTTCTATGGCATATGCCATATTGTTTTAATAAACATTCCCAGTATAAGCATCCTATATCCAACAGTCAAGTATCTGGCAGCTGTTTTTACTGCGTTTGTGTACGATGTTGTAACAGTTCGGGCAGGGCTGTGCATTTACTGCACGGGCGTTCGTAAATGTAACGGATTTCTGTGAGGGAACTCAAGGTGATTTTGCGTGATTTTCAAGGCTTTTTCGGTGGTTTTTCTTTGATATGCACCCCGTATCTGACGTTTTTTGGATTTTTTTATCATGGTGTTATCACAGAACGAATTGCTTCTCGCGGCATTCCACTCTTTTGCAGCTTGTTAAACCAACTGCGGACTACTGCGAATTTACTGCGAATTCTTTTTTATGTTCTATCCACTAAAAGCCCTAAAAATCATAGTTTTTCTTTCACTACCTACAACACCGCGCATAGCAGTTTTGCCAAAAATTTTCTTATTCCCTACTACGAAGGACAAGACAAAAATGTCAATCCAGTTTGTGTTCTTGACAAAATATTGCTTGCTCAATATAATGTAAACTAGTTAACTTTCTGATATAAAAATTGGGAGATAAAAATGCAAAGAAAAATTTATGAACAAAACAGCTATGGCGCGTACCTTGTCGCTTTAATAAACAAACATAATTTTTCTCAATCTGAATTTGCAAGGCAAATCAATGTATCGCGTACTTATCTTTTTGATTTATTGAACAGCAAAGTAAAACCGCCTGCTCCAGAAATGCAGGAGAAAATTGTTTCTGTATTGGGATTGACAGGAAACGAAAAAGATGAATTTTTTTAATATTACCGCCGCAGGGCGAGATGAAATTCCAAAAGATGTTTTTGATTTTCTTTACAACACTACTGATGAAATAGCCATTATCAGAGAAAGAATGAGGGCGTAATTATGGCGAAAAAAGAAGTGCGGACAGATTTGTGGGTTTATGATTTGTTAAAACAAGCAAACATTGTTCTTGACCCACAGGGGAGTTCCATAAAAGAGATTGACTCAGCCCTCAAAACTGCGTCTAAAAAAGGAACGGGAAATGTCGGATTTCCCGAATATGTAGGCGTTGTAAAAGATTATCTGCTTGTGATTGAGGACAAAGCAGATTTAGCAAAGCACATCAAATTAGATGATAAAGGAAATATCAGCACAGAAACAACGGCGGTCATTGACTATGCTGTAAACGGCGCGTTCTTTTATGGAAAACATCTTGCAGAAAACACCTCATACAAGAAAGTAATTGTATTTGGTGTGTCCGGCGATGAGAAAAAACATAAAATCACACCAATTTATATTGATGAAACAGAATTTTACCGTGAATTGACGGAAGTCGAATCGTTTATCTCATTTAACGAGGACAATATTGACGAATATTATATTCGCGAAATATTAAAAGAAGATACTGATTATGAAAAAGAAACTGCGGAAATTCTGAGGGACGCAAGCATACTACACGAAGATTTAAGAAATTATGGCAATCTTCTTGACACAGAAAAACCGCTGATTGTTTCCGGTATCCTGCTTGCGCTTCGAGAAAGCGAGTACAAAAACTTTTCCGTCAATGACCTTACGGGGGACAGTGTAAAAACGGACGGACAAAAAATATACGACGCTATAAATGCGAATTTGCAAAGGGCGAATGTTTCGCCGGAAGTCAAGAAAGATAAAATCCTTAGTCAGTTCGCATTTATCAAAGATACTATAAAATTGAATGAAATCGAGCCGAAATTGAAAAAAACTCCGTTGAAACATTTTGCTGAATATCTGAATGATAAAATTTACAAATCTATCCGGTACATAAGCAGTGCAGAGGATTATATTGGAAGATTTTATGGGGAATTTATGAGTTATTCTGGCGGCGACGGGCAAACATTAGGAATCATTCTTACGCCCAAGCATATTACACAGCTTTTTTGTGATTTGGCGAACTTACAACCGACAGACATAGTATTTGACCCTTGTTGTGGAACCGCAGGATTTTTAATTGCCGCTATGCACAATATGTTAGCGAAAGCCGAAAATGATATGCAGAAAAAAAGTATCCGGCAGAAACAACTTCATGGAATCGAAATGCGTCCCAATATGTTTACAATCGCTACTACAAATATGATTTTGCGTGGCGACGGTAAAAGCAACTTGATAAATGATGATTTCTTCAAACAGGACGCAAACAAGCTACAATTAAAACAATCTACCGTCGGCATGATGAATCCGCCTTATTCGCAAGGCTCAAAGCAAAATCCAGACTTATACGAAATGTCTTTTGTAGAGCATTTGCTGGATTCTCTTGTCGAGGGGGCAAGATGTATTGTCATTGTGCCACAATCCTCTATGACAGGAAAGACAAAAGAAGAACAGGCATTAAAGGAAAATATATTGAAACATCATACTTTAGAAGGCGTAATTTCTTTAAATAAAGACACTTTCTATGGCGTCGGCACGATTCCCTGTATTGCAGTATTTACAGCAGGAGAACCGCACCCGAAAGAAAAAGTGTGCAAATTTATCAACTTTGAAAATGACGGGTATAAAGTTGCTCCGCATATTGGATTGATTGAAACAGAATCGGCAAAAGATAAGAAACAGCATTTGCTTGATGTTTGGTTTGAAAGGATAGAAGCAGAAACAAAATTTTGTGTGGAAACAACTATCGAAGCGACAGATGAATGGTTACATAGTTTTTACTATTTCAATGACGCAATTCCAACAGAAGCGGAATTTATAAAGACGATAGGTGATTATTTGACTTTTGAATTTTCAATGGTAATGCAAGGGCGGGAATATCTGTTTAGGGAAGGAGAGAGACAATGCTAAATTTGAATGACAGAGAGTGGAAACCATTTTTTCTAACGGAACTATTTCCTGTAATTCAACGGGGCAAGCGTCTAAAGTCTGAAAACCATATACCGGGGGAAATGCCGTATGTATCTTCTTCTGCATTATGTAATGGTGTTGATAACTTTATTTCCAATACAGAAAAAGTTAGGATTTTTTCTAACTGTATCAGTCTTGCTAATAGCGGTAGTGTTGGGTCAAGTTTTTATGAACCATTTTCATTTGTCGCAAGCGACCATGTTACACACTTAAAGAACGAAAAGTATAATAAATATCACTATTTGTTTATTGCGTCGATTATGAACCGACTTTCGCAAAAATACAATTTCAACAGGGAGATTAACGATAATAGGATTTCAAGAGAAAAAATCATGCTTCCCATAGATACTGAAGGCAACCTTGATTTAGACTTTATGGAACAGTATATCAAAGAGCACGAAAGTCAACTTATACAAAAGTACAAAGATTTTATTGGTAAAAATATACAATTGGGGGGGGTACTGCCAGACCTTAAATCAATAAAATGGAAAGCATTTTACATCAATGAAGTTTTTACTATCAGCGCAGGAAAAAGATTAACAAAAGCAGATATGGATAACGGGGATATTCCTTTCATTGGTGCAACAGATTCCAATAACGGAATTACAAGTTGGATAGCAACGCCTAATATTTCTTTTGACAGAAATGTTCTGGGTGTAAATTACAATGGAAGTGTTGTCGAGAATTTTTATCATGCTTATGGTTGCGTCTTTTCAGACGATGTGAAAAGACTTCATTTGAAAAATCATTATGACAATAAATATGTGCTACTATTTTTAAAAACTGTCATTCTGCAACAAAAAATGAAATACACATATGGTTATAAATTTAGTGGACAACGCATGGAGCGACAAAAAATTTTGCTGCCTATAACCGAACAGGGTATGCCAGATTATAATTATATGGAGCAGTACGGAAAACAACTAATGGTGCAGAAGTATAGACAATATCTTAACTATATCAGTGCATAGGAAATAGCAAAACCTCAAATAGCTGTCAAGAATAAACGATGCGCACGCGTTCTTGACAGCTATTTTCGCCTTTGCTGTTGGGCAACTAAGAGAGCGCAACCGGATAAACCGCTTACGCTCTCAATCCATTATGGAGGGATACGCGATAGAGTGCTTTTCGCGCTTGATTTAAGCGCATTACAGCGGCGATAGGGACAGGAGCAAGGGTTTTTACTCCCACCCTTAAAAATCGTGTTCTATTGCGTAACATAGAAAACGATATTTCTTTGTATTGCTACTTCTGCTCCGTTCTTTTCCAATCCAACGGCTCTGCCGCTTCTTTTGGAAAGGGATTAGGGTACCATCGCAAGGAGCATATATTTCTTGCCCCCAGCAAAAGTATTCATTCAAGGTAATTCCTGAAAGAAGGTATTGGAGTAAGTTGCCATTATAGGCAGGCCAGCCTTTCCTTTCCCATTCTACTTGAATAAAATCAAAAGCATATGTCATTCCTAATTGATCTGTCCCATGACTCGGGATTCTTGTACCCGGCGTATTGGGAGAGTACCATTCTCCCCGCAGCGGGAATTCAACGATAATAGGTTCTCGCATTTCATCACCTCTGTTTTTCCACAGTTTACTTGCGTAGCTATATGAGGACATTCGTATCAATCAGAACCCTCTTGCGTTTTCATCCTCATTTCTCAATTCTTTTACAAGCGCCATAACATCATCGTCAGATGTGAGACCGGCCCGCTCTGCTTCGCCTGCCATTTCCCCCTGGAGCATCTGCATGGCATAGACAGCCGAATTAACGATACGGACAGTGCCGCCCTCCACAATAAAAGAAATACGGTCTCCGCTTGCCACGCCAAGCACTTCACGGACATCTTTTGGAATTGTAGCCTGTCCTTTTGCCATGACCTTTGCATTGTCAACAAAAGCATTCGCTAACAGATCTTTCACCTCCCCAAATATGGAAAGTAGGGATTTTCCTACCTGTATGATATTCGGCTGCCGGGAAGGATCAAATGAAATTTTGATAACTGTATCTGGCAATTTTATTTTGAGGGTTGACTATGAGCGCATAGGTGCTATAATGTACTTGTACATTAAGTACAATCCAGCAACAAAGGCGGAGAGTTATGGAAATCATTATCAGCAATAATTCGAATAAGCCGATATATGAGCAAATCACATCGCAGATAAAAGCAATGATAATGAGTGGAGAATTGCAAGCCGGAGACACCATTCCCTCAATGCGTTCACTGGCAAAATCTATTCATGTTAGTGTGATTACCGTCCAAAAAGCATATGAGGATTTACAAAGGGACGGTTTTATTGAAACGACGGTCGGCAGGGGGAGTTTTGTATCGGCACAAAACAAAGAATTTTATCAAGAGGAACAACAACGTATTGCGGAAGAACACTTACAGGCAGCCGCAGAAATTGGACGAATGAGTCATATTTCTCTTGAAAAATTAACAGAACTGCTGGCTTTATTCTATCAAGGGGATGAATAACATGGAAAATATTTTAGAATTACAACAGGTTTCCAAAACTTTTCCTAAGTCAAATTTTGCATTAGAAAATGTGACTTTTTCCCTACCGTATGGCTCTATTTTGGGTTTTGTCGGGGAAAACGGAGCCGGAAAAACCACAACGATTGGCTGTATTCTAAATACAATCGCAAAAGACAGCGGAACGGTAAAGCTGTTTGGAAAAGAAATGACGGACGCAGATACAGATATGCGGGAAAAAATAGGCGTTGTTTATGACGGAGATAATTTTCCGACTTATTGGACAGCAGCGCAATTAGCGAAAGTTATGGCAGGGTTTTATAAGCAATGGGACAATATTTTGTTTCAGAAATTTTTAAAAGAATACAAATTACCCGCAAATCAAAAAATTAAGCAATATTCCAGAGGAATGACAATGAAATTAGCGATTGCGGTTGCTTTATCACACCGTCCACAACTGCTAATTCTGGACGAAGCTACTGGCGGACTTGACCCTGTTGTTCGCGACGAGATGTTAGATACATTTCTTGATTTTGTACAGGAAGAAGACCACTCTATTTTACTTTCTTCCCATATTACAAGTGATTTAGAAAAAGCAGCAGATTATGTTACATTCATTCATAACGGAAAACTGATAACAACCGTATCGAAGAATGATTTGGTTTACAATTATGCGGTTATGCGCTGCAAGGAAAATCAATTCCTTGCATTAGACCCGGCAGATATTATTACTTATCGGAAACGTGATTTTCAAATTGATGTTCTGGTTTCGGATTTTAAAACAATGCAGAGAAAATACAAAGAAATCGTGATAGACCACGTTTCTATTGATGAAATTTTTTTGCTTTTAGTAAGGGGGGCGCATGTATGAAAGGACTTTTCAAAAACAATTTTCTTGCTGTATGGACAAATGCAAAAATTTTTTTGCTTTTTATGTCTGCAATGGGTATTGTCGTTACCATTATCCCAAACCAGACATGGCAAATGTATTTCATAATTATTGGAATTGCCGGATTAGCAGTAAATGCAGCTACCGTTATTGAAAATGAATTTTCCTCAAAATGGGGAAAATATAAACTTATTTTGCCGGTAAAGCGGATTGATATTGTAAAAAGTTTATATATAAACCAATTATTATGGATTATGATAGGGGTGTGTTTCGTTGGCATTATAATAGCCTTATCCTATCTGTTACATGGAGTTCCTTTTGAACAATTTGAGGATATATCAGGTGTAGTTGTAATAGGAATTAGCATAAGTCTTACAATGGGAGCAATATATATTCCTATGATTTATTTAGTGGGGGAAGATAAAACCATCGTGTTTCTTGTCATATCTTTGCTTTGTGCAGTCGGTATTGCCGCAATGCTATTTAATATACCGTCGTTTGGATCGTTTATTTTAATCGGCTGTACTATATTGCTATTTATTGTGTCCTTTCCTTTGACCGTTAGCATTTTCAAAAAAAAGGAATATTAAAAGAAATAGCAAAACCAGCCGGTAGGGAGCTACTTCAAGCCACCAAACGTCGAAAAGAGGACTCAAAAGCGGCAAAAAGGCTTCCTATGTCAGCTTCAAGCATCTGTCCCGTCCTACAACCGCGCCTCCATCAAATTCCCCGAAGAATACCTGCGTAACCCCCTGTAGAACACCGCAATCGCCACACCGGCCAGCCCTGCCGCATAGCAGGCCACCGCCGCCGCCTTCCACAAAGTAAATTCCGCCATCACCTGCACGGGCAGATAGCTTACCATCCCCACCGGGATCACCAGGTAGAGAAGGAATCTCGCCGCGCCCCGGAAAATGCCTTCAGGATAGGTGCTAAAACTCGTCATGATCCCGACCGTATTGTTCCCCAACTGTTCTGTGCGTACGAACCAAAACGACAGACTTCCCATCAGCACCGCAAAGGAGGTCAAAATAATCGCACCTGTGACAGAAAAAAACAGGAATAAAAAGAGCCGCCCGAAATGAAAGTCTGAAACGCAAATCACCACTAATCCATAAAGGAAATCCCCTATGGCGGATGTACTCGTCCCTGAGGTGATGACCCCCGCAAGGACATTCTTGGGTTGTACCAGATAGCTGTCCAGTTTTCCATTGACGATCAGGCCGGAAAGGGAAAACGCCCTGTCAAAAAGGGTATGGGACAGGCCATAGCTGCCTGCCACAATCCCCCATAGGAGCAGGACCTCCCGCATAGTATATCCTCCTATGTTCTCTTTTAAATGGAAGAGAATCGCCCAGTGGATCAGAAAGGCTGCATTGTTGAGCATCATAAAACAGATATTGGTGAGAAAGGTTACCTTATTGAGCATCTCCCGCATGATATTACATCGGACTGACCAGATACATACCCGAAGCTGATTTTTAACCGCCATTAACATGAAGCTTTTTCACTCCCTTTCCATAAATATAAAACAACAGGGCGCCCGCAGCCAATAAATAAAGAAACTGTGCCAGAAGAATTTCCAGGCAAGAACGCAGGCTGAAATCGATAATCAGTTTGGCCGGCCCATAGCAGACCGTATAAACCGGGGTCAATTTAAATAGAGGCCGAAATGCTGTGGGAAAAATCTCCACCGGAAAAAGGGTTCCAACTACCAGGATCAGTTTGCTATATAGCCATTGAAACGGGGTGGAATCCTCTATCCAGAAGGAAAGCAGGCTGATGCATAGACGGAATACCGCATGGATGGTGATTCCCAAGGCCATGCCGAGGAGCATCACGGGGAATACAGCCGCCCGAAACCCAGGCAGCGGCCCCACCAGCCAGATACCCGTCACCGCCGCCAGAAACGCATAGAGAGGCAGGCGGATACTCCATTCCCCTGTATATTTTGCTATAATATAGAGGGCATAATGATAAGGTTTGTTCACCAAACACGCAATGTTCCCACCTCGCACATCCGAGACAGCCTGGCTGGTCACCGTGGACGACCATTCACTAAACCAGATGGTTTCCGTGATGATCACATACCAAATCATCTGCTGCCTGGTATACCCCGCAATCCACGTCCCGGAATCCGCATACATGTAGTTCCAAAGTTGGATATTGATGAATAAAATGACGAAAAACGAACCAAAGCCCATCACAATATTCGCCACATACTGCAGGTTTTCCATAATTGACGCCTGCGCAATCATCGCATATTTTTTCATACATGGTTCCCATCTGCGCGCAAAACGCGTACTCAAATTCAGGTGATTGAAACGAAGCTACAAACAAACCTATCTGCCCGCTTTAGCGGGCGTAAATTCACGGTTAAAAAATGGCCGGATGCCATTTTTCAACCTAATCCCCCTGCATATCGCAGGCTGCACCTGCGATACATCCGCTAATAAGAGTTTGAATTAAACTCCCCTCTCCTCCGATCGATAGATCTGCGTAATAATATCTTCCAACGGGATATTTGAAATATTGATATCCTCTACCCGATCCGCGTCTATGAGCCGCAATACTTCCCCGATCTCCATCTTAGAGGTATCCACCTCCAGCTTCATCTTCTCTCCTTTGGCTTCCAGGACCGTTATCCCTTCCGCCCGGGGCAAAATTGCTTCCTCCCGCATCCTCACTTCCACGATCTTCTTGTTCAGATAATGGCATTTCAGATGTTCCACTGAGTCGTCCAACACGACTCGGCCCTGGTTTACGATAAGAATACGCCTGCAAAGTTTCTCAACATCCCCCAAATCATGGCTGGTTAAAAAAATCGTGGTGGAAAATTCCCGATTCATTTGTCGGATCAAGGCGCGCACGTTTTCCTTCACCACCGGATCCAATCCAATAGTGGGTTCGTCCAGGAACAGGATCTTCGGTCTGTGGAGCACAGATGAGACGATCTCGCACCGGATACGCTGTCCAAGGGACAGGGAGCGCACCGGCGTATGCATAAATCCATCCATTTCAAAAATCTCAGCCAGATTTTTAATCCGTTCTTTTACTTCCCCATCCGGAATATCGTAGACCGCGCCACAAAACCGGAAATTGTCATAAGGCGTCAAATGTGTCCATAGCTGTTCCTTTTGTCCAAACACGGTGCCGATCCCATAGGTCATACGCCGCCTGTCCTGTACCGGATCGAGTCCCAACACTCGCATACTGCCGCCATCCGGATACAGTATCCCCGTCAGCATCTTGATGGTCGTACTCTTTCCCGCGCCGTTCGGCCCTAGAAATGCCAGCATCTCTCCTTCTTCCACGTCAAAGGAAACCTGCTCCACCGCCCTGATCTCCTTCATGCAGGGATGGAAAACTGCCTGCAGGCTCCCTCTCATCCCTTTTTCCTTCTGCTTCACATGGAACGTTTTGGACAGATCCCTCACCTCGATCGCATTCATAACTCTTCTCCTCTCTCTTGACGCCATACCATACGAACCGATCTTTGTATAAAAAAAGAACCGCCATGTCCCATACCCTTGCGGATATGCTTCATGCGGTTCTATCTTTATCCCAGATCACCGCACGGCCAAATAAGACTTTCATCCTACGGCCGTGTCCCCCGGCTTCCTGCCGGGAAATGTGACCGTATTTTAAAAGCCTGCCTGTACCACTGCGATTAGAATAAACTGTACACTGTTGCGGTTGCTCATTTTTCCTCTCATTCTGCCGCCTCCCCACGGAAACGGCGACACGATCTCAATCCTTCGTTAATAAATTTTGAATAGCATATCATAGATACTTCCTAAACGCAAGCTTTTTATGGGCAAATCTCCTTCTGTTATTCTAATTGTATGGCCGGATCATGGGTGGCCGAGAGCATCCATTCCTCGGCAGCCGGTACGCTGTCATATACGCGGAAGTCATTTCCCTTATTAGACTCCATTACCATTTCTCCAAACCTGCCGTCAAGAAGCGGCTTATCCTGAACGATAAGGGCTACCCTAATATGATAAATTTGGAATTTGTTCAGCGCCGCGCCAGCCAGCCCGGTTCTCAACCTAAAAAAGTCCGGAGATACCGACCGCTCATGGAGCAGCAGATTGCTGGCTCCGCTGCTCAGACAAGCGGATACCAATTCTATAGCGTCATTCTCACAGGACAGTATGCCCGAAAGCGAGGTAGCGTCCAAATAGCATCCGTATTCATTTTCAATCTTTTTTAAATTCATGTTTCCTCCCATTCCGCCGCGCAAACGGCATTTTAATCAGCGTCGCAAAGTCCGAGATTGAAACTAAGTTTCAGCTTTTTTCCCTTCTAAAGTGTTCCAGTCCCTCACGGAACTGCTGAATCCAACGCAATTCCGCCTCGCACATAATGACAAAATTGCCGTAGAGCATTTCCCACACAAAATGCTCCTGTTTTGATCTGTTGGGAAAGTTTTTTTCGCGGCGTTTTTCCTCTTTGCGCATGGCTAGCTGCTGCGTCATAATTTTCTCATACCTCGCAAGCAGTTCATCAACCTTTTCCGGCTCCAGCCGCCCTGCCCAAGATAGCTGTATGAGAAAGGTTTTCTTAAATTCTGGCGCTTCTGGTTCTTCACTCATCACCCAACGGATCAATTCAGCCATGCCGGATTCCGTAATGGAATAAATCTTTTTGTTTGGCGCGCTTTCCTGATACTGTATCTCGTTCGTTACAAAACCACTTTCGAGCAGCTTCATCAGCGTCTTGTAAATCTGGTTGTTGTTTCCAGACCAGTAGAGAAATGGAGAGTCCTGCATCACCCGCTTCACATCATATCCGGTAAGCGGTTTCCAACTCAGCAGGCCCAAAATAGCATAATCAATTATCATAATGTATCCTCCTTATCATGTGTTAATTTAACCTGTAGTATTGGTTGCGCCAATTTTGCTCTGCGGGAGGGCCTCTCAATGATACGTTCCCAAAAGAACAGCGGATGCACGGGCAGCAGGGTAATTATGCCGTTGGAAACCATCAAGCCAAACAGCAAAGCCTTTTTAACCGCTCCATCAGTTATCGTAAAAAGCGCTTGGATCTATTTGTGATAACCTTAGAACTGTGATTTTCGTCGTTATATTTGTAATTCATTTCATCCAATCCCGCCTTAACATAGGTTAAAAATAACATATGATACAAAGAAGGTCAAGCATTTTTTCAACCATCTCTCACTCCCAGTAAAAGGTGATTCATTGCGTGAAGAACGGGAGACAAACGGTCTGCATGGGACAGCGAAAACGGCTTGTCGCGCTCAAGTATTCTATTGGCACGGATAGCATAATACGCATCATTGGATGCGCGCTCGCCTCAAAATTGGAAAATATGGTTTCCATAAACTTGCATGCGCACGCAATTTATTTTATAATAACTGCAATTGGAGATAGATAGAAAAATGTCTATTCAGCCATTTTCAATCGTGAATTTATGCCTGCCAAAGCAGGCATGGGATTAGTGTGAAAAATAAATATTTCACACGCAAATTTGTGCCTGCAGCCCAAATTCGCAGGTTACGGAAAGGTATGGTTACGAACATCTATGAAACTGTTAAAATGGCTTTCGGTGACAGACCGGTTCTACAAGATCTATTTGGACAAACAGCTTGCTCCTTTTGGACTCAATAACAGCCAATATATGTTCTTAATTAAAATCTGTCATTCGCCCGGCATTTTGCAGGATTCCCTGATGGATATGTTTTATGTCCATCCAAGCAATATTGTACGGACAGTTGCTGCATTAGAAAAGCAGGGAATGATTACCCGCTCCCCGCATGATAAGGACAAGCGGACGTGTAAGCTGTATCCCACGCAACGTGCATTGTCTGTGATCGACGAGGTACAGACAGTCTGCGAAAAGACAGAAGCCCTCTTGCTGCACGGTATCAGCAAAACTGATCAAAAGCTCTTTATGGATTTGCTGATTCAGGTTGGCAGAAATATCACATCGGAACTTCACATAGAAAGAAAGGAGGAGGAATTTAATGACTGAGAATCCTCTGGGATATGAAAAAATCCCAAAACTGTTGAAAGGTTTTGCCATTCCAAGTATCACAGCGGCCCTGGTCGGTTCGCTCTACAATATTGTGGATCAAATCTTCATTGGACAGGGTGTAGGATACCTGGGAAATGCCGCGACCAATGTTTCTTATCCATTCTCCACTATTTGCCTTGCAATTTCTTTGCTCGTAGGAATTGGAAGCGCTTCCCGTGTTTCGCTATACCTTGGAAACAAGAGGCCGGAAGCGGCCGCCAAGGCGGCGGGAAACGGCATCGTCCTGATGGTGATTTTGGGGCTTATTTATCTGGCAATCGGTGAAATTCTGCTGGACCAGCTTTTGATATTGTTTGGAGCAACTACCGAAGTGTTCCCCTATGCCCAGCAGTATGCCGGCATCACCTTAGCCGGAATGCCCTTTCTCATCGTAACAAACGGTATGAGCAATTTGATTCGGGCAGACGGAAGCCCCCGATATTCGATGTCCTGCATGGTAGCAGGAGCTATTGTCAATACAATCCTCGACCCGATCTTTATTTTCGTCTTACATTGGGGCATTTTGGGGGCGGCTTTAGCAACGGTTTTGGGGCAGATTTTTTCCTTTCTTCTGGCTGTATATTACTTATGGCACTTCAAAACCATCCACTTTGAAAAAAACAATTTTCATCTGAGCGTCAAGGAGAGTTTGAAAACCTGCGGCATGGGAATCAGCAGCAGCTCAAATCAAATTGCGATTACCTTCGTGCAAATCGTCCTTTACAATTCACTGACCTATTATGGTGCGCAAACGGTCTATGGAACAGATATTCCTTTAGCTGCCTGCGGAATCGTCATGAAAACGAATGCAATCGTTCTTGCTATCGTCGTTGGAATATCTCAGGGGGTACAGCCAATCATAGGCTTTAATTATGGGGCAAAGCAATATACCCGTGTGCGGGAGGCCTATCTGCTCGCAATAAAGTGGAATCTAGTCGTTTCTTCAATCGGTTTTTTCCTGTTTCAATGCTTCCCCCAATTAATCATTTCCCTGTTTGGAGAAGGGGACCAACTCTATTTTGAGTTTGCGGTCCTGTTCATGCGAACCTATCTTTTTATGGTGCTGGTAAACGGGGTGCAACTGCTTTCTTCCAGTTTTTTTACCGCCATAGGAAAGGCAATGAAAGGGGCTTTATTGGCATTGACCAGGCAGGTCTTTTTCCTAATTCCGCTGCTTGTGGCGCTTCCCCTTCGTTTTGGAATTATGGGCGTATTGCTTGCAGGGCCTGTTGCTGATTTTTCAGCGTTTTTGCTGTCCATCGTAATGGTGGGTATCGAATTAAGGAAACAGCAAAACACCGCCCAAATCAATTCTATATAAATTTTTATTATTCCTCTCCATAAAAACACAGGTAATCAGAATTTTATTTTATCGTAATAAAACCAGAAAGCATTGTAACCCCCAAGAAAAGTGGGAATTTACTTCTGATCCAAAAAATGGATTGGGGAAGCTGTCTCTATTCCGTAAAAATAATTGGCGCGGTTCTGCTCTTTCCCCGTAAAGGCATTCATGCTATACTTGGTACAGGCAAAATCAGGCAAAAGT
Organism: uncultured Lachnospiraceae bacterium; assembly: GCA_947650005.1. Classification (GTDB taxonomy): domain Bacteria; phylum Bacillota; class Clostridia; order Lachnospirales; family Lachnospiraceae; genus Eisenbergiella. The sequence goes on from CANSTU010000037.1 coordinate 17,397, forward strand.
ACCCGAACAGCCCATGCAAACCGTCTGTACAAATTGGACGGGCATGAATTTCAGTTTTATTGGCGTTTGAAACCTTAAGTAGACGATCACAGCCGGAATCTTTGTTTCCTGCTGCATTGCCGTAAAGAAATCGGCAGGGAGGTTATATGGAGCATAAAGGGACTCTCAAATTTGAAACGCAGCGTCTTATTCTCAGGCCGCCCATCCCAGGGGATGCCGCCCCAATGTTTCACAACTGGGCATCGGATCCGGAAGTGACGAAATATTTAACCTGGCCTACCCATAAAAGCCCTGATGTTTCATCCCGGGTGCTTGCAGATTGGTGTGAAAAGACGAAAGATCCTACATTTTATCAGTGGTTCATCGTTTCCCGGAAGTTAGGAGAGCCCATCGGCACCATTTCCGCCGTAAAGACGGACGATCAGACCGCATCTGCCACGATCGGCTATTGCATCGGGCGTCCTTGGTGGGGGCAGGGTATCATGGCGGAGGCTCTGTGGGCGGTCATCTCCTTTTTCTTCGAGGAAGTGGGAATGAACTGCGTAAATGCCTGCCATGATCCCAGAAATCCCAACTCCGGCAGGGTCATGAGAAAATGCGGCATGAGTTATGAAGGAACATGGCGCGCAGGCGGCGTGAATAACCAGGGCATATGCGATGAATCCTGGTATTCGATTTTAAAGGATGAATATGAAAATCTCTCCCGTTCTGACCAGGCGGTAAAGCAGTTAACGGATCGGGCGCAAAGGACAACCGTCTCCAGGCAGATACTAGAGTCTCTGCCGGAATGGTTCGGCATCCCACAGGCGCGGGAGGATTATATCGCTGCCAGCGCTGGACAGACGTTTTTTGCAGCGTTCCGGCAAGAAACTCCCATCGGGTTTCTGTGCCTGAAGGAAACGGGTAATGCCACGGTGGAACTTTCCGTGATGGGCGTCCTGAAAGAATACCATCGGCAGGGAACGGGGCGAAAGCTCGTTACCGCCGCCAGGAAATATGCTGCCGAAAGGGGATATTCCTTCCTTCAGGTGAAGACGGTCCGGTCGGGCTGCTATGAGAATTATGACCGTACGAACCGATTTTATCAAAGCCTGGGATTCCGAGAATTTGAAGTGTTTCCCACCCTGTGGGATGAAGCCAACCCGTGCCAGGTCTATGTGATGTGCGTATGATTCCGGAAGGCTGGCCGTTGCCGTATTAGGGTTCCTTTTCGCAGAACAAACGCATGGCCATCCCGAACGACGCCAAAGCGGCGCGCCGCGGAGCCTGAGGGATGTCCAGTTATATTGATAGCCCTGCCAGGATCCCGCCCGTAGAGGATCCTGGCAGGGCTATCAATATAACTGGACATGCGTTCGTCCCGGATTTTTCGACTTCTGCCTTGTATTTCTACGACAAACCGGATATAATCAAAGAACCTCTTAGCATAGCCATCCAAGTCATCCGTTTGGGAATGGCGTCTGAGGTATCGCATTCCTTTCAGGCATTGTTTTGTCCTGTAACGGACTCGATTTGTTTATAGATACGATGGGATCGCGCCGTCCCAAGGATGAAAACGCGCAGATAGGAGTACTATGGCGGCCAATGCAAAGACAAACGAGGGGCAAATTCGCAATCAGATCACGGAAGGCGTCATCTGGAAACAGCTCCTTCTTTTCTTTTTTCCTATTTTGTTTGGAACTTTTTTCCAGCAGCTCTATAATACCACCGACGCTGTCATCGTAGGCAATTTCGTGGGTAAGGAGGCCCTGGCCGCCGTAGGCGGGCCCGCGGCTACGCTGATTAATCTGCTGGTGGGTTTCTTCATCGGGCTTTCCTCCGGCTCCACCGTCATCATTTCCCAGTATTATGGCGCTGGAAATAAGGATGATGTGAAAAAGGCGGTCCATACCTCCATCGCGCTCTCCCTGGCAAGCGGCGCCGTTATCATGGCGCTTGGCCTCTTGTTTTCCCGGCCCGCCCTGCAGGCCATGAACACCCCTTTAGAAATCCTGGAACTATCCACCGTCTATATGCGGATCTATTTTCTGGGGGTTATCCCGGCTTTGATTTATAATATAGGATCCGGTATCCTGCGGGCGGTGGGAGATTCCAAACGGCCCCTTTATTTCTTGATCTTATCATGCATCGCCAATATCATCCTGGATATTTTCTTCGTGGTCGTACTGAAACTGGGCGTGGCGGGCGTGGCCATCGCCACATCCCTTTCCCAGGTCATCAGCGCAGTGATGGTCATATGGGCATTGGTAAAAGCGGAGGATTCCTACCGGCTGTATCTGAGGGAAATTCGGTTTTCTCCCTTTTTTCTGCGCAACATCATCCGTATCGGCCTTCCGGCCGGTTTGCAGTCCTCCATGTATTCCGTCTCTAATCTGATCGTCCAGTCCAGCATCAATTCCTTCGGGACGGATACCGTTGCCGCCTGGACGGCTTACGGAAAGGTGGACGGCATATTCTGGATGATCATGGGCGCTTACGGCGTGGCTATCACCACCTTTGCCGGACAGAATTTTGGCGCCGGGAAGTATGACCGAATTCGAAAAAGCGTGCGGGTATGTCTGGGCATGGCGGCATTTACCAGCGTATTGCTCAGCGTTATCGTCCTCGTCGGAGGGCACTTTTTCTTTCGCCTGTTCACTGGAGATCCCAATGTGGTGGACATCGGACTGCGTATGATGCGCGTCATCTCTCCCAGCTATATCACCTATGTCTGTATTGAAATCCTGGGCGGGACTACCAGGGGATGCGGGGATGCCGTCCCTCCCACGCTGATGACCTGCGTAGGGATCTGTATCCTGCGCATCGTATGGGTGCTGGCGGTCGTTCCCCTGCGCCCGGAAGTCTCCACGGTAGCTTTCAGCTATCCCCTCACCTGGACGGTGACCTCCCTGCTGTTCATCGTCTACTACCTGCGGGGAAACTGGTTGAAACGCATCCGGCGGCTGGGGTGATCGATTTATTTCGGATAAAACCAATCCGGAAATCTTCTATATTTCCGGATCCAATTTATGAGATCTGATTCCTATGGTTTACGGAAAGGCAAGGTATTGGTGTGGGAAAAAAGAAAAAGCCGAAAATGGAATATCGCTATTACCGAATCCCTGCCGGAAGCCCTGCCCTGGCCTTGCTCGGGGAAGAATGGACGCAGCATTACGGAAGGAGTATAGACTACCTCCATTTTCATAACCACCTGGAGATCGGGTACTGTTACTATGGGGATGGCCTGATGACCTTTCGCGAAGATGACCTCCCTTTTCAGGGAGACATGTTCACAATCATTCCTAAAAATTTTCCCCATACCACCAATTCCAGCCGAGACACCCTCTCTTCTTGGGAATATCTGTTCGTAGATGCGGACGGCTTCCTGGCAGACAATTACCGCTCCGCCCCCCATATGGCCGACCGCCTCATACGCAGGATCAACCGTTCCGCCCATCTGGTACACGCCAAGGAGCATCCGGAAACGGCGGCCCTGATCCGTCAGCTCATCGAAGTCATGCGTTCCCAGAAGGAATTCTATCAGGAAGAAGCGGCCGGGCTGGTCTGGTCCATCCTGATCCGGATCGCCCGTTGGAACCATGATGGGGATGAGAACGCAGTGTTCTCCCGTCCGCAGAATAGCTTGGCCATTTCACGCGCCCTGAATTATATCGGCGTTGTGCCCGAACGCCCCTTCAAAATCGAAGAATTAGCCGCCATGTGCCATATGAGCGAAACGCACTTCCGACGCGTCTTCGTGGAATGCATGAAAACAACCCCTGTGGAATACATCAACCAAGTACGCATCCGAAGGGCCTGCGACGAATTGAAGCGGACCAATGATCCGGTGAGCGCCATTGCCTCCCGGACCGGCTTCTCCACCCTGTCCACCTTTAACCGTAATTTCCGCAGGATCATGGGCATTTCCCCCCAGCAATGGAGGAAAAAACCGGAACTCTATGAGCGCAGCCTTCTGAATTATACGGTTCAGGCAGAAGAGGGATGGGGAAAAATACCCCCCCCCCACAAATTTTTAGACAATTGAAATCCTTTTTCATCCGGAAAATGTGGCGCGTTCTGCCTTCAGGCATATTTTCCGGATGAACTATTTTAAGCAATTTTCCCATTTTCGCCATCCTTTTTCGTCACATCTGCCAAATCTCCTCTTATAAATGGTTGATTATGCACGTAATATGTTTGATTTTAGCAACAAACGTGCTATCACTATGATATAATGTATATGTATTTGTTCATAAAATACATTTTCTTATACATAATGCCATTCCGTGCAAGTTATGCATAATGAATATGCAGACAAATTGAACAAATGCAGAAAAATATCAGGAGGGATGAAACATGAAAAGAAAAGTAATTTCCGTATTACTGGCTCTCACTATGGTTGTTTCCTTGACCGCATGCGGCGGCGGAAGCAGCTCGGGAGGCAGTTCAAACAGCTCTGACAACAGCGGAGCTACGGACAACGGCGGAGCTACAGACAACAGCGAGGCCGCTGCGGACAACGGCGAATCCGCTACAGAAGGGGCTTCGGGAGGAAGCAACACCTTAACCGTATGGACATGGGATCCGAACTTCAACATCTATGCCATCGAGAAAGCGGCAGAAATCTATGCGCAGGATCACGAGGGCTTCACCGTAGAGGTGAGCGAAGTGCAGTCCACTGACATCGAAACACGTATCACCACAGCTGTTTCCGCCGGCGACCTGAGCACGCTGCCGGACATCTTCTTGATGCAGGATAATTCTTTCCAGAAGTACGCGACCAATTATCCGGACGTATTCGTACCGCTCAACGACAAGGGGATCGACTTCACCCAGTTCTCAGAGGCTAAAGTGGCGTATTCAACTCTGAATGGAACGAATTATGGCATTCCTTTCGATAATGGTACTGTTATCAATGCCATGCGTATCGATTATCTGGAGCAGGCCGGCTTCACTCTCGATGATTTCACGGACATCACTTGGTCCGATTACATCGAAAAGGGGAAAGTTGTCCTGGAGAAGACCGGATATCCTATGATGACCGGTACTACAGGTTCCACCGATATGACCATGATGATGCTCCAGTCCTGCGGCGCTTCCCTGTTCAATGAGGACGGCAGCGTTAACATCGCAGAAAACGAGCAGCTTCGTAAGATCATCGATATCTATATCGAAATGGTGGATGCAGGCATCATGCAGGAAGTAACCGACTGGAATCAGTACGTCGGTTCCCTGAATAACGGAACTTGCGTGAGCGCCGTTAACGGCTGCTGGATCATGGCCAGCATCACCCCCGCCGAAGATCAGTCCGGCAAATGGGGCATCACCAATCTTCCTAAACTGGAAGGTGTTGACAACGCCAGTAATTATTCCAACAACGGCGGTTCGTCTTGGGCTATTTCTGCCAACTGCCAAAACGTTGACCTGGCTGTGGATTTCATGAATTCTACCTTTGCAGGAAGCAATGCTTTCTATGACGACATCATTTCCAAGGGAGCTCTGGCGACCTGGAAGCCCGCCGGCGAATCTGAAGCTTACAATCAGCCTGTAGAATATTTCGCAGGAGATGCGATCTATGCTAAGATCGTTGACTTTGCTTCCAAGACGCCTTCCAATGTCACTGGTGCATTCTACTACGATGCACGTGATGCTGTAGGCGTAGCTCTTTCCAACATCATCCAGCAGGGAGCTGATATTGATGCCGAGCTGAAGACCGCACAGGAAACCGTCGAATTCAATATGGGAGGCTGATTTTCTGACGAACGGCTATCCTCAAGGCACGGCGTCCTTTATTGAAAATGATTTTCTGCATAGTAACTCGTCTCGTGCCTAGAGGGTTCCGTTTTTCAGCCGACAGGATTCCTCCCCCTTTCTATCGGGAGGAAACGATATAGAGTTATGACCAAGGGGCCTGTTGCTGCCATCGCAGGCAGTGTGCAGGCCCTTTAATATGATTGAAAGGGAGGGAGAATTCCATGAACGGTCAAAACAAAAAAGGCCTCACTCTTGAGAAAAAACATGGCCTCACCGGCTGGGCGTTCCTGATACCTGCAGTGGCGCTGATCTGCTGGACCAGTTTTTATCCCATGATTCGGGCGTTCGTGCTATCGCTGCAGACAGGAATGGGCGTCAACCTAAGCTTTTCGGGGTTTGCCAACTATATACGTATCCTGAAGGATCCAACCTTCAAGGAGACCATGTTCAATACTTTTATCTATCTGATCATCCAGGTTCCAGTCATGTTGGTCCTGGCACTGGTACTTGCTTCCGTGCTGAACAACAAAGATCTGCGCTTCAAGGGATTCTTTCGTACCTGCATCTTCCTGCCCTGCGCCACATCCCTGGTATCCTACGCCATGATCTTCAAGGCCCTGTTCGCCAATGATGGGTTCATCAACACGATTCTGCGCGCCCTGGGATTAAACGCGGTCATGTGGTTTTCCAACCCTTGGTCGGCCCGTATAGTGGTCGTTTTGGCTCTGCTGTGGAGATGGACCGGATACAATATGGTGTTCTATCTGGCAGGCCTGCAGAATATTGAATATTCCGTCTATGAAGCTGCTAAGATCGACGGTGCAAGCCCTTTGCAGACCTTCTTCAAGATCACGGTGCCTCTGCTGAAACCTACGATCCTGATGACCACAATCACATCCACCAATGGTACTCTGCAGCTGTTCGACGAATCCCTGAACTTAACTAACGGCGGTCCGGGCAAGTCCACGATGAGTATGTCCCACTATATTTATAATACTTCTTTCGTGTCCAGTCCGAATTTCGGTTACGCGGCGGCCATGTCCATCATAATCCTGGTTCTTGTTGCCATTCTGGCTCTCATTCAGATGAAAGTAGGTGATGAAAGATGATGACCAAAGGAAAGAAGTTTTTCGCATATTTATTCCTGACGATCTTTTCCCTGATCTCCGTGTTCCCGCTGTATTATATGGCCTGTGCGGCGACCAACAAGAGTGTGGATGTCGTCAGGGGAAGGCTGATTCCCGGCACCTACCTGATTGAGAACTATAAAGCCCTCATCGGTAACCAAAATCTGGGCCTGGCGCTCTTTAATTCCTTCCGGAACTCGATCCTGTTGACTTTCCTTTGTCTGCTGCTGTGTTCCATTGCCGGCTACGGCTTTGAAATCTACCATGACAAAGGCAAAGACACGGTGTTCAAGATCCTGCTGACGGCTATGATGATTCCCTTTGCTGCCGTGATGATTCCCATGTTCCGTATGTTCTCCACTCTGGGAATGATCAACACCATGTGGGCTTTCGTCCTTCCGTCCATCGCAACGCCTTTCATGATCATGATGTTCCGCCAAGCTTCCCGTTCCTTCCCCCACGATATCATCGAGGCGGCCAGGATCGACGGACTGAGCGAGCTGGGAATCTTCTTCCGCATGTTCATTCCCACCATGAAGTCCACCTATGCGGCCGCCATGACCATCACCTTCATGGGCGCTTGGAACAATTACCTGTGGCCTAAGGTAGTATTGCAGAGCAACAATGCAATCACTATGCCCATGCTGGTTGCAAACCTACAGGGCGGTTATGCCGTCGATTATGGCATGTTGATGTTGGGCGTATTCATTTGTACGATTCCCACAGCCATCGTTTTCTTCTGCCTGCAGAAGAGCTTCACGGAAGGTATTACCGGTTCTGTAAAATAAGCGTTAACGGATGTGTGAAGAAAAAGGAACCTGACAGGAAGGTTTTCCCTCAGGTTCCTTTTTCTTCAGACGAATTGATTTTTCTTCCTGTCATATAAATAATCAATTCCCTTTAATTTCTCCAGGATAGCTTCCCTGTCTGCCTCCAGGTCTTCACACAGTTCTTCCAAATTCGCATAATAGTCCCGGAGTTTTAAATTCACATAGCTCAAGAGCATAACGGGGTCTTCCGGCAGCATAACTGATCCTCCTTATATGGTTCCCATATGCGCGCTTCAGCGCGAGTGCAGATTGGGGGCAAAAATTTAAACGCTCTTTCTATCACCCTTATCTTCCTTCATTATACTTAATACCAGTCATAAATGCGAGTATTAAGTATGGATTTTTCCATACTGTATTACTTAAATGCTACCGAAATGAATTTTCACAGCTAATCTCCATGCCTGCTTCAGCAAGCATCAATTCATAATTGAAAAATGGCTGTACAGACATTTTTCAATTTTCCTCCCCTTATAATCCAGCAGTTCTTACATAAATCCCTTGACAGACCACCGAAATAGGTGGTAAGGTAGATACACGTTAAAAGGGAGTAGTAACCTGTACGATCAACATCCTCTGACCGTTTTTCCGTCTTGGGGCGGCACGGTCATGGTCGTGCACTTTCTAAGACGACAGACGGTATGTTTTCCGTTCTGTCCTGTATTACGGAAAGAACGAGACTTTTGGCTTAGGTCAGAAGGTCTCGTTTTTTTGTTACCATAACTTAACCCATGCAATGCAACAGCATTCACCGCCAAGGGATGGCACGCAAGGCATGGAAGCATCAATTCATCAGGAAAGGAGAACATCCCATGGAATTCCTCTACGAAGGTTTCCTATCCATCACCCCGCAGCAGATCGTTATGTACGCCACAGGAGCGCTGCTCATTTATCTGGCCGTAAAAAAGGAGTACGAGCCGGCCTTGCTACTGCCCATGGGCTTCGGAGCCATTCTGGTCAATCTTCCCTCTTCCGGCGTCATCGATCAAACTATGGACGGAATCGGGGAAGTGAACGGTATTATCCAATGGCTGTTTGAAACAGGAATAGAAGCATCGGAAGCCCTCCCTATCCTGCTTTTCATCGGGATAGGCGCCATGATCGATTTCGGTCCTCTTCTCTCACGGCCAATCAGTTTTCTGTTCGGCGCGGCCGCCCAGTTCGGCATTTTCTTTGCCCTCTGTATTGCTGTCCTTCTCGGATTCGATCTGCGGGACGCGGCCTCCATCGGCATCATCGGCGCGGCCGACGGCCCCACCTCCATCCTGGTTTCCCAGGTTCTTGGTTCCGCCTATGTAGGGCCCATCGCTGTGGCAGCCTATTCCTATATGGCTCTTGTGCCCATCGTACAGCCTTTTGCTATCCGCCTTGTGACGACCCGGAAGGAACGATGCATCCGCATGGCCGCAAGACCTGAAAGACCCGTCACCAAAACTACTCGGATCCTCTTTCCCATTCTGGTGACCTTCCTGGTGGGATTGGTCGCTCCTGCCTCCGTATCCTTGGTGGGTTTTCTCATGTTCGGAAATCTTCTGCGGGAATGCGGCGTGCTGGGCGTCCTGTCCGATACCGCCCAGACCACCCTGGCGAATCTGATCACGCTGCTTCTTGGCATTACCATCTCTTTCAGCATGCGCGCGGAAGCCTTTGTCCGTGTGGATACCCTGCTCATCATGGCCATCGGTCTGCTGGCCTTCGTATTCGACACCATAGGAGGAGTCCTTTTTGCCAAGGTAGTTAATCTGTTTTTGAGGGAAAAAATAAACCCCATGATTGGGGCTGCCGGGATTTCCGCTTTTCCCATGTCCGCAAGAGTTGTTCAGAAAATGGCGCTAAAGGAAGATCCCGGCAATATCCTGATCATGCAGGCCACAGGCGTGAATGTGTCCGGCCAAATCGCCTCCGTCATAGCCGGAGGGCTGGTCATCAGCCTGGTATCGGCTTATCTATAAGGCGCTCTCAAACGTAAAGGAAAGAAGGTGATTTGTTTGGGAAACAATCTAATCATTGCCCTTATCATCACGGGAAAAGGGATGTTGGGCATCTTTGTTGTGATCGGGCTCATCAGCCTGTCCATCACCCTCATAGGGCGTTTGGGCGCTGGGAAAGATGACAAATAGCGGATACCCGGAGGAAAAAGATGCCAAAAGGCAGGCGGGGCGGACCGGAACATTTTTGTCCGGTGCGCCCCTATTAAATGTCAAACTTTTCTGGCTGCCGTAAGCGTCCCTTCCTTCACATCGATCAGGATGGTATCCCCTTCTCCCACCTCGTCTTGTAGAATCAGCCTGGCGGAAAGGGTTTCCACGTGTTTCTGGATATACCGTTTCAGCGGCCTTGCGCCATAGGCGGGATCGTAGGCATTTTCCACCACGAACCTGCGCGCTTCGTCCGTCATCTCAATGCGCAGCTCCCGGTCTGACAAGCGCCTGTTTAAATCGTCGATAATCAGGCCGATGATGCCGCCGATATCTTCCCTGGACAAGGGTGAAAATAGAATGGTTTCGTCCAGGCGGTTCAAAAATTCCGGCCTGAAATGGCCGCGCAGTTCCGCCATGACTTCGTTTTCCGTCTCCTCCGTAATTTTTCCTTCCCGGCCGATCCCTTCCAGCAGGAAGGATGCGCCGATGTTTGAAGTCATAATCAGGATGGTATTCTTAAAGTCCACGGTACGTCCCTGGGAATCCGTAATCCGACCGTCATCCAGCACTTGAAGGAGCACGTTGAACACGTCCGGATGGGCTTTCTCGATCTCATCGAAGAGAACCACGCAATATGGCTTTCTCCGAACCGCTTCCGTCAGCTGGCCGCCCTCTTCATATCCCACATATCCGGGAGGCGCTCCGATCAGGCGGGAAACGGAATGCTTCTCCATATACTCGCTCATATCAATGCGTACCATATTGTTTTCATCATCGAAAAGCGCCGCGGCCAGCGCCTTTGCCAGCTCGGTTTTTCCCACGCCGGTAGGACCTAAGAACAGAAAGGAACCGATGGGCTTTCCGGGATCTTTGATTCCGGCCTTGGAACGGATAATGGCTTCCGTCACCTTAGTCACGCCCTCATCCTGACCGATCACCCTGCGATGCAGTTCCGTATCCAGATGCAAGGTCTTGTTCCGTTCGCTCTCCGTAAGCTTGGCGATGGGAATTCCCGTCCACCGGGATACGATGCGGGCGATCTCCTCTTCGCTCACGCTCTCGTGTACCAGCGAAAGTTCCTCGCTCTTTACCTTTTCTTCCTCCACCTCCAGCTGTTTTCTCAGATCCGGCAGGCGGCCATAGCTCAGTTCCGCCGCTTTTTCCAGATTTCCTTCCCGCTGGGCGATCTCGATCTGACTGTTCGTGGCGTCAATCTCCTCCCGCAGGCGGGATAGGCGTTCCACTCCCGCCTTCTCATTATCCCACTGGGCCTTTCTATTCTGGAATTCCTCCTTAAGCTCGGCCAATTCTTTCTGCAGATCAGCAAGACGTTCCTGACTCAATCTGTCATCCTCTTTTTTCAAGGCAGCTTCTTCGATTTCCGTCTGCATGATTTTACGCTGCAATTCATCCAGCTCCGTAGGCATGGAATCCAGCTCCGTCTTAATCAGCGCACATGCCTCGTCCACCAGGTCGATGGCCTTATCCGGCAGGAAACGGTCTGAAATGTAGCGGTTGGAAAGGATTGCTGCGCTCACCAGGGCATTGTCCATGATTTTCACCCCATGGAAAACTTCATACCGCTCTTTCAGGCCGCGGAGGATAGAAATGGTATCCTCCACCGTGGGTTCCTCCACCATGACCGGCTGAAAACGCCGTTCCAGCGCCGCGTCCTTCTCAATATACTGCCGGTATTCGTCCAGGGTCGTGGCTCCGATGCAGTGCAGTTCGCCTCTGGCCAGCATGGGTTTGAGCATATTTCCCGCATCCATGCTGCCTTCCGTCTTACCCGCGCCCACGATGGTGTGTAATTCGTCAATGAAAAGGATGATCTGGCCATCGCTGTTCTTCACATCCTCCAGAACTGCCTTCAAGCGTTCCTCGAATTCCCCCCTGTACTTGGCTCCGGCCACGAGCGCCCCCATATCCAACGCAAATATCTTCTTATCCTTCAGCCCCTGGGGCACATCTCCCCGCACGATCCGCTGGGCCAGCCCTTCCACCACAGCTGTTTTTCCCACACCAGGTTCTCCAATGAGCACCGGGTTGTTTTTACTCTTTCTGGACAGGATCCGAACCACGTTCCGAATCTCCGCGTCTCTGCCGATCACCGGATCCAGTTTCTGATTCCGGGCCTTTTCCACCAGATCCTCGCCGTACTTCTCCAGCGTATCATAGGTGGCCTCCGGATTGTCGCTGGTCACTCGCTGGTTTCCCCGTACCGTGGAAAGGGCCTGTAGGAAACGTTCCCGGGTTATACCGTATTCCGTCCAGATCTGCTTGACCTCCTTATTGGGATGGCGGATCATGGCCAGGAACAGATGTTCCACGGATACATATTCATCCCCCATCTGCTTTGCCTCGTCTTCCGCGGAGGTAAGCACAGTATTCAAATCTTTTCCCACATAAACCTGTCCGCCTTGCACCTTGACTCGGCGGCTCAACGCATCTTCCACCCGATTTGCGAAATGCTCTTTCGCAATCCCCATCTTCTCGATCAGTTTCAGGATCAAGCTGTCCTCTACGGTGAGCAGGCCATAGAGCAGATGTTCTTCCTCAATCTCCTGATTACCGTATTCATAGGCCAGTTTCTGGCAACGTTCCACTGCTTCCATAGATTTCTGCGTAAATTTTGAAATGTTCATATTTCCTCTCATTCCGCCGCGCAAGCGGCATTTTAATCAGCGGGAACTTTGGGACGTGCAACGTCACAAAATCCGAGATTGAAAATATCAATTTTCAATCTTATACCCATGCATATCACAAGCAGCGCTTGCGATAGCGCCACCAACAGAGAGTTTGAAACGTAGTTTCAAACTTAGCTCCCATCTGCCCGCTTTAGCGTGCGTACAAATCAGGACGATCCTATCTGCCCGCTTTAGAAGGCACTCAAATCAGGATGATCCTATTTGCCCGCTTTAATACGTGCCGAATGTTTGTATCCCAGCTCTTGCTTTATTTGTTCTATTTATACTATAACAATTGTTATATCACTTGTCAACTACTTTTTTTCAAGGAAGAAAAGGATAATAGGAAAGGAGGCCAGGAGGCAGGGAGGTATCGGAAGGCAGGCATACCGGACCTGCAGCCCTTGTCCTGAAAAGCGCTTCGGCTTTGGGCAGCATCTAAGAGAAGCCAAATCCCGTTTCGGGCATTCCGTATGGGGCTAAACTCCTCACTTTGCTCGTCGGACAACGCCCCCCTATGGGATGAAACGGGTTTCAACTTCTCTCAGACGCTTCTCCAAAGTTTCGTTTCAGAAGCCTTTCCAGAACATGGGCTGCCGGTCCGGTATGCCTGCCTTCCGATACGCCCCTGCCTCCTGGCGGTCTATCATTCCCTTCAAAGAAAGATGCACTGCATTACAATAACACAATCGAAAAATAATCCTATGGTATGTCCATAAAAATAATATCTGTAGACAAAACGACGCAGCAGCGCGGCTTTGGGCAGGATACAGCTACGCCATACAAATCTTCTCCGCTCGACTAACCTCAAGCGGTAATTGTCCGTCCCTCCCGCTGTGCAGCGATCTCTTCCACGGTTTTTTCCCGCATCCTCACCGCCCCGCGGTATCCGTCCCTGGCGGGCAGAAGCCCTCCTTTCGCAAAGCGTTCCTTTGCCTCTGCGATAGCTTTCGTATATTGGGGCAGCCATTCTTCCTGAGCAATCAGCATCTCATCGATCATCTGCCATATCTCCGGCGGGTTACAAACTGCACCTGTGAGGGGATCCATCAACGCCGCCTGTTTTAGCAGAGTCACATCGCCGGCTACCGCCGCTTCCACCGCCAGGCGCTGTACCCAGATGGATTGGGAGCAAACGGCAGCACAACCCAGGGGAAGATCTCCCACGGACGGTATAGAAACGCCGTTTCCATCCACATAGCAGGGCACCTCCACTACACACTCATAGGGCAGATTCGTGATGCATCCCTCGTTCATCACATTGAAATGGCCTCTGTATCTGCGCCCCGTTTCCAACGCTTCTATGATATAGGAACAGTGCTCCTTCCCTCTTTGGCTGCCGTCCAGCTTCTTAGGCGGCTCGGCCGCTATTTTCGGATATTCCGTCTCAAACCAATTGCGCTCCTCCCTGGTCACGCGTAGATATCCGCCGGTCTCCCCGTTGATCCAACTTCCAGTGTCGATCCAATCCTCGATCTCGTCCGGGCGCTTCCGATACCATGCCACGTATTCGGACAGATGTCCGTTGGATTCCGTGGAATAGTAACCAAAACGCTTCAGGATATCGATCCTGACCTTTTCTTCCTGTCTGAATTTCTCATGCTTTTCAAATCCCTCTAGAAGCCTGTCCTTTAATTCCACTCCACGATGCTTTACGCTCACGTACCAGGTCTGATGGTTGATTCCCGCGCAGATGATGTCCAATTCTTCCCTTGGGATCCCCAAAACTTCGGCAATCTGTGTTTCGCCATGGATTTCCCCATGGCACAGGCCGATTGTTTTCACACCGCCGTATTTGTTGCAGGCCCAGGTGGCCATGGCATTGGGATTAGAATAGTTCAGCATAATGGCCCCGGGCTCCGCCACTTCTCGGATATCTTTACAGAAATTCAGCATTTCCGCGATAACGCGCTGCCCATACATGATACCGCCCACACAAAGAGTATCTCCCACACATTGATCCACCCCATATTTCAGGGGGATATCCACATCCATCTCAAAAGCGGGCAGCCCGCCGATGCGCACGCAGTTGATGATGTATCTGGCGCCCCGGAAAGCCTCCCTTCTATCCGTAGTGGACTGGATTGTGATGGGGATCCGATTGCTGTCCAAATCCCGCTGGCACAGACGGGTTACCTTTTCCAAGTTGTCCTGATTGATATCCGTAAAAGCCACCTCAATGTCATGGAACATTGGAACGGACAAAATGTCGGTAAACAACGTCCTGGCAAAAACCAAACTTCCCGCCCCGATAATCGCGACTTTAAAACTCATAAGCCTGTTTCCTCCTCTTCTTTTCCGCATGAAAAAGCTTTTCGTTGGGCATCTGCAAGAATTCACGCGCCCTATATGCTTTGATTATAATGTTCTAAAAGAGGTGGAGCAAGATTAAGTTGGAATAAAATCTGCTTCCTGTGCAGCATGAAAAGGCAGCTTTTTTAGTCAAATAAAATCTCATCCGCCGTCACAAAAGTATATCCCTCCGCCATCAGCTCATCCACCACCTGAAGAGCTGCCGTTACCGTAGATTCGTAGCAGTCATGCATCAGGATAATATCGTTGTCCTCTACATCTCCCATCACTCTGTTCATGATACAGGAAACGTTGTTGGAGCACCAGTCCAAAGGATCCACGCTCCATAGGACAGGAAACATGTTCAACTCGGTTTCAAATTTTTTATCCCACGTACCATAGGGCGGCCGGACATAGATAACCTCTTTTCCCGTGATCCCCATGATAATTTCGTTGGTTTTGATCAATTCCTCCCGAAACTTCTCCCTATTATTATCTGTCAGCTGGATATGGCTATAGGTATGGTTACCGATCAGATGTCCTTCCTCGTCCATCCGTTGGATGATATCTGGATGAAGTTGCGCATTTTCTCCCGTCACAAAGAAAGTGGCCTTCACGCCCCGTTCCTTTAACCCATCAAGCAACTGCTCCGTGTAGTAGGGGTGAGGGCCATCATCAAAAGTAAGCGCTATCTTCCCGATGTCTTTATTATGTTCGTTTTCTTCAGGCACAGCCGGAGATATTGTCTGCATGGCTTCCCTTCCGTTTTCTATGATAAAAAAGGACAGGGCAGCTACAAAAAGAAAGATTGCAAGCATCCCTGTCAGTCTTTTTTCTTTTCCCATACATACTACCCCTTATTTCCCTTCTCAAATATTATATGAGGGGAAAGGCAAACTATACTTCCTTTGATTTCTGTATTATAGTATATGCTTGATTATTGAGCCCATGATAGTATAATTAATATAACAGGAACCAACGAACCAGGGCGCTTAATGTCCTCATCGAACAGCATGCCCGCCGATGCGGGCGGATAGGAGCAAGGTTGAAAGAAGGATTCTTTCAACCTCCCTGATTTCATTGCCCGCCGATGCGGGCGGATAGGAGCAAGGTTGAAAGAAGGACGCTTTCAACCTCCCTGATTTCATTGCCCGCTGATGCGGGCGGATAGGAGCAAGGTTGAAAGAAGGACGCTTTCAACCTCCCTGATT